>CBIMKI010000011.1:0-24067 GCA_966244395.1 uncultured Sphingobium sp. | reverse complement strand
TACGCTCATCGACTTCCGCTATGCCCAGCATTTCAAGGCGCCGCGCGGCACGCCGGGCGCGGGCAAGAACCGCACCGGCGCGGGCGGGCAGGATCTGGTCGTCAAGGTGCCGGTCGGCACGCAGGTGATCGCCGACGACGAGGAAGGGACGATCCTCGCGGACTTTACGCAGGTCGGGCAGCGGCAGTTGCTGCTGCGCGGCGGCGACGGGGGGCGCGGCAATGCAAGCTACAAGACGTCCACCAACCGCGCGCCGCGCCAGCACGGCACCGGCTGGCCGGGCGAGGAGATGTGGGTCTGGCTGCGCCTCAAGCTGCTGGCGGACGTGGGTCTTGTGGGCCTGCCCAATGCCGGCAAGTCGACCTTCATCAACCAGGTGACCAATACCAAGGCGAAGGTGGGCGACTATCCCTTCACCACCACCAAGCCGCAGCTGGGCGTGGTGCTGCACAAGGGCCGCGAGTTCGTCCTGGCGGACATTCCCGGCCTTATCGAGGGCGCGGCGGAAGGCGCCGGCATCGGCGACAGGTTCCTTGGACATATCGAGCGCTGCGGCGTGCTTATCCATCTGGTCGACGCGACCGGCGATGATCCCGTCAAAGCCTGGAAGGTCGTCCAGGGCGAGCTGGAGGCCTATGGCGCCGGGCTCGACGAGAAGCCGCAGATCCTGGCGCTCAACAAGGGCGACCTGCTCGGCCCTGAGCTGATGGAGGACATCGCCAAGTCGTTCAAGCGGCGCAAGGCAGGCAAGCCTTATCTCATCTCCGGTGCGACCGGCGAAGGCGTGGAGCAATTGCTCGATGCCGTAATCGAGCTGCTGGGCGCGGCGAAGACAGCCGAGGCTGAGGAAGCAGGCGCCTTGGAGGCGGACAAGCCATGGTCGCCGATCTGATGCTCTCTTTCCTGCATTATCATTCGTGATGTCGATCGTGACGAACCCGCTCACCGGCTTCCCGCCCGCGCGGATCAAGCGCCTCATTGTCAAGGTCGGCTCGGCGCTGCTCGTCGCGAAGGACGGCGCGGTGCGGCGTGACTGGCTGGCGAGCCTTGTCGACGAACTCGCGGCACGTCGCGCGGCGGGGCAACAGATCGTCGTGGTGTCTTCCGGCTCGATCGCACTCGGCGCGCGCCGCCTGGGCCTCACCAAGGGCGGACGGGCGACACTGGAAGATGCGCAGGCCGCCGCCGCCGTGGGCCAGATCGCGCTGAGCCAGGTGTGGGCGGACTTGCTGGCGGGCCATGGCATCGCTGCCGCCCAGATGCTGGTGACGCTCGGCGATCTCGAAGACAGGCGGCGCTACTTGAATGCATCCGCCACGCTCGACCGGCTGATCGGCCTCGGCGTGATCCCGGTCGTCAACGAGAATGACAGCGTCGCAACCGAGGAGATTCGCTTCGGCGACAATGACCGGCTCGCCGCGCGCATCGGCCAGGCGGCACGGGCGGACGCGGTCGTGCTGCTCTCCGACATCGACGGGCTCTACACCGCCAATCCGCACAGCGACCCCAATGCGACGCTGGTGCCGCTGGTCGAGACGCTCGATGCGCGCACCATGGCGATGGGCGATGGCAACAGTGCCTCGGGCATGGGGTCGGGCGGCATGATCTCCAAGCTGCAGGCCGCGCAGATCGCAACCGGCGCGGGCGCACATCTCGCCATCATCTCCGGCCGGGTTGACGCGCCGCTGGGGGCATGGGCGCAAAGCGGCCGAGGCACCATCTTCAAGGCCGCCGCCCGGCGCGGCGCGCGCAAGGACTGGCTGGCCGGGCGGCTTACCGTCAAGGGTCGGCTCACGGTGGACGAGGGCGCAGCCAATGCGCTGCGACAGGGGCGCAGCCTGCTCCCGGCGGGCATCACCGCCACAAGCGGAAGCTATGCGCGTGGTGACGTCATCGACATTTCCGCGCCCGACGGCACGGTCATCGCGCGCGGCCTCGCCCAATATGACAGCGCCGACGCTGAGCGGATCATCGGCAAGCGCAGCGAGGATGTCGCCGCATTGCTCGGCGGGTCCCCGCGCGCGGCCATCGTCCACCGCGACCATATGGTGCTGCTCTGAGCCGGATCGCCATCACGGGCGCGACCGGCTTCGTCGGCAAGGCGGTGCTGGCCCATGCGCTGGCGCAGGGCCATATGGTCCGCGCGCTCGCCCGCCGTCCGCAGCCGGTCCGCGAGGGTGTGGAGTGGGTGATCGGCACGCTGGAGGACCATGACGCGCTGGTACGGCTCGTCGATGGCGCCGATGCGGTGCTGCACATCGCCGGCATGGTCAACGCGCCCGACCGCGCCGCCTTCGAGGCCTGCAATTCCCATGGCACGGCTGCGCTCATCGCCGCCATGAAGAAGACGGGCGTGCGCCGGCTCGTCCATGTCTCCAGCCTCGCGGCGCGCGAGCCGCAGCTTTCCGATTATGGCTGGTCCAAGGCGGAGGCCGAGCGCCATGTCGCGGGCAGTGGCCTCGACTGGACGATGGTGCGCCCGCCCGCCATCTATGGGCCGCACGATGCCGAGTTCCTGGAGCTGTTCCAGATGGCGCGGCTCGGCTTCGTCCTGCTGCCGCCCGAGGGTCGCCTCTCCGTCATCCATGCCGACGATCTCGCCGGCCTGCTGGTGACGCTGGCACGCACGCAGGACCATGCCACCCACCGCGAAATCTACGAAGCGGACGATGGCCGCCATGGCGGCTGGACGCACAAGACGCTCGCCAGGGCGATCGGCCGCGCGGTGGGACGCGGTGGCGTCCTTGCCGTCAACATGCCTGCCACCCTCGTCAAGATCGGCGCGCGGCTCGACCGGCTGCTGCGCCGCGACCGCGCCCGCCTGACGCCCGACCGCGCTTCTTATTTCTGCCATGCCGACTGGACTGCCCGCCCGGCGATGCACGTGCCCGAGGCGATCTGGAAACCGGCGATCGAGACCGAGCAAGGCCTCATGGAGACGGCCGAAGCCTATCGTGCGGCAGGGTTGATCCGCAGCTGAAGGCGCCAGTTTCGCGCACAGTCGTGAAGACAGTTCGATCACCGATCGGGAAGAACCTTGGCCCGCGCGACCGCGTCGCCCGTCACGCCTTGTCGACGTCCATGCCCGAATCCCGCCTTATTCGCTTGCCATAGGCGGCTGCAAAGGCGCATGCGCTGCGCCACGCCATCAAATCAGAGCACAGGAAGTCCGCACCTCATGTCCGACCGTCAGGCCGTCTTCGAGACCGTTTCCGCCCAGATCGAACCCTTCAACAAAAAGGGCGTCGCGCTCGCCGAGAGCACGACATTCGCCGGCGACCTGGAGTGGGACAGCCTCACCGTCATGGATTTCGTGGCGGCGATCGAGGACGAGTTCGACATCATCATCACCATGAACATGCAGGCCGAGATCGAGACCGTCGGCCAACTCGTCGATGCCGTGCTGAAGCTGCGGAAGGAAGGCTGAACCGATGGCCGACGCGAACGCCGCCTCGCTGCGCCTTTCGGGAGAAACGGCGGACCTGCTCTCCAAGTTCGATCCCTTGATCGCCGAGCGCGAGGCGCTGCTGGCGACGGGCGTGCGCGATCCCTTCGCCATCGTCATGGACAAGGTACTCTCGCCCACGCGCGCGATCATCAAGGGCAAGGAGACGATCCTGCTCGGCACCTACAATTATATGGGCATGACCTTCGATCCGGACGTGATCGCGGCGGGCAAGACGGCGCTTGAGGAATTCGGTTCCGGCACCACCGGCTCGCGCGTGCTCAACGGCACCTATCAGGGCCATAAGGAGTGCGAGGACGCGCTCAAGGCCTTCTACGGCACCGAGCATGCCATGGTCTTCTCGACCGGCTATCAGGCCAATCTGGGCATGATCTCCACATTGGCCGGCAAGGGCGACTATATCATTCTGGATGCCGACAGCCATGCGAGCATCTATGACGGCTGCTATCTGGGCAATGCCGAGATCGTGCGCTTCCGCCACAACAGCGTGGAGGACCTCGACAAGCGTCTGGGCCGGCTCCCTGCCGAGGCCCAGAAGCTCGTCGTGCTGGAGGGCGTCTATTCGATGCTGGGCGATGTGGCGCCCCTGCCGGAGATGGTGGCGGCGATCCGCAAGCATCCCAATTGCATGATCCTCGACGATGAGGCGCACGGCATGGGCTTCTTCGGCAAGAACGGCCGGGGCGTCTATGAGGAGCAGGGCGTCGAGAGCGAGATCGACTTCGTGGTCGGCACCTTCTCCAAGTCGGTCGGCACGGTGGGCGGCTTCTGCGTCTCCAACCATCCCAAATTCGAGGTGCTGCGCCTCGTCTGCCGGCCCTATGTGTTCACGGCCTCGCTGCCGCCGAGCGTGGTGGCGACCGCCGCCGCATCGATCCGCAAGCTCATGCACGCGGCCGACAAGCGCGCGCATCTGTGGGAGAACAGCCAGCGGCTGCACAAGGGACTCACCGATCTCGGCTTCAGGCTGGGCACCGAGCGGCCGCAGTCGGCGATCATCGCCGTCATCCTCACCGACCAGACCCAGGCCGTGGCGATGTGGCAGGCCCTGCTGGAGCTGGGCCTCTATGTGAATATGGCCCGGCCGCCTGCGACTCCGGCGGGCACCTTCCTGCTGCGTTGCTCCCTCTGTGCGGAGCATTCGAGCGAGCAGGTGGGGCAGATCATCGAGATGTTCGCCGCCGCCGGTCGTCTCACGGGGGCAATCGCCGGTTGAAATGCCCTAAAATGGGGGCAGGACGATGTTTCGCCGCCGGTTGGGGCTCCAAAGTAGCGATGGCATGGCGTAGACTGCGGGCATGGCAGGCGGGCGGGAAGCCTCTGAGACATTGAGCGAGCCACCTCCCTGGTGGCGCACGGTTCCGCTCATGCTGGCGGTGCTGCTCGCCGGCGCGCTGGGGCTCATCCTGTTCCTGGCGGCCAAGGCGGGCGAGGAGCGCGACCGTGCGATCGCCCGACAGCAGCACAGCTTCGAGGTCATGATGCTCGCCGAGCAGCTCGAAGGCACTCTCGCCAATGCCGAGGTGCTGCTCGCGCGCTATGTGGTCAGCCTAGACAAGACGATCGGCCGCCAGTTCCAGGCCGAATGGCGCACGGCACTGGCTGAGGTCACTGCGCTCGACCGCGCCACGCGCGACAGCGCCGAGCAGCAGGAGAATGTGAAAGCCCTGCGTGAGGCCATTACCGAGCGCGGCAAGACACTGAACGACATCGCGCTGCGCACCACCTACAAGCAGCGCCTGGGCGCGCTCGGCCGCTTCTATGCGGCCGGCAAGGCGCCGACGGTGACCGCAGTGAAGGATGCGCTCAAGCGCGCCATTGCGCATGAGCGCGAAGAACTGGCCCGTCGGAGCGACATCGTCAGCCGCTCGGAATTGCAGATGAGCCGCGTCAACAGCAGCTACATCATGATGGGAGTCGCATTGCTCGCGGCCGCGCTGCTGGCGCTCTGGTTCGCTTATGGCGCAGCACGCGAGCGGTTGTTCGAGCGGCGCCTGGCGCTTGCGGAGGCCGCGCGCGTCGACGGGCTGGAGGCCGCCGTGCAGCAGCGAACGGAGGAGTTGCAGCAGGCCAACGCCCAGCTTCGCCGAGAGATGAGCGAGCGCGAGCGCGCCGAGCAGAATGTGCGCCAGCTTCAGAAGATGGAGGCGATCGGCAAGCTTACGGGTGGTATCGCGCACGATTTCAACAATATGCTCGCAGTGATCGTCAGTGGCGTGGAATTGGCCAGCCGCGCGCTCGGCCGCGATCCCGCCAAGGCGCGGCGCCACCTGAAGGCAGCGATGGAAGGCGCCGATCGGGCGGCCACGCTGACATCGCGCCTGCTCGCCTTTGCGCGGCCCAGCCCCACCGGCGTGCGCCGCGTGGCGATCGACGTACTGGTGGACGGCATGCACCCACTGATCGACCGGGCGACCGACGACCGCCTCACTGTCCAGCTCGATCTCGATGCGGGCGGATGGGCCGTCTGGGTCGATCCGGCGCAGCTCGAAAATGCCATTCTCAATCTTGCCATCAATGCCCGCGATGCCATGGGCGGGCGGGGCACGCTGACCATCACGACCCGGCCGATGACACTGGCGGAGCACGAGATCGGCCAGTGCCGGGCGGGCGAATATGTGTGCATCGGCGTGACGGACACCGGCTGCGGCATGGCGCCAGAGGTGATCGAGCGCGCCTTCGAGCCCTTCTTCACGACCAAGCCGGTGGGCAAGGGAACGGGGCTGGGACTGAGCACCATCTTCTCGTTCGTCCGCGCCTCGGGCGGCGAGATCGACATACAGTCCGCGCCGGACCAGGGCGCCACCGTCCGCATGCTGCTGCCGCGCCGGGAAGGCCTGCCGATGCCGGAGGCGGAAGATGTCGCGCGAGGGGATCGCGTCGGCAGCGTCGCTCATGCTCCCGCGCTGGAGGAGCCGGGCGACCCTAGTGAACAGCCGGACCGGCGCGGCGATCTGGTGCTCGTGGTGGAGGACGATCCGCGCGTGTTGCGCGCGACGCTCGCGGGCCTTGCGGCACTGGGCTATCGCGGTCTTTCCTGCAATCATCCGCACAAGGCGGCGGGCCTGCTGGCCCGGCATCCGGAGACGGCGCTCATCCTCTCCGACGTGCTGATGCCGGACATGACGGGTCCTGAGATGATCGCCGCGCTTGCCAGCACCCAGCTCGCCAAGCCGATCATCTTCGTCACCGGTTTCGCCGGCGACAGCGAGGATGTGGCGCAGATGTCCGGCGCGCCCATCCTGCGCAAGCCCTTTACTCAGGCGCAACTCGCCAGTGCGATCGAAAATGCCCTGCGGCACTCACGGCAGGGCCGGCTCGTGCCGCCGCTGCATTGACTCTGTACAGCACAGAAAGGTTGCGGGCGCGGGCCAAGGGCCTTAACGCGGGGCGCATCGGGCCGGGCGCCTCGCGGGGCACCATGGCGTGGCGACAAGGGACGTTATGCTGACCGCAGCGGATCGATATATGGCGCGGCTCATTGCCGTCCCGCTGCTCTCCAGCCTGTTCATCGCCGCCATGCTGCTGGTGCTGGACCGCATGCGGCGCCTGTTCGATTTCGTGGCGACCGAAGGCGGCCCGGTCAGCGCCGTGTGGAAGATGCTCGCCAATCTGCTGCCTGAATATCTGGGCCTTGGCATTCCCATCGGCCTCATGCTCGGCGTCCTGCTCGCCTTCAGGAAGCTCGCCCTTTCCTCCGAACTCGACATCTTTCGCAGCGTGGGCCTGAGCTACACGCGCCTGCTCAAGGTGCCTTACATGTATGCGCTGGGCCTCGCCATCCTCAACCTGGCGATCGTGGGCTACATCCAGCCGCACAGCAAATATGCCTATGAGCGATTGCGTTTCGAACTGCGCTCCGGGGCGCTGGGCGCCTCGATCAAGATCGGGGAGTTCACAAGCCTCAGCAACGACTTCACCGTGCGCATCGAGAAGAGCGAGGATGAGGGACGCAAGCTTTCCGGCATCTTCGTGCGCGTGCAGGACGAGAAGAAGCAGTCGCTCGCCGCGACGGCGGCGCGCGGCCAGTTCCTGGCAACCGACGATCCCGACACCATCATCCTGCGCCTCTCCGACGGCGTGCTGGTGCATGATGCGCCCGACTTCAAGCAGCCGCGCATCCTCAGCTTCTCGAGCCACGATCTGCCCATCGACCTCCCCAAGATGGAGGCCTTCCGCACGCGTGGCGATGGAGACGTGGAATTGAGCCTGCACGAGCTGCTGAAATCCGGCCTCTCCGACGAGACGACGCCGATCGAGAAGGCGCGCGCCTGGTCCAACTTCAACTATCGGGTGGTCGAGGTGGCGATGATGTTTCTGCTGCCCCTGGCGGCCGTCGCCTTCGCCATTCCACCCAAGCGGTCCACCTCGGCGCTGGGCGTCTTCCTCTCCATCATCTTCATCGTGACCTATCACAAGATCAACCAATATGCGCAGTCTGTGGGATCGCTCGGCAAGGTCGATCCCTTCCTGGCGCTCTGGGGGCCGTTCGTGCTTGCCGGCGCACTGATCGCCTGGATGTATTATCAGGTGGCTTATGTGCCGGGCGGCCAGCCGATCGGCGCGATCGAGCGGCAGTTCGCGCGCGCCATGCGGCTTGTCATGGTGCTGGTTCGCAAGCTCGGCCGGCGGCGGCGCTTGCAGATGGGCGAGAGCTAGGCGATGGGCAGTTTCTTCCCCTCCCGCGCGCTCGCCCTTTATGTGGGCAAGACCTTCCTGTGGCGCTGCTTCGCGATGCTCGCCATGCTGGTGCTGGTGCTGCAGATGCTCGACCTGCTCTCCGAGGCCGGGCGGGTCCTCGCTCATGAAGGCAATAGCGACGCGGAGCTGTGGCGCTATGTGAGCCTGCGCATGCCGCAGATCATCTCGCGCTTCCTGCCCTTCTCCATCCTGCTCGGCGCGCTGGTGACACTGACCCAGCTCAATGCCAACAGCGAGGTGGTGGCGATGAAGGCGGGCGGGCTCTCCGCCCACCAGATCCTGGCGCCGCTGATGATCGTCTCGCTGGCGACGGCGGCCATCAGCTTCGTCTTCAACGAGCGGGTGGTGGTGCGCGCGACGGCGACGCTCAGCGCCTGGGAGGATGCCAAATTCGGTCCGATCCCGGTCGACAGGGGCACCAAGTCCAATGTCTGGGTGCGCGATGGCGAGGACCTGATCCGCGCCGAGACCATCAGTGGCCAGGGCAGCGACATCACGCTGACCGATATCAGCATCTACGACCGGCATGGCGACAATCTCATCTCCGTCATCCATGCGCCGAGCGGGCGCTATGTGGATAATGGCTGGCTCCTCAAGGATGCGTCCGGCTTCGACGTGGTGCGCGGGATCAGCCGGGACCTGGGCGATATCCGCGCGGGCGAAGGCATTCGCCCGGACCAGTTCACGCTTTCCTCGGTCAATGCCGATGCGCTTTCCTTCTGGGAACTCCAGGATGCCATCGCGACGCTGAGCGCGGCGGGACGGCCGGTCGCGGCGCTGGAAGGCGCGCTGTGGCACAAGATCACCGGGCCGCTCTCCGCGTTGCTGATGCCGTTGCTGGGATCGGTCGCGGCGTTCGGCATCGCGCGTTCGGGCAAGCTGTTCGTCCGCGCGGTGGCGGGCATGGCGCTTGGCTTCACTTTCTTCGTCGCGGACAATTTCGCGCTGTCGATGGGCAATCTCGGCGTCTATCCGCCGGTGCTGGCGGCATGGGCGCCGCTGCTGCTCTTCTTCCTGCTCGGAGAAGCCGTGCTGGTTACGACCGAAGAGTGAAGGCTTTTACAGTATTAAACCATGCGCTCGCCAAAATAAATAGTGCGATTTCAATGACTTACATTGTGAGGCGTGAACGCGCTCGCGCGCTGCGGACCCGGCCGTCGCCGCGGTGACAGTGGCTGGGCGCCTGGCAGCGGAATGCCCGGAGGCGGCCCGAAAGCCCGGATTTCCCCCTCAGGCGGCGCGGCGGCCCATGGTGCTGCGGGCGATGCGGCCGACCAGGGGCAGCATGCCGGCATGGTTTGCCTGACCATAAGTGGATTCGATGCCAAGCGCGGCGATCAGGCTGCGATGTGCCTGCGGATAGCTGTGATAGGGCATGCTCGGCAGCAGATGGTGGAGTGCGTGATAGCGCAGCCCCACCGGCGCCCAAAGCTCGGCGACGATGCCGGGCGGCGGCACGTTGACCGAATCGAGATACTGGCCCGTGACGGTCATGCGCGCACCGTCATTCTCCCAGAGATGGGCAACGAGCGTGCGCAGCTGGTTGATGACCGCGACGCCGGAGAAGACGGCCATGCCGATGAGCAGCGGCCGCCAGCCATAGAGCGCGCTCGCGGTGAGGATGCCGATGGCCCAGAGCGCAGCGCCCGCCTCCTGCCAGGCCCACATGCGCGCGAAATCGCCCTCCGGGGGCCGGCGGCGATAGGCGGGATTGATGGCGAGCCCCGAATAGGCCGCGACCACGCGGCGGCGCAGCGGCGGAATGACGAGGCTGAGGGGCGTCAGCACCGCGAAGCGGACGAGCAGGGCGACCGGCGCCAGCAAGGCGGCGACGATGAACAACGGCAGCGACCAGGGCTTCATCAGCGCCAGTGGCAGATATTCCGGGTCCTCCACCGTGCCGTAGCGCGTCTTGGCATGGTGATGGGTGTGCACATCCTCATACATGAAGGAGGGGATGAGGAGCGGAATGCCGATGAGCAGGTTCCATGCGAAGCGAAAGCCGGGCAGCGTGCCCTTGCGAATATGCGTCAGCTCATGGATGAAGCCGGCCGCGCGATAGAGGGCGAGGACGGAAAGCAAAGCGGCCGCCAGCGCAACCGGCAGATTGGGGGCAAGGATGGTGACGGCGAGCGCCATGTAGCCGACCAGCGCGGACGCCAGGAAATCGGGCCAGTAGATGGACCCCTTCGCCACCAGAAGCTCGCGTGGCAGATCGGCCGCGGCGCGCAGCATGGCCTTGTCGTCCGGCGTCGCGGCGATCCCGGCCGCCGGCGTGGCGAGGGCGAGAGCGCTCGCGGCGCCCTGAATCGAATCCATTACAGTCATGCCATCAGTCCTTGGACGCGCCAGATGCGCGTAGATCATGGCAGCAATATGGTTAGGCCTTAGCGCGCAAGCCAGTGCCGTCCCTTGATCTGGGGCAAGAAAATGGGCGGGCGGGCGATTATCGGGGCGTCGCGCCTATGCCTGATCGTCCAGCATGCCCTGCCGTTTCGTCCTTCCGCGGGACGGGGACATGGCCCCTCCCGCCGTGTGAGGGGCAGGCGTCCTTCCGCGCGTGAGCCGGAAACGGCACAGCGCTTGACAAGCGGGCGTCCCGGCACGCACCTGCTGCGCCCACGCCCCATGAGAAAGGCCTGCCCGTGGCTTCATCCGACATCGTCATCTCGCCCGTGGCCGGCAAGGCCGATCTCCAGGCCTTCATCGACCTGCCCTGGCGCATCTATAGGGACGATCCGCATTGGGTGCCGCCGCTCAAGGACGAAGTGCGCAGCCTGCTGACGCCGGGCAAGAACCCGTTCCACGAACATGCCGAGCATTGCTATTTGCTCGCGCGGCGCGGCGGCGAGGTGGTGGGGCGCATCAGCGCGCATTATGACAAGCTCGCCCTTGCCATGCCGTCCGAGCAGGGCATGGGGCCGGGCACCGGCAATTTCGGCCTGTTCGAAGCGGTGGACGCGGACGTCGCCGCCGCGCTGATCGCCGCCGCCGAGGACTGGCTGCGCGGACAGGGCATGACGCATGTGCTGGGGCCGATCAGTCTTTCCATCTGGGAAGAGCCGGGCCTGCTCGTCAAAGGCTTCGACCATGCGCCCACCGTGATGATGGGACATAATCGGCCCGAATATCAGGGCTGGATCGAGGCGGCGGGCTATGCGCCGGTCAAGGCGCTGCACACTTACGAGCTGGACATCACCCAGGACTTTCCCCCGCTCATCCAGCGCATCGTCCAATCCGGCGAGCGCAGCGAGCGCATCAACATCCGCCGGGTGGACAAAAGCCAGTTCGATCGGGACGCCGCGATCATCCTCGCCATCCTCAACGATGCCTGGGACAAGAACTGGGGTTTCGTGCCGATCACCGACCATGAAGTGGCGCATTTCGGCAAGCAGCTGAAGCCCATCGTCTTCGAGGACCTCATCCGCATCGCCGAGGTGGACGGTGAGCCGGTGGCCTTCATGATGACGCTGCCGGACCTCAACGAGGCGATCAGGCCGCTCAATGGATCGCTCTTCCCCTTCGGCTGGGCAAAGCTGCTCTGGTGGCTGAGGAAGCCCCGGTGTCGCACGATGCGCGTGCCGCTGATGGGCGTGGTCAAGCGGTTGCAGGCGAGCCGCATGGCCAGCCAGCTCGCCTTCATGATGATCGAATATATAAGGCGCGACGCCGTGACGAAATTCGGCGCGACGCGTGGGGAGATCGGCTGGATCCTGGACGACAACCAGGGGATGATCGCCATCGCCGACGCCATCGAAAGCCGTATCAACAGAACCTATGCGATCTATCGCAAGCCACTGTGAAACCGCGCGGGGCGACATGTGCGCCGGCCCATGGATTCACTTGTGGGGCGGAAGAGATTTAAGCTATCCCTGCGCGCCATGAGCAAAGCCCCTTTGCTATGCGCCGATCGATAGCGCTGGTCGCAACCGCGGGCATATTGCCCATCATCGCGCTCGGTGGCGCCTTCGGGGTCATGACTCTGCGGGCCGAGCGGCAGGCCGTGCACAACGGCGTCGATAGCGGCGCGCGCTTCATCGCCACCCTGGCCTCGGTCCGACTGCGCGACGGCATGCATGAAGTGGACATGATCGCCCAGTCGCCGGCGTTCGACGGGCCCTTCGACGCGCGGCGCTTCGAGACGCTCGGCGTGCGCTTGCAGCGCAGCGCGGCGAACTGGCGCTATCTGAGCGTGGCCGACCCGCAGGGCCGCCGCATCTTCGACGTGCCCGAGCCGATCGGGGGGCAGACGGGCGGGCCGGTCATCGACATGGAGAGCCTGCGCGAGGCCGTTCGCACCGGCCGTCCGGTGGTGGGGAACGTCATTACCGGATCGAGGGGGCTCGCGGCCTTCGCGGTGCGCGCGCCGGTCGTGCGTGACGGGCAGGTGCGCTATGTCGTTTCCGCCATCATCCCGGCGCAGGCGGCCGGGCAGCTGCTGCGGTTCCGCGCCTTGCCCGAGGGCTGGCGCGCCGGCATTCTCGACGGCGCGGCCAATATGGTGGCGATGACGCCCGAGGAGCCAGGGCGCATCGGCAAGCCCGGCAGCCAGGCGGGGCGGGAGGCGAAGCGTGCCGGCAGGCCCGGCTTCTACGAGACGCGGCGGGCCAATGGCGAGGAGGCCATCGTCGCCTGGCATCCGATCGCGGGCACGGAGTGGTCGACACATGTCTCCGCGCCGATGACCGGCTATCTGACGGCGGGCTCGCGCGCGCTGACGCTGCTGATCGGCGTGGTGGCCCTCTGCCTGGCGCTCGTGGCCCTGCTGGTGCGGCTGATGACGATCGAGCTGCGTCAGTTCCGCGCGCGCGAGGTGGCGGCGGTGCAGGGACAAAGGCTGGAGGCGCTCGGCCGGCTGACGGGCGGCGTGGCGCACGACTTCAACAATCTGCTCCAGCCGGTCCTTGGGGGGCTCGACCTGCTCAGCCGCCGCGTCAAGGACGACGAGAAGGCCCAGCGCTACATCGCCCAGGCGATGGTGAGCGCGGAGCGGGCGCGCACGCTGGTCTCGCGGCTGCTCGCTTTTTCCCGCAAGCAGGCATTGGCCAGCACGCCGATCGACATCGCCCAGCTTCTTGCCGGCGTTCAGGACCTGCTGGAGCGCTCCGCGGGACCGGACGTGCGCATCGTCATCGACCTGCCATCCGACCTGCCGCTCATCCAGGCCGATGCGAGCCAGCTCGAACTCGCTCTGCTCAATCTCGCCATCAATGCGCGCGACGCCATGCCGGGCGGCGGCGCGATCATCGTGAGCGCGCAAGCCGTGGACCTCGCCCAGGCGGACGATGTGGCGCCGGGGCGCTATGTCGCCATGACCGTGGCCGACACGGGCGAAGGCATGGACGAGGCGACGATGCGGCAGGCCATCGAGCCCTTCTTCACCACCAAGGCGGCGGACAAGGGCACGGGCCTGGGCCTCTCGATGGTCCATGGCTTCGCCGCGCAATCGGGCGGGGTGCTGCGCCTCTCCAGCACGCCGGGCGTGGGCACGCGCGCCACCATATTGATGCCGCTGGCCAACGCCCCGCGCGCCGCACCCCAGATCGCAGTGCCGCAATATCGGGGCGAGCGGGCGCGGCTGATCCTCGTGGATGACGACGAGCAGGTGCGCCGGAGCGTCGCCGAGCTGCTGCGCGACGTGGGGCATGAGGTGACGGAAGCGGGCTCGGTCGACGAGGCGATCGCCGCCATTCGCCAGAACCGCGACATCGACCTCGTCATCACCGACTATCTGATGCCCGGCCGCAATGGCGCAGAGCTGATCGGCCAGCTGGAGACACGCGCCGTGCCGGTGCTGCTCATCACCGGCTACGACATGGCGGCGGACGACGTGCCCGACGGCGTGCCGCGCCTCACCAAACCCTTCCGCGCGCAGGAGCTGCTCGCCAAGGTCGAGGCCCTGCTGGACGAGGCGCGCGGGGGATAAGGCGGGTTCGCTCTGCCCCAAGTGTCACATCGCCCTGGGCTCCTGCCTTCGCAGGAGCACATCCTTCAGTTTGCACGGGGTAGCCTCCTGCACCAACCTCGTGCTCCTGCGAAGGCAGGAGCCCAGGGCGTGATACGCTTGGGTCGCGACGCAATTGCGGCGCATATGGGATGCGGGCCGACGCACATGGCCCGAACACGAAGCCCCGCCGGCGTTTCCGGCGGGGCTTCGCTTTTCCCGGCGAGGCCGTGTCGCGCCCGCCCGGCAAGGAGAGGGCGCTTCGTGGCATATCGTCAGCTCGCGTTGGGATCGCGCGCGCCGCCGGCCATGCCGCCCTCGTCATTGGCCTGCGGGCCGGGGATGGGCGTGAGCGTGTGGATCAGGCGGAACTTGCCGTCGATATAGCGGAAGGTATGCGAATCGGGCGCCTCTGCCCGCCCGCCGAAGCGGCAGAAGACGTTGATGACGCCCATTTCCTCGTCGATCAGATAGTCGCGGTGCGTGATGTAGAGCACGCCCGGCGGCATGCCCAGTTCGCAGCTCGCATGGGGATCGCCCTTGGCGTTGGTGTAGGCGCCGCCCTCGAGCCGCGCACAGGGCGTGCCCCACGGAATGTCCGTGAACTTGTCGGCAAAGCCGTCCAGATAGGCGTTCGCGCCGCGGATCATCTCGGCGGGCGCGGTCTTCTGATATTTGAACAGCGGCGACCAGTCCTCCTGCTTCGTGAACTTGAGGAAGGCATTGGCATTGAACAGCCAGTCGCCTTTCTTCGTGACGATGCTGTCCACGCGGATGATCTTGCCCTGATGCGCATAAAGGCGCGTGCCGATCACATAAGGCGTGGGGCCGGTCACGATGATCTCGGTGAAGGTCTTGCAGCGCTTGTCGTCGTGGAAGCTCATGGCATGATCCACCACGAGCGCCGTGTTCCAGAGGCCCGCGCTCTTCTCCACGTCCTTCATGTTTTCGAGATAATGGGCCTTGTCGTGCAGCGGCAGAGCAGCAAGGCTGCCCTTCTTCTGTGCGTCGACATAAGCGGCGGTGAGCTTCTTAAGCTCGTCTCGCGTGCAGGTCGGGCGATCCTGCAACGGGGCATAGGGGCTCGGCGGCGGGCCGCCCTGCTGCGCCAGCGCGGGTGTGGCCACGACCATGCCGAGCGCGGCGAGAAGCGTTTTGCGGATCATTGGCATTTCTCTCCCTGTCATCAAAAAAACCAGTCCTGCGCGCGAAGAGGCAGAGTCCACGGGGCAGGGTCCACATCGCCGTCCCGCATGGCAGCGAGATATTTGCCGACGATGCCCTCCAGGCAGGCGCTGGCAGACATGCGCCGCGCGAGCGGGCGCCCGCGCGGCTTGACGAATCGGCGCCAGGCCTAGCGGACGTCCTGCGGCTGCTCCGAGCGGGTCTGCTCGTAGGTGCTCCAGCCCGAATTGATGCCATAGGGTCCGCGGATGAAGATCGCCTCGATCCGGCTGATCTTCTCGCCCTCGATCTTGAACAGTTCGCCCAGCTGCCAGGTCCAGTTGATGGGCCGGTGATCGAAGAAGGCGAAGGCGAAGACAATGCCCCGCTCACGGTCCACCGCGACGAAGCGGCGGTCGCGAATGCCGCTGACCGCGCCGATCAGCGACTTTTCGAGCTGCTCCTTGCAGCCCTGCACCGGCTGGCCGCGCATGCCGATGGTGCCCGGCGGCCCGACGATGACCATGCCGTTCTCGTGCCGCAGGCAATCGTCCGTGAAGGGATAATAATCCTTGCCGGTGTTCCGCTCGACCGCGTCGAAATAATAATTGCCGATGCGGATGAGATCGGCGCGGCTCTGGCGCTGGTCCTGCGGAATCGCCTCCAGGAATTTGGGATGCGGGGCGCCCATCGCCTCGACCGCCTCGCCCGTCGCCGGGAAGGGATTGGCGCTCGCATTGGCGGCGGTGGGACCGAGCGGCCGCTCGGGGCGCGCGACGATCTGCTCGACTTCGCTGATCTTCCCGTCCGTGATGCGCAGGCGCAGCGACAGGCCGACCAGCTCTGGCTTGCGCGCCGGCCCGCTCGCGGAGCTGGACGCGGTCTCCTGCATGGTGCCGAGGAAGGCGACCTGCTGCGTCTCGATGTCCGGCACGTAGAACTTGTATTTGCCGACACCGCTCGCCGTCGCCCACAGACCTTCGGTGCCGAAGGGCATCTGCACGCCATTCTCGGTGAAGCGCACGTCGCGCCCGAACAGGGCGGGGTCCACCTTGCGATCGGCCATGGCCTTCAGATAGCGATCGACGAAACCTTCGAGGCAGGCGCGCTGGCAGCTATTGGCCGCCGGATCGGGCGGCGATGCGGCCGACTGCGCGGCGGCGGAGGCGCCCATGAGCGCGGCCGAGCCCAGGATGACGGCGGCCGCTGCGGACCGGAACGGAATTTTCATGCTACCCCTCTCCACTTGCAGTTCGAAAAGCGGAGCCGCGAGGCGCAAGCCCCCGATCCCGCCACTGTCTTTGATTCTCCCCGGCGAGTCCGCCTCTTGGCGGTCCTCCTCTCTTCACAGTGGCACGCTAACAGGGCGGGGCACAGCCGAAAACATAAAAAGAGAATGCGGTTGCATATATTTTACGGCGTGCCGCGCGGTTTAATTGTCGCACGGCGCGCGCCGACAGCGCAGCTTTAGACGCCCAAATGATGATTCGGCTGGACCTTCGCGCACAGGAAACTATTGGGGAGCCCAACTATCACAGAGACCGCATCCATGACGAAAAATGTGCTCGAGCAGCTCGCCGAAACCAATGCCGACTCCGAAATCTGGTGGGACAGCTCGCCGCTGATCTACCCGAGCTGGCGCAAGGAAACGATGGCGCAGGCGCCTGAAGGCCGCGAGGCCGACTGGGACGCGCAGCTGACGCGCTTCTTCGATGCCGACATCATCCAGTCCGAGGGCCGGATGGGCTTCCGGGGCGTGACGACCAACCCGCCGCTCAGCCTCCAGGCCATCAAGCTCGCGCCGCAGATGTGGGCCGAGCGCATCCGCGAGATCGCGAAGAACGATCCCCATCTCGATGTCGAGGGCGTCTACTGGACCACCTATCTCGACCTGGTGCGCAAGGGCGCGGAGGAAATCCGCCCGGTCTACGACACGTCCGGCGGCAAGTACGGCATGCTCTCGGGTCAGGTCGACCCGCGCTTCGTGCGCGATGGCGACAGGATGCTGGCCCAGGGCCTCACCATCGCCGCGCAGGGCCCCAATGTGATGGTGAAGCTGCCCGGTTCCAAGGAGGGCTATGAGGTTCTCGAAGAGCTGACCGCGCGCGGCATCTCGACCAACAACACGACCAGCTTCACCGTGCCGCAGTACATGCGCTGCATGGCGGCGGTGACGGCGGGCCTCCAGCGTGCGCGCGCGGCGGGCGTGGATCTCAGCAAGTGGCGCTCGGTCATCACGCACATGTCGGCGCGGCTGGGCGAACTGTCCGACTGGAAAGTGGAGGCCAAGGCCCGCGGCATCGAGCTGACGCTCCCCGAGATCCGCGACGGCGAGGAAGCCGTGCTCAAGCGCGCCTATCACTGGGGCAAGCAGAACAATCACCCGTCCAAGATGCTCCAGTGCTCGATGCGCGTGGAGAAGGACGAGCGCACCGGCAAGACGGTGAGCCGCCACATCCAGGATTATGCCGGCAGCGACATGGTCTACACCTGCCCGCCGAGCTACATCGCGGGCCTGATGAAGGCCGCCGACGAACTGGAGCCCTTCGACAAGAACGCCATCGACCGCGAGCCCAACAAGGCGAGCATCGAGAAGCTGCTGAAGCTGCCGAGCTTCCGGGCGGCCTATGAGTTCGACGGCATGACGCCGGACCAGTTCGCCCATTTCGGCGCCTTCAAGGCGACCGAGACGGAATTCGCGGCGGCCACGCGCCAGACGGTCGACTTCGTGCGGATGACGCTCGAAGGCTGAACCGCCGCCGGCAACGGGACAGGAAGGGCGGGTCGCGCGGGCGGCCCGCCCTTTTTCGTGTGCGGCGAAGATCGGCGCATGACGGCGCGCGGCCCCGACGCGCGGGCGGGAGCGGCCACGCGGCCAGCGCTTGCGCGCCGCAGCCGTGGCGCGTAGGGCTCGCCGGTCATTCAGCCGGGAGAGCGTTCATGCTCAAGCAACTGACGAGCAGCATCTATGTCGCGCCGCAGATCGGCGTGGAGACGATCGACCAGGCCAAGGCGCTGGGCGTGACGCTCATCGTCAACAACCGGCCCGAGGGCGAGGCGCCCGATCAGACGCCGGGCGACGCCATCGAGGCGGCGGCGCATGCGGCGGGCATAGCCTATGTCGCCATTCCGGTCAGCCCCGGCGGCTTCGCGCCCTGGCAGCTCGACGCGCTCGACGCGGCGCTCGCGGACAATGCTGGCGGCAAGACGCTCTGCTACTGCCGCTCGGGCACGCGCAGCACGCTCCTGTGGTCGCTGGCCCGCGCCCGCGCCGGCGACGCGCCGGACGATCTGGCCGAGACGGCGGGCGCGGCGGGATATGACCTCTCGCCGATCGTCGAGACGATGCACCTGCTATCGGCAGGCGCGAAATAAGGCTCAGAAGGCGGCGGTCAACGCCGGCCAGAGCAGCAGGCCGATGCCCAGCATGCCGACCGCCCAGACCAGGCTGCGCACCACCGGCACGCCGAAGGCGTAAAGCGGCAGATAGACGATGCGCGCGCCGATCCAGAGCGCGGCGCCGAGCAATGTCCATCCGCTGAGCAGGCCGGCCTGCGCGTCGATGAGAATGGCGATGGCGGCGAGCGGGAAGGTTTCGAAATAATTGGCCTGCGCGCGCTCCAGCCGGCCGATGAGGGGACGCGGTTCGGGCAATGCCTCGTCTCGTGCGCTCATGTTCCAGCGCGTGCCATATTGCGCGGTCTTGGCGCGGATGGTGACCATCACATGGACCAGGCCAAGCACGCAGCCCCAGGCCAGAATGATGAGTTCGCTCGGCATTGGCAGCCTCCCTTGTTCGCCCGCTTGCCAGCATGGGGCGCATGGAAGGGTGGCGCAAATCGTGCCGAGAGGGAAGGGGTGCGCGCACCGGTCTTCAGGGTCGATGCCAAAAAGAGGGGCCAGCGCATGAGCGCTGACCCCAGTGGCGTTCGCAGGAGGAACCCCGTGAGGTCCGGGCGGATCTTCCTGCGAGCCGCCCGGACCAAAGCTGTCAATTGTAGGCGCGCTCGCCATGCTCGCCGAGGTCGAGGCCTTCGCTCTCGACTTCGGGCGAGACCCGCAGGCCGACCGTCAGCTTGGCGACGGTGAAGGCGATGGCCGAGCCGATGGCCGCCCAGCCCACAGCGACGGCGGTCGCCAGCACCTGGACGCCCAGCTGCGAGCCAATGGAATAATCCGCATCGCCCGGGCCGCCGAAACCCGGCGCATAAGTGAGCGCCACGCCGATGGAGCCGATGATGCCGGCAATGCCGTGGATGCCGAACACGTCGGCCGTGTCGTCGAAGCCGAGCCGGGGCTTGATGGCCGTGACGAAGACGTAGCAGAGGACCGAAGCGATCGCGCCCAGGATGATCGCGCCGAACGGGCCGGAATTGCCCGCTGCCGGCGTGATGGCGACGAGGCCGGCGATGATGCCCGAGCAACCGCCGAGCAGCGACGACTTGTGACCGGCGACCTTCTCCGCGACCAGCCAGGCGACGGCACCGGCGGCCGTGGCCGTGAAGGTGTTAATCATGGCGAGACCCGCGCCGCCGCCGGCGCCCAGAGCGGAGCCGGCATTGAAGCCGAACCAGCCGACCCAGAGCATGCCCGTGCCGATGAACGTCATGGTGAGCGAGTGCGGCGGCATCGGCTCCTTGGGGAAGCCCATGCGCTTGCCCAGGATGAGGCAGCCGATCAGGCCCGAGACGCCGGCATTGATGTGGACCACGGTGCCGCCCGCGAAATCGAGCGCGCCCATCTCGAAGAAATAGCCGCCGCCCGACCAGACCATATGGGCCAGCGGGAAATAGACGATGGTGAGCCAGACCAGGGCGAAGATCATCAGGCCCGAAAGCTTGATGCGCTCGGCCGTGGCGCCGATGACCAGCGCCGCGGTGATCGCCGCGAAGGTCATCTGGAAGCTCACGAACACATATTCGGGGATCGTGCCCGAGAGCGTGTCCGGCGTGATGCCCGCGAGGAACAGCTTGCCGAAGTCGCCTACGAAGGCGCCCTCGCCGCTGAAGGCCAGGCTGTAGCCCCAACTCACCCAGGCCAGCATCGCCACGCAGGCGATGGCGAGCATCTGGGTCATCATCGAGAGCATGTTCTTGGCACGCAGCAGGCCGCCATAGAAAAGCGCGAGGCCCGGCAGGATCATGAGAAGGACGAGGACCGTGGATATGAGCATCCAGGCCGTGTCGCCGGTGTCGAGCACGGGCTCGGCCTCCTGCGCCCAGGCGGGCATGGCGGCGAAGAGCGTGAGGCCGGTGGCCGCCGCCGCGCCGCAGAGTTTCTTGGTGAAGCTCATTGATTTCCCCTTTTCTTACAGCGCGGTTTCGCCGGTCTCGCCGGTGCGGATGCGCACGGCCTGGCCGACATCGAGAACGAAGATCTTGCCATCGCCGATGGCGCCGCTGTTGGCGGCCTGCTGGATGCCCTCCACCACGCGGGGCGCGAGCGCGTCGTCGCAGACGACCTCGACCTTGATCTTCGGAACCATGTTGGTGGAATATTCCGCACCGCGGTAGATTTCGGTCTGGCCCTTCTGCCGGCCGAACCCCTTGACCTCGCTCACCGTCATGCCGGCGATGCCGAGACCGGACAGGGCCTCGCGCACTTCGTCCAGCTTGAACGGCTTGATGATTGCCATGATGAGTTTCATGTCGCCCCCTTTGAGTGGTGTGCAGAGGACCACCCAGCAAGGACCGTGCCAGCCGCTTAATAACGGGTTAAAGCGGCGCGACTCGGCGCAGCGCGGCGCTGCGGCGCACAAAAACCGGGCAGTGCGCGGTCGCTGCCTAAAAATTGGGCAATCTGCGGCGCAGAGCGGCCGGGCGCTTCATCCCTGCGGTGGGCGGCGGAACCCGGGGCAGTGCCCGATCGTTGCCGCCAGGCGGCAGTCTGGCCGCATGCGGGATCGGGTTGCGCCTCATGCTCATGGATCATCAGCGAACCGGAGACCTCCGCTGGGCCGGCGTCGTCGATGCGCGGCCATGGGACGGCGAGGCCGCCCTGCGGGTGGCGCGCGACATGGAGCGGATCTTCGGCGCGACGGCGCAGAAACCCCGCGCGCCCCATCCCGTCACACCGATCGCCCTGGAGCGGCGCGGCGGGACAGCCTGGCTGCTGGGCGGGGCGGCCATGCTCACGCTACTGCTGCTCGCCGGCTTCATGGCCGCATGGATAATGCGGGATTCGGCGCCCGGCCCCATTGTGGCGCGGGCCGAGACCTTGGCGCGGGCGCAGCCAGAGACGCCGCAGGCCGCGTCCGCTCCGGCGCCGCGAGAGGCACCGCCGCCTGCCCGGCCGCCCGCCGCCAAGCCCCCCATGGCTGCGATCGAGCCAGCCGCCGCGCCGAGGAATATTGCGCCCGCGACCAGGCGCGCAGACGCCGCCCGGCCCCTCGCCATGTCGGCGGCTCGCCCGGCGCCGGCCGTGGCCCGTTCTGTGCGGCCCGTCCAGCCAGGCATCGCCGCCTCATGCAGCCGCCTCAGCCGGCCGGCCCGCGCGGCCTGCATGCGGCCGCAGTTCATCAGTGCCGACCAGGCGCTGCGCACCGCCTTCACGCGGGCCGAACGCGCGGGCGTCTCGCCGGACATGCTCGACGATTATCAGCGCCGCTGGACGCGCCTGCTGGACGATTATGCCGAGGACCCGCGCTATGTGACCAACCGGCTGCGCAAGATGGCGCGGCAGCTCGACGATGAACGGACGCAGGCCTGACGTGGCGACGGCGGCGTCCCCGCATCGATTCGAGACGGTGGCGGGACCCGCCGGAAAGGTCGAGGGCCAGCTGGTCTATGCCATCGGCGACATTCATGGCTGCTATGCGCAGCTGCGCGCGCTGCTGCGACTCATCGCGGACGATGCGGCGTTCCGGGCGGGGCGGCGCGTGGCGAACCTCATCTTCTGCGGTGATTATGTGGATCGCGGGCCGGACTCGGCCAAGGTGCTGGATGCGCTGTGCTGGCTCCAGCGGCGCGGGCCGTTCCATACGCATTTCCTCAAGGGCAATCACGAGCAGGCCATGCTCGATTATATCGCCGATCCCGGCGGCGGCGCGCGCCGCTGGTTGGCCTTTGGAGGGGCGCAGACGCTGGCCGCTTATGGCGTGGCGGCGCCCGCCCCGGACGCGCCGCCCGAAGCCCATTGCGCCGCGCGCGACGCGCTGCTGGCGCGCCTGCCGCCTGCGCATCTGCGCTTCCTTGAGGGGCTGGAGCTGATGGTGGGGTTGGGCGACTATGCCTTCGTCCATGCCGGAGTCCGGCCCGGCGTGCCCCTCGCCGAGCAGGAGGAAGAGGATCTGCTGTGGATCCGCGAGGGCTTTCTGGATGTCCAGCGGCCAAGCGAGCGCATCATCGTGCATGGCCATAGCTGGGACAGCGACATGCCCACGCTCCTGCCGCACCGCGCCGGCATCGACACCGGCTGCTACAGCACCGGCGTGCTGACCGCGCTGCGCCTGGAAGATGGCCGGGCGGACGCGCTCTCGACACGCTGAGCGATCAGACCGAGCGCGGGCGGGCCTGGCGGTAGCTGCCCAGCAGGCGCACCCATTTGGAATGATAGGCCAGCTCGTCGAGCGCGCGGTCGACGGCGGGGTCGCCGGGCATGCCCTCGATATCCGCGTAGAATTCGGTCGCGGAGAAGCTGGCGCCGCGCTGGTAGCTCTCCAGCTTGGTCATGTTGACGCCGTTGGTCGCGAAGCCGCCCATCGCCTTGTAGAGCGCGGCCGGCACGTTTCGCACGCGGAACACGAAGGTCGTGATGGTCTTGCCGTTGCCGGGCTTGGCCCAGGCCTTCTCGCGCGACAGCACGATGAACCGCGTCGTCGAATTGGCTTCGTCCTCGACGTTCTCCTTGAGGATGTCGAGGCCGTAGATCTCGGCGGCGAGCCGCGAGGCGATCGCCGCGCGCGTGATGTCCTTGCGCTCCGAAACCTCGCGCGCCGAACCGGCTGTGTCGGCGGCGACGATCGGCTTGAGCTTGAGCTGGCGGATGACGTTGCGGCACTGGCCGAGCGCCATGACGTGGCTCTCGACCGTCTTGATCGTCTTGAGCGACGCGCCCTTCGGCGCCATGAGCTGGTTGCGGATCGGCAGGAACCACTCGGCGATGATGTGCAGCTTCGACGTCGGCATCAGATGATGGATGTCGGCGACGCGGCCGGCGACCGAGTTCTCGATCGGGATCATGCCGAGGTCGACGTCGCCCGCGGTCATCGCCGAGAAGCAGTCCTCGAAGGTCGGGCAGGGGATCGGCTCGTAGTCCGGATAGGCTTCGCGGCAGGCGATGTGCGAATTCGCCCCGAGCTCGCCCTGGAAGATGATCTTCTTCTTGGCCATACGCAGTCCCCTTACGCCACGCGCAAACCCGTACGCAGACGGCGTCCCTTTCGTCAACCGGCGAGCATGGCCCGCGCTTTGTCCAGGTCTTCCGGCGTATCGACGCCGAGCGGCACCGAGTCGACCACGGCGAAGTCGATGCGCATGCCGGCATCGAGCGCGCGCAGTTGCTCGAGCCGCTCGCGCTGTTCGTTCGCCGACGGCGGCAGCTTGACGAAGCGCTCCAGCGCCGCGCGCCGATAGGCGTAAAGACCGATATGGTGATAGTGCGGGCCGGCACCTTTGGCGTCGGCGCGGGTGAACGTAGTCGCCCTGAAGCGCCCCGGCGTCACGGGCTGCCCGTGCGCCTTCACGACGCTCGGATTGGTCAGTTCGTGCGGATCGCGGATCACCGCCACCAGCGTCGCGATATCGACCGCCTCGTCCTTGAGGAGGTCGCGCGCGGCGTGAATGTCGGCCGGC
>CBIMKI010000010.1:0-24454 GCA_966244395.1 uncultured Sphingobium sp. | reverse complement strand
GATGGTGGCAAGGAAGGTGTATTTGCGGCCCAGCCGATCGCCCAGATAGCCGAAGATGATGGCGCCGAGCGGCCGGAAGCCGAAGCCGATGGCGAAGCCCGCCCAGGCGAGCAATGTTTGCAGCGTCTCGCTGCCCGCCGGAAAGAAAGTGCGCCCGATGATGCCGGCCGTGGCCAGCGTGCCGTAGATGAAGAAATCATACCATTCGAACATGGTGCCCAGCGCCGAGGCACTGATGACTTTCGGGATCGACCGTGGCTTTCCGCTCGCTGCTACCGCCCCCTGCGCACTGGCCATCCGCACCCCCCTGCCGTTTTTTCGTGCATGGCTCTACGCAAAGGCGCGGCGGATGTGAACGGGGAATTCGGCTCTGGCCGCGCGGGGGCGTGGCCGGTAAGAGCAAGCACAGACCGGCATCGATCCGGCATTAGTGAGGAGAGGAGCGACGATGATCTATCGCAGGGGACTCATGGCGGCCGCGCTGGGCGCGATGCTGATGGGCGCGGCGCCCGCTCTGGCGCAGAAAAGCGATGCCGACGTCATCCGCGAGGCGCGCGACCGCGAGGAGATCCAGCACCTCGCCTGGCGCTATGCGCGCGCGCTCGATACGTTCGATCCGGATGCCTATGTCGCGGTCTACACGCCCGACGGCGCGTTCGGCGAGACCAGGGGGCGCGAGGCGCTGCACAAGATGATCGCCGCCCTGCGCCGCGACGCCAAGCCGGAAGAGCGCCTCGTCTCGCCGCTGCTCCACATGGAGACCAATCACTGGATCGAGTTCAAGGACCGCGACAATGCGGTCTTCCATTATTACTGGATCACCATCGGCAAGCCCGCCAAGCAGGGCGACCCCACCACCGTGCTCGCCGCGGGCAACGGCGTCGACGAACTGGTGCGCGTGGACGGCAAATGGCTGTTCAAGTCCCGCAACATCACCGCCAAGGACGATTGAGCGGGGGTCTGACGCGCCGCGGCCCATGGGCGGAAAGCGAGGCGCGCGGAAAGATCGATGCAGATATGAAAACGCCCCGACCGTTCCCGGCCGGGGCGTTCCATTTTCCGAGGAAAAAATCGCTTAGGCGAAGCGCACCGCAGTCCTGCGACGACGCATCGCGGCGCCGACGAGCGCCATGCCGCCGATCATCATCGCCCAGGTTGCGGGCTCCGGCACGGCGCCAGCCACGGGCGTGAAGCTCAGCGAGCGAATGCCGATCTGCCACTGGGTGGAATTGCCATTGTTGATGCTGAGGCTGGTGATGCCGCTCCCCGCCACATCGACGGTAAAATAATTCGGGATGGTATCAAGTCCACCCGTGCTGACGAGCGTCGCTCCGCTGAAGGCGGAAAAGAAGGAGCCGTTCGCGTCGCCATAGTTATTGAAGACGAAGGAAATGTCGCTGACGGCATCGGAGAATGCGAAATTCACCGTATAGGCCGTCGGATAATAGCTCGTGGTGCTGTTGGTGAGAGCAAGGCCGCCGTCAAAAACATTCGTGACGATGGCGGGACCATCTGCGACGCCGCCGCTGAGCGAGACGGTGACACCGGGAAATTGGTTCGTCACCGCCGTGCCTGCGGCGAGCGCAGTGAAATCGATGGTGACGGCCTGAGCGGAAGAGGCGAAGCCGGCGAACATGACGGCGGCGGCAGCGAAAGCGATTTTGAAATTCATGACTTACCCCACAGTGATTGGCCCGATGGGCCGGAATCACGCTCGTCTATATTCGAAAAATCCATTCGTTAAAGTATTTTAACCAAGGAAATGAGGTGCGGCTCCCCTGGCGTGAGCGTTGCCCCTTCACTTCTCCCAGCCGCTCGGCGAATTGAGCGGCGCCTGGAAGCCCATGGCCTCGATCTCGTGAACCTTTCCATCGGCGCCGATCTTGTAGATGTGCGCGGCGGGGAGATCGAAGGGCTGGAAGGGGAAGCGCTTCTGGTCGTACATGACCGTGGAGCCGTCCAGTGCCTTCACCGGATAGGGCGCGAAATCCATGGGATGGCGGAAGTGCGACAGGCCCATGACGAGGCCGGTCTGCGGGTCCGCCGCGAAGACCCGGCGATTGTCGATCTTGGTGATATAGGCCATCACATTGCTGGAAAGCTGGCCCGCGCAATCGCGCGCGATGGGCGCCGCGCCCGCTCCGTTCGGCCCGGCGCCGACACTGGGACCGGGGCCCGCCGTGACCATGCCGTTCTCGTGCCGCTCGCAGTCCGCCGCGAAGGGCATGAGCGTGCCGTCATTGTCGTCGAGCGCGTCATAATAGCGCATGCCCATGGCGATGAGCTTGTCGTGCGGCAGGCGATTGGCAGCGGGCACCTGCGCCAGCAGGCCGGGGCGCAATGCCTGCACGCGCTCCATCTGCTCGGGGCGGATACCCGTCACCAGATGCTCGGCCTCGACGATCCTGCCGCCCTTGAGCTTGAGGCGGATGGCGATCATCGCCGGCTCGCCCTTGTTCTCGATCATGCCGAGCCAGCCGGCGGCCTGATTGACCGGATCGGGCACGTGGAGCGCGAACTTGGTCGCGCCGCCGGTGGCGGTGGACCAAAGCCCCTCGCCCGGCTTCATAGGCTGCAAATTCTCGACGAAACGCGCGTCCGCCGCGATCGGCACAGCCTTGGGATCATGCTTCGCCAGCGCGGCGACATAATCGTCGGTCAGCTTGATGAAGCAGGCGCGGTCGCACGCCTGCGCCTGCGCCTGCGCCTGCGCCGCCCCCGCACCGCCGGCCACAAGCGCGGCGACGATCAATGCCCCTGCGGCTGCGCGGACCCGGATCGTGATGTCCGTCATCGCTCTCACTCCCAGCCCGTGGGCGAATTATAGGGCACGGTAACGCCGACGGCCTCGATCTCGTGCACTTTACCTTCCGCTCCGAGCTTGAAGATATGAGCGGCGGGCATGTCGAACGGATCATAGGGCATGTTCTTGCTGTTCCGCTCGGAGGTGGAGCCGTCCACATGCGTGACCGTGTAGGGCAGGTTGGTCATCGGATGGCGGAAGTGCGAGAAGCCGAGCATCAGGCCCGTCACCGGATCGGCCGCGATCATGCGGCGGTTCTCGATCCGGTCGATATACTGGAAGCTGTTGCTGTCCAGCTGCTCCTTGCACTGGGAGGCGACGGGGGCCTTGTTGCCGGTCTGCACCGGCGAGGGACCGATGCCCTCGCCCGCCGTGGTCATGCCATTCTCGCGGCGCTGGCAATCGGCGGCGAAGGGCATCTTCGAGCCGTCATTATCGTCCAGCGCGTCATAATAGGTCATGCCAGGGTCCCCGAGCGCGTCATGGGAGAGGCGCTGGTCTTGCGGCACCTCGGCAAGGAGGCCGGGGCGGACCTTCTTCACATTGTCCATCACCTGCTCGCCCAGCTCGGCGACGATATGCTCGGCCTCCGTCACCTGGCCCTCATCCAGCTTGAGGCGGAGCGCGACGAGAACGGGCTTGCCCTCCCGCTCCATGACGCCCATCCAGCCGGCCTGCTGCTGGTCCACATCGGGCACGTAGATGCGGAAATCGGTGGGGCCGCCGGTCGTCGTCTTCCACAAGCCTTCACCGGGCTTCAGGCGCTGGACATTCTCGACGAAGGCGGCATCGGCGGCGAGGCGGCCGGCGCCGGGATCATGCGCGACGAGCGCGCGCAGATAACGATCGGTGGCGTCGATGAGGCACGTGCGGTCGCAGGCCGGCGCAGCGGCGGCGGTGGCATCCGTTTCGCTCGCCTGCGGGTTGCAGCCGGCGACCAGAAGGCCCGTCACGGAAAGCGCAAGGGCCGCGCGCCCTGATAGGCTCGTCATCGTCTCGATCTCCTCTCCTCATGCCGGAAGCGCGGCGGCGATCTCATGGCGCCGCTCGCATCTTCCACGCGGGAGTTGAGCGCAAATGACCGCGCGGCTCAAGTCCGAAACAAGAATTAAAGTTCGAGTTCCAGGATCATCTGGTCGAGCGCCAGCGTGTCGCCGGCCGATGCGGCGATGCGCGCGACCGTGCCGGGGCGCTGGGCACGCAGGATATTCTCCATCTTCATTGCCTCGACCACGGCGAGCGGCTGGCCGGCCTCGACCCGGTCGCCCTCGCCCACATGCAGCGCGACGAGCCGGCCGGGCATGGGGCTCATGAGGAAGCGCGAGAGATCGGGCGGCGCGCGCTCGATCATGTGCGCGGCATAAGGCGCGGCATGGGCGGGAAGCACGCGCACGGCATGCGCGGCGCCGCGGGCGGTCATCCGCCAGCCGGCGCGGACCGGGGCGATGCGCACGGCGAGCGATTCGACGGCGCCGGCGGAGTCCGCGAACTGCGCCTCGATGATGCGGTCGCCGGGCGTGTAATCGAGCGCCATGACGAGCGGGGCGCCGTCCACCGTCACATCATCGCCGCGAATGACCACGGCATGATCGGCGCCGGCGATGCGGACCTGCCAGTCGGTCGGCGGCGGCAGACGCCCGTCGAGCTGCCCGTCGATGCGGCGCGCCCGGTCCGCCTGCGCCATGGAGGCGAAGGCGGCGATGGCGCAGAGGCGGCGGAGCAGCTCAGGCGAGGCGGGGGCGCCCGCGAACCCATCCGGGAATTCTTCCGCAATGAAATTCGTCGTTATGGTTCCTTTCCGGAACCGCTCATGCTGCATGAGGACGGACAGGAAATCGATATTATGATTGAGGCCGGCGATTTCGTAGCGGTCCAGCGCGTCGATCTGCGCGTCGATGGCGGCGCGGCGCGTGGGCGCGTGCGTCACCAGCTTTGCGATCATGGGATCGTAGAACATCGAGACTTCGCCGCCTTCCAGCACGCCGTCGTCGATGCGGACCGTGACGGGATGCGCGTCGGCGGGGTCTTCCAGATCGGTTTCGTCGAGGCCCAGCGGCTCGTCTTCGTCCTGTGGCGGGAAGCGGCCGGAGGGTGGCGGCGTGTAGCGCACCAGCCGCCCGGTGCTGGGCAGGAAGCCGCGATAGGGGTCCTCGGCATAGATGCGCGTTTCCAGCGCCCAGCCGTCCAGGCGAACATCCGCCTGCGTGAAGCCCAATTGCTCGCCCTGGGCAATGCGGATCATCTGCTCGACCAGATCGAGGCCGGTCACCATCTCGGTGACGGGATGCTCGACCTGGAGGCGCGTGTTCATCTCCAGGAAATAGAAGCCCTGCCCGCTCGCATCGTTGCCCGCGACGATGAATTCGACCGTGCCGGCGCTGTGATAGCCCACTGCCCTGGCCAGCGCGATGGCCTGCGCGCCCATGGCCGCGCGCATCGCGGGCGTGACGAAGGGCGACGGCGCCTCCTCGACCACTTTCTGATGACGGCGCTGGATGGAGCATTCGCGCTCGCCCAGATGGACGATATTGCCATGCCGGTCGCCCAATATCTGGATCTCGATATGGCGCGGCGCCTCGATGAACGTCTCGATGAGGATGCGATCGTCGCCGAAGCTGGCCCGCGCCTCCCGCTGCACGGCGGGAAAGCCCTCGCGCAGCGCCGCCTCGTCATGAGCGAGCCGCATACCCTTGCCGCCGCCGCCCGCCGAGGCCTTCATCATGACCGGATAGCCAATGTCGCGGGCGATCTGGATTGCCTGATCCGTATCCGCAATCTCGCCGACATGGCCTGGGACGATATTAACGCCGGATTTATGCGCGATCTTCTTGGATTCGATCTTGTCGCCCATGGCCGCAATTGCCTCAGGCGGCGGGCCAATGAACAGTATATCATTATCGCTGCAAAGGCGCGCGAAGCTCTCCCGCTCGGAGAGGAAGCCATAGCCGGGATGGACCGCGTCCGCGCCGGTCGCTTTGCACGCCGCGATGATCCGCTCGGCGAGCAGATAGCTCTGCGCGGCCGGCGCGGGGCCGATGCACACGGCCTCGTCCGCCATCAGCACATGCGGACTGCGCGCATCCGCCTCCGAATAGACCGCCACCGTCCCGATCCCCATGCGCCTCGCCGTGCGGATGACGCGGCAGGCGATCTCCCCCCGGTTCGCGACGAGGATCTTGGAAATGGCCATCAGAGGAAGTTCGCGTCCACGAACTGGCGGGTGAAGTCGGCGGCGTCGATCTCGATGCCCAATTCCTGCGCCTTGGCCTGCGCGGCGATCCAGACATGGGCGATGTTGGCCTCAATATCGTCCGGAAAGTCCATCTGGGTCGCGACGACCTCGTGCCAGACGCCATCGCCGCCATAAAGTTCCGCCAGCCTGGGCTCGATGGCCTGGAGCGCCTGCGCCTGCGCGTCGTCAAGCTGGCCGATGGCGCGCATGACGTAGCAATCGAGCAGCCGCAGGAACGGGCGCCCTTCGTAGCGTGCGTCTTCACTCACCTGGCTATACCCTCTCGTTCTTTCTCACCAGCACCATGGCCCGTCCAGAATCAAGGCGGCGGATTGGCAGCTCACTCCGCCGCTTCCTCCAGATGCCCGTGCGGCGCGGCCTGCATGGCGATGATGCCGAGCTTCTCGAACAGGGCGGCGTCCTTGTCGTCGCCGGCATTGGGCGTGGTGAGGAGCTTGTCGCCGGTGAAGATGCTGTTGGCGCCGGCCATGAAGCAGAGCGCCTGGCACGCCTCGCTCATGCTCTCGCGCCCCGCGGAGAGGCGGACCATGGAGAGCGGCATGAGGATGCGGGCCACGGCGACGGTGCGGACGAACTCGATCTCGTCGATCCTGGCGAGCGGCGTGTCGGCCAGCATGTCGCCCAAGACCGTGCCCTTGACCGGGACCAGCGCATTGATCGGCACGCTTTCCGGGTGCGGCATGGTGCTCAAGGCGTGGAGGAAGCCGATGCGGTCGCCGCGCGTCTCGCCCATGCCGACGATGCCGCCGCAGCAGACGTTGATGCCCGCGTCGCGCACGGCGCCCAGCGTATCGAGCCGATCCTGGAAGCTGCGCGTGGTGATGACCTCGCCATATTTCTCCGGCGCGGTGTCGATATTGTGATTGTAGTAATCGAGGCCCGCTTCGGCGAGCGTCTGCGCCTGGCTGGGCGTCAGCATGCCCAGCGTCATGCACGTCTCGAGCCCCATGGCGCGCACGCCCTTCACCATCTCGACGAGGGCGGGCATGTCCCTGTCCTTGGGATTGCGCCAGGCCGCGCCCATGCAGAAGCGGCCCGAGCCGTGATCTCTGGCCTGCGCGGCGGATTGCAGCACGGCCTGCACGTCCATGAGCTTGGTCGCCTTGAGGCCGCTCTCGGCATGGGCGGACTGGTTGCAATAGCCGCAATCCTCGGGACAGCCGCCTGTCTTGATCGAGAGAAGCGTGGAAAGCTGGACCTCGTTGCGCGGATGATGCGCGCGGTGGACGGTCTGCGCCTCGTAGAGCAGGTCCATGAACGGCAGGTCGAACAGGGCAGCGATCTCGTCACGCGTCCAGTCGGTGCGCGGGGTCTGGGTCACGGGGCAATCAACTCCATCAGATAGGTGGGCGCGAGCGGGTTAGCAGCTTGCGCGCGCGGGGGCACGCGGCTTTTGCGCAGAGCACGGGTGCGTTTCGTTTTGGATCGGACATGCGCTGGTGACGCGTGCAATCCGGTGACGATTGCAAAGCTGTGAATCCGCATAGCCGGCTTTGCGAAGCCTGTATTTACCAGGGTTGTTGAGGTTTCGTTCGCCATCTGCGAAGCGCCATTCCGCAAGCGGCTAATCCTTTCGCCGCGCCAGCCAGATGGTCCGCTCGCCGCACGTCATGTCGCTCACGACGTGGCGCACGACCTCGAAGCCATGGGTATCGAGCAGATCGCGATAGTCCTGCGTGGAAAGGCTCGCATGATAAAGCGGCTCGCCGTAATTCGGTGTCGCGCCTTCGCCGCGCTCGGTGCCGCTGTTGAAGAGCAGAGGCGCACCGGGCTGGGCATGGACGGCGAAGGTCGCGAACAAAGCGCGCTGGGCCGCAGGCGCGAGCAGGAAGAGGCCGTCCCAGGCGACGATGCCGTCGAACCGGCGGCCGAGATCGAGGCCGCGCAGATCGGCCTCGATCCATTCGCCGGCCGGGAGCCGGGCGCGGGCGCGATCGAGCAGGGCGCGGGTGCCATCGACGCCGGTGAGCGCGAAGCCCTGCGCCAGCAGCCAGGCCGCGACGGGCTCGCCCATGCCGCAGCCCAGATCGAGCACGCGCCCGCCCGGCGGCATCAGCGCACGCAGGGCCTCCAGCCAGCCACGCTCGACCACGGCGCGGTTGCGCGACGCGTCGAACGCATCGGCATGCGTCGCGTAGAAATCGAGCGGATCGCGCCAGTCCGGTGCGTCCGCCGTCATTCCCGCCGCCTTCAGATCGCGTCCAGCGCCTGGCTGAGATCGGCGATGATATCGTCGATATGCTCGATGCCGACGGAGACGCGCACCACGTCCGGCCCCGCGCCCGCGGCGATCTGATCCGCCTCTCCGAGCTGGCGGTGCGTGGTCGAGCTGGGGTGGATGATGAGACTGCGCGTGTCGCCCAGATTGGCGAGATGGCTGAACAGCTTGACCGAGCTGACCAGCTTGACGCCGGCCTGATAGCCGCCCTTGACGCCGAAGGTGAACACCGCGCCGCCCTTGCCGCCCAGATAACGCTGGGCGAGCGCGTGATACTGGTCGCCGGGCAGGCCGGCATAGCTCACCCAATCCACCTTGGGATGCTTCTGGAGCCACTGCGCGAGCGCAAGCGCATTGCTGCAATGGCGCTCCATGCGCAGCGCCAGCGTCTCCATGCCGGTGAGCGTGAGGAAGGCGTTCATCGGTGCCATGGCGGGCCCGAGATCGCGCAGGCCGAGCACCCGGCAGCCGATGATGAAGGCAATGGGGCCGACCGGGGCCAGCGCATCGGTCAGCACCATGTCGTGATAGCTGGGATTGGGCTGCGAGAGGGCGGGATATTTGTCCGACGCGGCCCAGTCGAAATTGCCGCTGTCCACGATGACGCCGCCGATGGAATTGCCGTGGCCGTTCAGGAACTTGGTGGTGGAATGGACGACGATGTCCGCGCCATGCTCGATCGGGCGGCAGAGCATGGGCGTCGCCATGGTGTTGTCCACGATGAGCGGCACGCCGGCCGCATGGGCGACCTTGGCGATCGCCTCGATATCCTGGACCACGCCGCCGGGATTGGCGAGGCTCTCGATGAAGACGGCGCGCGTCTTCTCGGTGATGGCGGCGGCGACATTGGCGGGATCGTCCGCGTCGACGAAGCTCGCCTCCCAGCTCATCTTGCGGAAGCTATGGCCGATCTGGTTCAAGGAACCGCCATAGAGCTTGTTCGCCGCGACGATGTGGCAGCCGGGCTCCATCAGCGTGTGGAAGGCAATGAACTGCGCGGCATGGCCCGAGGCGAGCGCGAGGCCCGCCACGCCGCCTTCCAGCGCCGTGACCTTCTTCTCCAGCACGTCGTTGGTGGGGTTCATCAGCCGGGTGTAGATGTTGCCGAACTGTTCGAGATTGAACAGGCGCGCGGCATGATCGACATCGTCGAACACATAGGAAGCCGTCTGGTATATGGGCGTGATGCGCGCATTGGTGGCGGGATCGGGCGCGGTGCCGCCGTGGATGGCCAGGGTTTCGGGCTTCTGGGACATGGCGGCTCTCCTTGGACTGTGAATGATGGGCTGGGAACGCTTGTGGCGTGAAGCTGCGGAAGTTTCTAGCGGGATTCGGACGCCTCGGGCGACGGCAGATTATGGCCCAGGAGGCGCAGCACATCCTCGGCCGCGTCCATGACATTGGTGCCGGGACCATAGATGCCCTGCACGCCGGCCGCGCGCAGGGCCTCATAATCCTGCGGCGGGATGACGCCGCCGGCAATCACCTTGATGTCGGCGCGGCCCGCCTGGCGCAGCAGGCCGATGAGATCGGGGATCAGCGTCTTGTGGCCGCCCGCCAGCGTGGAGACGCCGATGATGTCGGCCCGGCGCGCCATGGCGAGCGCCGCGGTCTCCTGCGTGGTCTGGAACAGGGGGCCGGAGATCACGTCGAAGCCCAGGTCCCCGAAGGCCGAGGCAATGAGATTGGCACCGCGATCGTGGCCATCCTGCCCCATCTTGGCGACGAGCAGGCGCGGCTTGCGGTCCAGGCGGCGCGCCACTGCCGCCACGCCCTCGACGGCGCGGTCCCAGCGCGCATCGCCCTCATAAGGCTGCGCATAGACGCCCGTGACCGGCGCGGGCATGGCGGCGTGGCGGCCGAACACATCCTCCAGCGCGGCACTGATCTCGCCCAGCGTGGCGCGGGCGCGGGCGGCCTCGACGGCAAGGGTCAGGAGATTGCGAGACGCCATCGACTCGGCCGTCGCCGCCTTGCCGGGCGCATGGCGCGCGCCAGCCCGCAGCGCATCCAGCGCCGCGCGCAGCCGGCCCTCGTCGCGCGCGGCCTTCACCACGGCGAGGCGCTGCATCTGGGCGGCGCGCACCGCGCTGTTGTCGACCTCCAATATCTCGACCGGCGGCTCATCCGCCAGACGGTGACGATTAACGCCGACGATCACGTCCTCGCCGCGATCCACGCGCGCCTGGCGGGCGGCGGCGGCTTCCTCGATCATCGCCTTGGGCCAGCCGGCGGCGACGGCATTGGCCATGCCGCCCTCGCCCTGGACCCGGTCGATCAGTGCCTGCGCCTGCGCGGCGAGCTGCGCGGTCAGCGCCTCCACATAATGGCTGCCGCCCAGTGGATCGACCACCTTGGTAACGCCGCTTTCCTCCGCGAGGATGATCTGCGTGTTGCGCGCAATGCGGGCGGAGAAGTCGGTGGGAAGTGCCAGCGCCTCGTCAAAACTGTTGGTGTGGAGTGATTGGGTTCCACCTAACACTGATGCCAGTGCTTCCAAGGTTGTGCGCACGATATTGTTATAGGGATCCTGTTCAGTCAGCGAGACGCCGCTGGTCTGGCAATGGGTGCGCAGCATGGTGGAGCGCGGGTCCCTGGCGCCCAGCCCGGTCATCGCCCGATGCCACAGGATACGCGCGGCGCGCAGCTTCGCCACTTCCATGAAGAAGTTCATGCCGATGCCGAAGAAGAAGCTGAGGCGCGGCGCGAAGGCATCGATATCGAGCCCGGACTTCACGCCTTCGCGCACATAAGCGATGCCGTCCGCGATGGTGAAGGCAAGTTCCTGCGCCGCCGTCGCCCCGGCCTCGTGCATATGATAGCCCGAGATTGATATGCTGTTGAACTTTGGCATGTTCGCCGCGCAATAAGCGAAGATGTCCGAGACGATCCGCATGCTGGGCGCCGGCGGATAGATATAGGTGTTGCGGACCATGAACTCCTTCAGAATGTCGTTCTGAATGGTCCCTTCGAGTTGGGCTGGCGCGACCCCCTGCTCTTCCGCCGCAACGATATAGAAGGCCATGATCGGAATGACCGCGCCGTTCATGGTCATGGAGACGGACATGCGATCGAGCGGGATGCCGTCGAACAGGATCTTCATGTCCTCGACCGTATCGATGGCGACGCCGGCCTTGCCGACATCGCCATGGACGCGCGGATGATCGCTGTCATAGCCGCGATGCGTGGCGAGATCGAAGGCGACGGAGAGCCCCTTTTGCCCGGCGGCGAGATTGCGGCGGTAGAAGGCGTTGCTCTCCTGCGCGGTCGAGAAACCGGCATATTGGCGGATCGTCCAGGGGCGGCCGGCATACATGGTGGCGCGCACGCCGCGCGCATAAGGCGCGAAGCCGGGCAGGCCGGGATCGAACGCGGCATCATCCTGCGCGGTATAGAGCGGCTTGACGGCAATGCCTTCGGGCGTGTGCCAGTCGAGGTCGCGGCCATTCGTTTCCTTGGCCGCGAGGGCGCGCCAGTCGTCGAGAATCGGCTTGTCGGTCATTCAATGGCCCTTGAAGGCGGGGATGCGCTTGTCGCGAAAGGCGGCGAGGCCTTCCTGGAAATCGGCCGTGGCGCCCGCGCGGCGCTGATTGGCGGCTTCCATCGCCATCACCGCCTCATGGCCGGCATCCAGCGCGGCGGCGATCTGGCGGCGGATGAGGCCCATGGCAACGGCGGGGCCCGATGCGAAACGCCGCGCGAAGGCCAGCGCCTGATCGAAACAGTCCGCATCCTCGGCAAGGCGGGTGACAAGGCCGAGCGCATGCGCACGCCCGGCATCGACCGGCTCGCCGAGCAGCGCCAGTTCCAGCGCGCGGACGCGGCCGACGGCGCGGGCGAGCAGCCACGACGTGCCGGCATCCGGCACGAGGCCGAGATTGACGAAGCCGAATTGCAGATAGGCCGAGCGCGCCATGACACTGATGTCGGCGCCGATGGCGAGCGCCGCGCCCGCGCCGACCGCGGGGCCGTTAATGGCGCTCACGATGGGCAGGTCGACCTCGGCCAGGCGGCGGATCAGCGGATGATAGGCGGCCTCCAGCGTCTCGCCGGGATCGGTGCCGATCATGCCCTCGCCGAGCAGGTCCGCCCCGGCGCAGAAGGCGCGGCCGGCGCCGGTCAGCAGGATGGAACGGGCCTGCCCATGGGCTACGGCGTCGTCCAGAGCCGAAAGGAATATCCTTAACATATCCGGCGTCAGCGCATTCAGACGATCCGGCCTGTTCAGGCGGATAATAGCGACATTGCCATCCAGGGACAGCAGGATTGACTGATCGGTCAATGACTATCTCCTTGCGGCATCTCCATGATCTCGGTCAGCACGCCGCCCATGTCCCTGGGATGGACGAAGAAGACAGGCGTGCCATGCGCGCCGATGCGCGTCTCGCCGAGCACGCGCTTGCCCTGCCTCTCGAACCAGACGCGCGCGGCGGCGATATCCGGCACCTCGAAGGCGAGATGATGCTGCCCGCCCGCCGGATTCCGGTCGAGAAAGGCGGAAATGGGAGAGTCCGGGCCAAGCGGTTCAAGCAGCTCGATCTGCGTGCCGGCCGTGCCATTCTCCCCCGGCGTCTCGACGAAGCAGACCCGCACGCCCTGCGCCGGCATGTCGAACGGCGCGCGGACCAGCGCCGCGCCCATGACGTCGCGCCAGAATGCGATGCTGTCATCCAGCGAGGGCGTCGCCACGCCGACATGGTTGAGACGGCCGAGGGTCATGGTCATCGACTTGCCTTTGCGGGATGGAAATAGCCTTGGAGCCAAGTTCGCGCGCTGGATTGCTTCGCTCCGCTCGCAATGACGGGAGAAGGACAAGCCTCAAAGCGGAATATTATCATGCTTCTTCCATGGGTTATCGAGCTGCTTGTTGCGCAGCTTGCGCAGGCCCAGCGCGATGCGACGCCGTGTCGCGTGCGGCATGATGACCTCGTCGATGAAGCCCTTTGACGCCGCCACGAAGGGATTGGCGAAGCGTGCCTCATAGTCGGCGATGCGCTGGGCGACCTTTTCGGCATCGCCATTGTCGGAGCGGAAGATGATCTCCACCGCGCCCCTGGCGCCCATCACGGCGATCTCGGCGGTGGGCCAGGCATAATTGAGGTCGCCGCGCAGATGCTTGCTCGCCATCACGTCATAGGCGCCGCCATAGGCCTTGCGCGTGATGATGGTGATCTTGGGCACTGTCGCCTCGGCATAAGCGAAGAGCAGCTTGGCGCCATGCTTGATGATGCCATTATGCTCCTGCGCCACGCCGGGGAGGAAGCCGGGCACGTCGACGAAGGTGAGGATGGGGATCGAAAAGGCATCGCAGAAGCGCACGAAGCGGCCGGCCTTGCGGCTCGCATTAATGTCCAGAACGCCGGCGAGCACCAGCGGCTGATTGGCGACCACGCCGACCGTGCGCCCCTCGACGCGGCCGAAGCCGCACAGGATATTGCCGGCATGATCCGGCTGGATCTCGAAGAAATCGCCTTCGTCCAATGCTTTGGCGATCACCTCATGCATATCGTAGGGCTGGCTGGCATTGCCGGGGATGATGGTGTCGAGGCTTGGTTCCTCGCGGCCCCACGGATCGGCGGTGGGGCGCTCGGGCACGGGTTCGCGATTGCTGGCGGGCAGGAAATCGAGGAAATCGCGGGCGGCGAGCAGCGCCTCGATCTCATTCTCGAAGGCAATGTCTGCAACCCCGCTCTTCGTGGTGTGCGTGACCGCGCCGCCCAGATCCTCCTGGCTGACGATCTCGTTTGTGACAGTCTTCACCACGTCCGGGCCGGTGACGAACATGTAGCTCGAATTCTTCACCATGAAGATGAAGTCGGTCATCGCCGGGGAATAGACCGCGCCGCCCGCGCAGGGGCCCATGACCAGGCTCAATTGCGGCACGACGCCGGAGGCGAGCACATTGCGCTGGAAGACCTCGGCATAGCCACCGAGCGAGGCCACGCCTTCCTGGATGCGGGCGCCGCCGCTGTCGTTGAGGCCGATGATCGGCGCGCCGACCTTCATCGCCATGTCCATGACCTTGCAGATCTTCTGGGCATGGCGCTCCGACAGGGAACCGCCGAACACGGTGAAATCCTGCGAGAAAACAAAGACAAGGCGGCCGTTTATGGTGCCCGATCCGGTGACCACGCCGTCGCCGGGGACCTTCACTGCCTCCATGCCGAAATCGGTGCAGTTGTGCTCGACATACATGTCCAGCTCCTCGAACGAGCCCTGGTCCAGCAGGACATCCAGCCGCTCGCGCGCCGTGAGCTTGCCTTTGGCATGCTGCGCATCGATGCGCGCCTGGCCGCCGCCGAGCCGCGCCGCCTCGCGCCGGGCCTCCAGTTCCGCGATAATCGGGAGTTGAGTCACACATGCTCCATTTGCAAAGTAAGCAAATCAGTCTTTTTTACAGATTTTCGTTGATCGATCTCAAATATGCAAATTTGGCGAATTCCACGCCGGACATGACACGTCCACTGCGCCCAGCTCGCCACCCATGCCGCTCAGGCAATTCGCAATTCCATATTCTTGCAACCGCGAGGAATAGCCTGCAAACCGGGCCAACCACATAAACTCGACAAATTCCCTGTCATCTGCTCCATTTTTGTAAATTTGCAGAGTAGACATTTCACAGTTCGCATATTACGCAAATCGCCATGGCACGTGGCACAAGATTGTTTGTCGGCCCCAAAGTCCGTCAGCTCCGGGTCGAAAACCGGATGGACCAGCGGGCCATGGCCCGGACGCTCGGCATCTCCGTCTCCTATCTCTCCCAACTCGAAAATGATGATCGCCCTTTGACGGCAAAGGTCAAGGCCGCGCTTGCCGCTGCCTTCCCGCTCGACTGGACGAGCTTTGACGAGCGGCAGGAAGAGCAACTGCTGGGCGCGCTCAACTGGGCATTGAACGATCCCGCCATGGGTGCGCCCCCACCCGATCCGGACCGCACGGAGCGGCTGCACCTGCAATTTCCCGATTTCGCCGCGCGCTATGTCGATCTCCACCATGCGCTGCGCCAGACGCAGGAGCGCCTGGCGATGATGGAAGAAGCCATCGGCACGGAAGGCGCACCGGCGGCGCGGGCGCCCTGGGAGCTTGTGCGCGACTGGTTCCACGAGGCCGGCAATTATGTGCACGATCTGGACGTGGCGGCGGAGGACCTGCACGCACAGCTCGGCCTCAACGGCGCCAATAACGGCGCGCGGCTGGCGGCGGCCCTCCACGAGCGCCATGGCTGCCGCAGCCGCCTCTCGGAGACTGACGCGGCGACGCTGCGCGCTTATGACGCAGACCGCAATGCCCTGACGGTGAGCGCCGCCCTGCCCGCGCCCAGCCGCGCCTTCCAGCTCGCCAACCAGCTCATGCAGTTCGAGCTGGGGGCGGACATGTGCCGGATCGCGGCGGACGCACAGCTCGGCGATCCGGTCGCCGAGGCGCTGCTGATGCTGGGCCTCGCCAATTATGCGGCGGGCGCGCTGGTCATGCCCTATGGCGCCTTCCGCGCGAGCGCGCGGGCGCTGCGCCACGACATCGACCCTCTCTCGCGCGCTTATGGCGTCAGCTTCGAGCAGGCCTGCCATCGCCTCTCGACGCTGCAACGGCCGGGCCAGCGGGGCATTCCCTTCTTCTTCTGCCGCATCGACATGGCCGGCAACATCACCAAGCGGCACAGCGCCACGCGGCTGCAATTCGCGCGCTTTGGCGGCGGCTGCCCGCTCTGGGGCGTGCATGAGGCCGTGGCGATCCCGGATCGGATCATGGTGCAGCTCGCGGAAACGCCGGACGGCGTGCGCTACGTCTCGATGGCGAAGGGGCTGGTGAAGCCCTCGGGCAGCTATGCGCGGGCGCCGCGCCGCTATGCAGTGGCACTGGGCTGCGAGATCGAGCATGCCGGCAATTTCATCTATGCGGACGGACTGCGCCTCAATGACGAGGCGGCCGCGACGCCGATCGGCATCTCCTGCCGCCTCTGCCCGCGCCAGGCCTGCGACCAGCGCGCCTTCCCGCCGCTCGACCGGCCGATCCATATCCAGCCCGATCATCGCGCGGTGGTGCCATACAGCTTCAGTTAGACGACCGGCTCGGGCGGTGGAGGCGAGGAGCTTCCACGGATCTGGACGTGCGATCGCGCCCTGAACTCCTGCTTCCGCAGGCGCACGCGGCCCTGCATGGTAAACAGCGCGTTCGCCATGTTCGGGCAGGAAATCTCCACCTTTTCGCGCGATGCCGGATCATGGAGCAATCCCCATGGAGGCAACCATGGCCGACAAGAAGAGACGCACCAAGGTCTATGTGATCGACGACAGCCTGACCTTCCGGGCCATGCTGGACACGCTGGTCGGTCAGGACGACGACCTTGAAATCTGCGGAATGGCCGCCGACGCGGAAAGCGCGCTGGAGGACATCGACTGGCATCAGCCCGACATCATCCTGCTTGACCAGACATTGCCGGGCATGGACAGCCTCGCCTTCCTCGACGCGCTCAAGGACCATTGGCACGGCACGCATGTGGTCATGATCTCGCTCTCGGGCGATCAGGGAATGCATGTCTGCCAGGCGGCACTGGGCAAGGGCGCGGTCGCTTGCTTCGACAAGTCAAGGCTTATCAGGAATGCGAGTGAGTTCATCACGCTGATGGACGAACTGCGGGAAGGCTGCATCCGGCCGGACTGGCATGACGGCAAGGCCGTTGTGCTATCGGATCGGGAGACGGGCGTGTGCGCACTGAAGGCGGACCGGCAGATCTGAAACGTTACAGATCGGGATAGCGTTCTGTTTTTACTGATAGCTTAATGTATCGACGACAGCCGCACGGACAGGCTTTCTCAGCAGCCCAATGCGCGGCGGCGCCATTGTCTTGACCCCGGCCTTCGCCGGGGTGACAGAGAGGGGTGAGCGGCTTGGCTTAATGCGCCGCATGACCGCCGCGCGCTGGGACGTCGCCCGCCCGATCGCGCGCCCAGATCAGCGCATCAGCACCAGTTCTTCCGACATGGTCGGGTGCAGGGCCACGGTGGCGTCGAAATCGGCCTTGGTGAGGCCGGCCTTGATCGCGATGGCGGCCGCCTGGAGAATTTCCGGCGCATCCGGGCCGATCATGTGCAGGCCAACGACCTTCCCGGTCACGGAATCGCAGACCATCTTGTAGAGGCTGCGTTCATTGCGACCGGCGAGGACATTCTTCATCGGGCGGAAATCGGACGTGTAGATCTTGACGTCGCCCAGCGTGTTGCGCGCCTGCGCCTCGGTGAGGCCCACCGCGCCGATGGGCGGATGGCTGAACACGGCGGAGGGAATGCAATCATAGTCCACGGTGCGCGGATTGCCGCCGAACAGCGTGTCCGCCACCGCATGCCCCTCGCGGATCGCGACGGGCGTCAGCTGCACCCGGTCGGTCACGTCGCCCACCGCATAGATGCTCTCGACATTGGTGCGGCTATATTCATCGACCTTGATGGCGCCGCCGGAGAGTTCCACGCCCGCATTTTCAAGGCCAAGGCCGTCCACATAGGGCTTGCGGCCGATGGCGAAGAGCACGGCGTCCACTTCCAGCGGGGGCTCGCCGCCGCTGGTGTGGAAGAGCAGCGAACCGTCCGCCTGCTTCTCGATCTTCTCGGGCGAGGCGTTGAAGCGGAATTTGAGGCCCTTGGTGAGGCTGATCTGGAGCAGGCGGTCGCGGATCTGCTCGTCATAGCCGCGCAGGATGCCGTCGCCGCGCAGCACGAGCGTCACATCGCTGTCGAACTCGTTGAAGATGCCGGCGAATTCATTGGCGATATAGCCGCCGCCGACGATGGCGACGCGTTTGGGCAGCACATCGAGATGGAACACCTCGTTGGAGGTGATGCCATGTTCCTCGCCCGGAATGCCGGGCAGCGCCGGCCAGGCGCCGGTGGCGACGAGAATATATTTCGCCGTGACGCTCTTGCCGCTGGCGAGCTTGACCGTGTGCGCGTCCGCGATGGTCGCGCGCTCGGGAAAGACGGTGACCTTGTTGTTGTCGAGCGTCTGCGTGTAGAGCCCTTCCAGCCGGTCGACGTCCGCGAGCACATTGTCGCGCAGCACCTGCCAGTCGAAGCCGCAATCGGGCACGTCCCAGCCGAAGCGGCGCGCATCCTTCAGATCCTCGGCGAAATGCGCGCCATAGACGAGCATCTTCTTGGGCACGCAGCCCCGGATCACGCACGTGCCGCCGACCCGATATTCCTCCGCCACGGCCACTTTCGCGCCGTGGCTGGCCGCGATGCGCGAGGCGCGCACGCCGCCCGAGCCCGCGCCGATAACGAACAGGTCGAAATCATAGTCGCTCATTCTTACCGATCCCCGAGACAAAGCGTTGAGGCGCATATGGGGCGCGCCGGGCGGAGGGGCAAAGCAATTTTGCTTATGCGCAGGATAGGGCAGGCGCCCGCCTCTTTCCGGGCCGCGTCTTTCCCGCTCTTGTCTTGGTGCGGACGGACGACCTACAAGGCTGCCAGTTCAAATCCACAATAATGGAACAGCCCCATGACCAGCGCTTCGCAAACAGCCCCGGACGTCACCAAGGAAATCGCGCGCATTTTCGCCCTGCAGCAGGCGCATCAATGGGACGTCAAGGCCTCCGGCCCGGCCGAGCGCAAGGCGAAGCTGGCCAAGCTCAAGGCGGCGGTGGAGGCCCATGCGGACGAGATCGTCGCGGCGGTTCTGGAAGATACGCGCAAGCCCGAGGGCGAAATCCGCGTCACCGAAGTGATGAACATCGTCGGCAACATCCAGCTCAACATCGACAGCCTCGACGACTGGATGAAGCCGACCGAAGTCACGCCATCCAAGAACTCCGCGGACAAGGCGAAGATCGTCTATGAGGCGCGCGGCGTCTGCCTGATCCTGGGCCCGTGGAACTTCCCGCTCGGCCTCACGCTCGGGCCGGTGGCGGCCGCGGTGGCGGCGGGCAATTGCTGCATGGTGAAGCTGACCGACCTGTGCCCCGCCACGGCCCGCGTCGCCGGCAAGATCATCCGCTCGGTGTTCGACGAGAATGAAGTCGCGCTGTTCGAGGGCGATGTGAGCGTCGCGACGGCACTGCTCGAACTGCCGTTCAACCACATCTTCTTCACCGGCTCGACCCGCGTCGGCAAGATCGTGATGGCGGCGGCGGCGAAGCATCTCGCCACGGTGACGCTGGAGCTGGGCGGCAAGTCGCCGGTCATCATCGACGATGGCGCGAATATCGACGGCATCGCGGCGGCGCTGGCCGGTGCCAAGCAGTTCAACGGCGGCCAGGCCTGCATCTGCCCCGATTATGTGTTCGTGAAGCCCGACCAGAAGGACGCGCTCGTCGAAGGGTTCAAGGCCAATGTCGCCCGGAACCTCTATGCCGAAGACGGCTCGCTCAAGAAGGAGAGCATTGCGCAGGTCGTCAACAAGGCGAATTTCGACCGCGTGAAGGCGCTGTTCGAGGACGCCGTCGAGAAGGGCGCCACGGTCGCGGCCGGCGGCACCTTCGAGGAAGCGGACCTCACTGTCCACCCGACCATGCTCACGGACGTGACGCCGCAGATGAAGATCCTCCAGGAAGAGATCTTCGCGCCGCTGCTGCCGGTCATGACCTATGACCATCTCGATCAGGCGATCGGCTATATCGAGGCGCGCGACAAGCCGCTGGCGCTCTATGTCTTCAGCCCGAATGAGGACAATGTGCAAAAGGTGCTCGACCGCACCTCCTCGGGCGGCGTGACGGTGAACGGCGTCTTCTCGCACTATCTGGAAAACCGCCTGCCCTTCGGCGGCGTGAACGGCAGCGGCCAGGGCAGCTATCACGGCTATTTCGGCTTCAAGGCCTTCAGCCACGAGCGCGCCGTCTACATGCACCAATAAGCCGGAAGGGAAGCGCCGGCCGGTCCGGCATCAGGGCAAGGGAGAGGATTGCGACCCATGAACAAGCTCGTTCTCTCAGGTCTCGCGATCCTCGCCATGCCGGCCCTGGCGCAGACCTCGGCGCCGCCGCCCGGCATCGCGCCGCCGCCGCTGGCCGACACGCCTTATGCGTTCGACACGGCCGAACAGCACGGCATCAAGGTCTCCGTGCTGGCGAGGCTGGCGGCGCGGCCCTTCGCGATGACGTTCCTGCCCGATGGCGACCTGCTGGTGGCCGAGCGCGGCGGGGACCTGCGGGTCCTGCGCAACGCCGCCGGCCCGCAGGCGGCGCTCGATCCCGTGCCGATCGCGGGTGTGCCCAAGGCCGATCCGGCCGGGCCGAATGTCGGGCTGCACGACATCGCCCTGCACCCGGATTTCGCGCGCAATCGCTGGCTCTACTTCACCTTCCTGGAGCCTGTGCCCAATGAAGCGGGCGTGGACGGGCCGCCCCGCAACGCACGGCTCAAGCTCATGCGCGGCCGGCTGGAAGACGGGCGGCTGAGCGGCATCGAGACGCTGGCGCAGGGCGGCGTCGCCTATCCGGCGGGCTCGCGCGTGCGCGTGGCGAAGGACGGCAAGGTCTGGGTGACGACCGGCGGCCCCTTCGGCCCCGCGGCGCAGGATCTCTCCGGCCTCTACGGCAAGGTGCTGCGCTTCAACGCGGACGGCTCGATCCCTGCCGACAATCCCTTCGTCGGCCGCGCGGGCGCGAACCCGGCCATCTACAGCTATGGCCATCGCGACCAGCACGGGCTGACCATCCATCCCGTGACGGGCCAGGTCTTTTCCGCCGAGCATGGCCCCAATGGCGGCGATGAGGTCAATCTCATCAAGCCCGGCGCCAATTATGGCTGGCCGGACTATAGCTATGGCCGCGACTATGACGGCAAGGCCATGGCCGGTCTGCCGCTTGGCGAAGGGATCGAGCGCCCGCTGGCCGTCTGGCTGCCCTCCATCGCGCCATCCGGCCTGCTCTTCTATCAGGGCGACAAATTCCCGGCCTGGAAGGGCAACCTCTTCATCGGCAGCGGCCGGCGCGGCGAGATCAACGGCACAGGCGGACTGGAGCGCGTGGTGTTCAACGCGGACCTCGGCGAACTGCGGCGCGAGATGCTGCTGGCGCCACTGCACAAGCGCGTGCGCGATGTGGCCGAGGGGCCGGACGGCAACATCTATGTGTTGACCGATGGCGACGAACATGCCGTGCTGCGGATCGAGCCTTCCGCGCGCTGAGGTCGCCTAGTCGCAATAGGCGCGGACGAACGGCTCCAGCCAGGCACGATAGGGCGCGGCGGCGCCGATGCCCGCGCGGTCGATCGGGCGGCGCACCTGCACCCAGCTCGCGGTCGCGACCGGACGCTGGTTCTCATGCGGCGCGAAGACCTGCGGCTCCTCGGCAAGACCGCAATGGGCGAGGAGCTTGCCGATCCAGTGCTCGGGCTCGCTCACCAGCGCCTCATAGGAGAGCACGAACAGCCGGTCGCCGAGGATCTCCCGCCATTGGGCGAGCAACGCGTCCTCGACGCGGAAATGCGCGGCGATGTCCTCCAGATCATAGCTCCAGGGCAGCGCGCCGCCGAGGAAACTCGTGCGAAAGCAGGACCATGCGCGGTCGAGCGGATCGCGCGTGATCCAGATGAGCGGCGCCTGCGGCAGCAATGCCGCAGCCACGCCGAGGAAGCGGCTGCTATCCATCGCCTTGTTGATGACGCGGCCCGGCGCGGGGAAGCGCTCGCCCAGCCAGTGCCGCCAGAGGCGCGCCGCAGACGCTGCGCCGCCGCCCTCGACATAACGGGCAAGCGCGGACAAGGCGGGGCCGCCGGCTTCCCGCGCAAGGAGCGAGAGCAGATTGACCTCCGCGCCTTCGCTGACGGCACTGTGGCTGGTAAGGATCTGCTCGACCAATGTCGTGCCCGAGCGCGGCAGGCCGACGACGAAGATCGTCCGGTCCGTGGGTTCGCTCTGCACGGCGGCGAGCGCGGCGACCTTCTGCGCGTCATGGCCGCGCACGGCCTGCGCGGCCTGGGCATGGTCCGCCGCGCGATCGAAGCGGACGAGCGACTTCATATCCCGCGCACCGCGCGCATAGGCGTCGAAGGCGGCCTCATGCGCGCCGCGATCGGCATGCGCCTTGCCCAGCGCGTAGAGATAGAGCGCGCGTTCGGCAGGCGGCATGCCCGCCATGTGCGGCCCGGCGGCGACGATGCGGTCGCCTGCCGCCGCATCGCGGGCGAGATCGGCGGTCTGGGACAGCAGCAGCCAGGCCGAGCCCAATTGCGGGCGGGCGCGTAGCACCTCATCGACACACAGGCGCGCCTCCGCCGGATTGCCGAGATTGAGCGCGGCGGCGGCGCGGCTATAGGCATTGGCCACCGGGTCGGGCAGATGCGCCGGGATCGACCGCAGCAGCGCGTCCGCCTCATGCGACAGGCCGATGTCGAAGAGCAAGGCCGCCTTGCGATACTGGCCCGCTGCACTGCCACCTGTAGCCTCGACCAGCAGATCGGCGGCCTTGCGCGCGAGGCCGATCTCGCCGATCCTGGCGGCCAGCGCGGCCAGTTGCTCCCATTGCTCTCCCATGGGTGCGCGCAGCACGACCAATTGCGCGATGTTTTCGCAGAGCGCGGCGCGATCTTCGCGCGCGATCGCCTGGCGGATCTGGTCCACCAATCGGGTCACTCTGACTAGATCACGCTCCGCCATGTCTTCCGTGCAAATGAGAGGGGGCATCAATTGCGGCTGGTGCCGGTGCTCCGCGCTTCGTCCGGGCGCGATGGCGGGTTTTGGGACGGGCTTGCGCGACCGGGATCAGATGCGGGGCACCGGGCCGGGCGCGCAGCCGGGAAAGCTGGAATTTTCCGATCCTCTTCACGGGATTTTCGAAGAAATGGCGTCGGCGCGAACTTAGGTGGCGCGCTTGAACTTATTTTTTCAGCATTGAAATCAAACGGTTCGCGCGCGACCTTCCGCGGCGCGAAACCGGCGGTTCAAAGCCGCTTGTTTGCGTCCCCGGACCCGGACATAGTCGTCCCAAGGGGAGGAGGCCAATCCATGGTTGGCTTGACGTTCATGAAGGCGCAAATGCTTGTTGCCGGCTGGTTTTCCAGGGGACGCAAGCCCATTCAGGTCCGCGCGGACATCCTGCGCGCGCCCGAACCATCCACATCGCAACCGATAGCGCGCGGCTTCGCAGCCTTGCCGGGCGAGCGGCCGCCGGCCCCTGCGGGAGGCGAGCCGGGCTGGCGAGACGCCGACCTCAAGCGCGCAATCCGCATCGCGCGGAAATCGGGCCTGCGCGCCTATCGCGTGGAGATCGACGCCGAGGGCACGATCGCAATCATCGTTGCGGAAGACGGGGCGGCTGTTCCGGACCGCGGAATCTAAGCGCCCCTGCACGACCGCCGCGCCTGCCTCGCTTCGATCCGCCGGGCGCCCTGCCCTATTCCAGCGCCAGCGCGATCAGCGCCATGGTCGAAGGATCGAAGCCCTGCGCGCCGTCCTTCTCGATGGACTTGGCGATTTCCTTGCCGAGTTCGACGCCGAACTGGTCGAAGCTGTTGATCTCCATGAGGATGCCGTTGGCGAAGGTGCGGTGCTCGTAGAAGGCAATGAGCGCGCCGAGGGTGGCCGGCGTCAGATCGTCGATGAGGATCGTCGTGCTGGGACGGTTGCCCGCATAAGCGCGCGCCGGATCGGCGGCGTTCTCGCGCCCCTGCATGAGCGCCGCGCCCTGTGCGAAGCAGTTGACCAGCAGCGTCTGGTGATGGGCGGGATCGAGCACGTCGCCCGGCTCCTTCACCGCCAGGAACTCGACCGGCACGACATGCGTGCCCTGGTGGAGAAGCTGGAAGACGGCATGTTGCGCATCCGTGCCGACCCCGCCCCAGGTGATCGCGGCGGTGGGGCCGTCGACAGGCGAGCCGTCGGTCTTCACGCTCTTGCCGTTGCTCTCCATTTCGAGCTGCTGGAGATAATCGGGCAGCAGCCGCAGCCGTTCGTCATAGGCGAAGACCGCGCGCGTCTCGCAGCCCATGATGCGCGCATGGAATTGATCGACGAAGGCGGCGCGCAGCGGAATGTTCGCCGCCGGTTCGGCATGGCGGAAATGCCGGTCCATGAGGGCGGCGCCTTCCAGAAGCTGCTCGAAGGCCTCCCAGCCGAGCGCCAGCGCGGCGGGGAAGCCGATGGACGACCAGAGCGAAAAGCGCCCGCCCACGCTCTCGGAAAAGCCCAGGATGCGCGTCTCGTCGATACCCCATTCCATTGCCTTGCCCGGCGCGGCGGTGAGCGCCAC
>CBIMKI010000009.1:0-24637 GCA_966244395.1 uncultured Sphingobium sp. | reverse complement strand
GCCCATGGACCAGTCCAGCACCTTGAGATCGCGATCAAGCTCCACAACGGCAAGCGGACTATTGTCGTGATGCGCCCGAATGCGTGCCAACGCCGCCGCGAGCTTGTCGCGTTGCTGCGCAAGTTCGCGCCGCTGACGATGCATCTCCACGAAGACGTCGACCTTGCTTTTGAGCACCATCGAATCGATCGGCTTGAGAAGATAATCGACCGCGCCCGCCTCATAGCCGCGAAACCGGCGCATCTCGTCCGTCGCCACAGCCGTCAGGAAAAAGATGGGAATGCGGCGTGTCCGCTCGGTGCCGCGCATCAACTCGGCAAGCTCGAATCCATCCATCCCCGGCATCTGCACATCGAGGAGCGCCAGCGCGAAATCGTCGACCAGCAGCTTCTCCAGCGCCTCGAAACCGGAGGCGGCGCGCACGACCTCAAGATGGTCCCTCTTGAGCAATGCGTCGAGCGCGTCGAGATTTTCCTGAACATCGTCGACAACGAGGACTTTCACCCTTTCAGAAGGCATGGGCCATCTCCGGAACGGCGAGATTGTTGCGGCGATAGATTTTCTCGCTCGGGTCGAAATCATCGAAGCAGGTGGATGCATTGGAGAACCGCAACGTCTCCTTGGAGCCGAGACCCAAAAAGCCGCCGCGTACAAGCGACTGGCCGAACAGGCCGATGGCGCGATCCTGCAGATCGCGATCAAAATAGATCAGGACGTTGCGGCTGGAAATGAGATGTGCCTCGGCGAACACCTGGTCGGTCGCAAGGCTGTGCTCGGCGAAGACAGCCCGTGACCGCAACGATTTGTCGAAGATGACCGAGCCATAAGCGGCGGTATAATAGTCGGAAAGCGAGGCGCGCGCGCCGGAGACACGGTGATTTTCCGTAAAGCCGGGCAGCCGTGCCTGATCGTAGACGCCCGCCTGGGCATTGCGCACAGCGCCTGGGCTGATGTCCGTGCAGTAGAAGATCGTTCGCTCCTCCAGCCCTTCCTCGCGGAACAGGATGGCAAGCGAGTAGAACTCCTCGCCATTGGCGCAACCTGCCACCCAGACCTTGAGCGAGGGATAGGTACGCAGATGCGGAACCACCTGTTCACGCAAGACCCGGAAATAGAGTGGGTCGCGGAACATCTCGCTCACCTGAATGGTGAGGAAGCCCATCAGCTCTCCAAATGCGGCGGGACTGCGCAGGATCTGGTGCTGAATCTGCGAGAGACTCTCACAGCCCAGATGCGCGCGCGCGCGCAGGAGTCGGCGATGGAGCGATCCGCGCGAATAACCGCGAAAGTCATAATGATAGTGCCGCCAGATCGCCTCGATCAGCAGATCGACCTCAAGCTCCTCATGGCATTCCAGGACGGGCGTCATCGCGGCATCCAGATCCGCGCCAGCGAGAGGAGCTTGTCCACGTCAAGCGGCTTGGAGAGATAGTCATTGGCGCCGGCGTCAAGGCATTCCTGCTGGTCACGCGGCATCGCCTTTGCAGTGAGGGCGATGATGGGGAGCTTGCTCCAGCGTGCCTGGCCGCGGATCTGCTTCATGGCGCTCAAACCATCCATCTCCGGCATCATCACGTCCATCAGCACCAGGTCGACCGGCGTCGCCCCACCTTCGGCGGACTTCTCCAATATCTCGATCGCTTCACCGCCGTTGCGGGCGATCAGCACCTTGGCGCCGTGCGGCTCGAAAATGCTCGTGAGAGCATAGACGTTGCGAATGTCATCCTCCGCCACAAGGATGGTCCGGCCCTCCAGAGTCGCATCGCGATTGAGCGACCGGAACACCATTTCCTGCTGCTTCTCAGGCAAGTCGGAGACCACCTGATGAAGGAACAGCGTCACCTCGTCGAGGAGGCGTTCGGGCGACCTTGCGCCCTTGATGATGATCGACTTCGAATAGCGGCGCAGGCGCAGCTCCTCCTCATTCGAAATGTCACGGCCGGTATAGACGATGACGGGCGGGAAGCCGATCGCTTCGTTCTCGCTGAGCTGTTCCAGAAGATCGAGCCCGGATTGGTCGGGCAGATTGAGATCCAGAACCATGCAGTCGAAACTGTTCTGGCTGAGCAGCCCAAGGCATTCCGCCGCGCTATGCGCTGCAACCGTCTCGACATCCCGTGAGGCGAGCAGGAGCCCGATGCTCTCGGCCTGGCGCGCATCATCTTCGACGACCAGGACACGCCGCATTCGCGTGGCCATACGCGTCTCGAGCGTCTGCAACATATCCACAAGCTGCTCGCGCTGCACGGGCTTGAGCAGATAGCCGACTGCACCATTGGCCAGCGCTGCCTGCGCATCCTCACGGACCGAAACGATATGGACCGGAATATGGCGCGTACGCACGTCACGCTTGATCCTGTCGAGCACGGAAAGACCCGTATGGTCGGGCAGATTCATGTCCAGGATGACGGCATGAGGCAGATATTGCCGCGCCAGCGTCACGCCCTCGTCGGCCGTCGCCGCAATGAGGCACTGGAAATCGAGTTCGTGCACCAGATCGCAGAGGATGCGCGCGAACGTTGCATCGTCTTCCACGATGAGGATCAGCCGCGAGTTGCCGGACAATCTCGCGCGATCGTCCTCGATGGGCGAGCGGATGTGGACGGTCGGATGCTCGATGGCGCCTGAAACGACTCGTTCCCAGGCGCGTTGGGGCACCGGCGGCGCCCGGTCGGCCGCCAAGGTGGAGGGCTCGAGCTGGGCTGGAATGAGAAGCGTGAAGGCGCTGCCCTTGCCTGGCCTGCTCTCCACCCTGATTTCACCGCCGAGCAGCCCGGCCAGTTCGCGCGAAATCGAAAGACCGAGGCCCGTGCCGCCATATCTGCGGCTGACGGTTCCGTCAGCCTGTCTGAAGGCCTCGAAAATGACCCCAAGCTTGTCCTCCGGAATGCCGATGCCGGTGTCGCGGACAGTGATCGCCACACGATCGCCATCGGCTGACGAAAGCGACAGAAGGACCTCGCCGCTGTCGGTAAACTTGATCGCGTTCGAGAGGAAATTCTTGAGAACCTGCTCGACGCGCTGGGCATCCGTTCGCAGGTCGTGCGGCGCGTCCAGTCCGATCTCCGTTCGCAGCGCCAGGCCTTTGGCCGCAGCGCTGGGGGAGAAGGCACTGCTTATCTTTTCGACCAGTGCGGCCGTTTGCACGGCACGAATATCGAGATCGACCTTGCCCGCCTCGATCTTCGAAATATCCAGAATATCGTTGATGAGAGCGAGGAGGTCATTGCCCGACGTCTCGATCGTCTGGGCATGTTTCACCTGGTCCGGCGAGAGATTGCCGGCCCGGTTCTCCGCCAGCAGCCGCGCCATAATGAGAAGCGAATTCAGCGGCGTGCGAAGCTCGTGCGACATGTTGGCCAGGAATTCCGACTTGTAACGGCTCGCGCGTTCCAATTCCGCAGTCTGTTCCTCCAGCGATGCCTGGGCGCGCTCGAGTTCATCCCGCTGCGCTTCAAGCTCATGCGCCTGGTTTTCGAGCGCCGCGTTGGTTTCCTCCAGTTCCGCTTGCTGCGCTTCGAGGCGGGCCTGGCTTTCGAGCAGCCGCTGGCTCTGCGCTTCGAGTTCCTCGTTGTTCGCCTGCAGTTCCTCGCCCTGGGCTTGCAACTCCTCGGCCTGCTGTTGCGTCTCCTCCAGCAAACGCTGCACCTCGCCGCGGAAGATGGCGGTTCGAATTGCGACGCCGAGCTGGGCAGAGGTCCTGGACAGGAACTCGTCGGCCCGTTTCCCCAGGGACTTGCCGAATCCGAATTCGACCAGCGCATTGACTTCATCGTCCGCGCAAGCCGCACCGATCAACAGTTCCGTGGGAAGCGCCCGACCGAGAGCGGAACCAAAATAGAGATAGTGGTTTGGCACATCCTTCAGCAGCAGATTAGCTCCCCCGGCAGCTGCAGCGCCGAGCAGACCATCCCCCGGTGCGATCTGCGTCGCCACGGGCGCATCTTCCGGAACGCCATAGGTCCCTCGCCTCACGAAGACGGCGCCTTCCTTAATGAAGATCGCGCCAGCGGATGCTTCTAGATAGGCGGCGAGGAATTGCATCGCTCGTGAAGCCACTTCCCGGACGGAAAGATCGCCGGCAATCGTCTCGGCGAGCCGCACCTGTCCAGTGCGGATCCAATCCTCGCGCTCGATCCGCAGCCGGTTGCGGATGAACATCACGCCGATAATTGCCAGCGCCCACTCCACGGCGATTGCCATAGCCCGGTTCGTGATTGCTAATGAGGGGTCGACGCCGGGATCGGAGAAAAAGAAGCCCGCAAAGGTCAGTATCGTGACCAGTCCGGCCACGACGATCGGTACCGCAGCGAGCCGCGCAAGAAAGGCGATCACCACCGGCAGCAGATAGATAACCCAAACCGCCGTGCCGAGCGGCAGAAGGAGATCTGCGAGGAAGGGAAACACCAAAAAAAGAGAGATGCCGCCGTAAAGCAGCCATTCACGCGAATCTCGAGGCACTTTTCCTCCGCCCTACTTCAGGGCGACACGCGCACCCCACCCAACGGACTAATACGCGGAACGGCACATTCGGTTCCAAAAAAAAGCAAACCGAATTGGGCGGCCATCGGCGCGGTCGCGGGCGCATGAAGATCCACGCTCCAAGCGCCACAGGATATCAAGAAATTGCCACACCGGAAGATATGGCGGCGGTTAGCGCCTGTGGAACACAGCCGCGACCGCAGCAATCCGATCGACATCTTCGTAAGCGGGACCTTCCAGCTCTTCACCAAAGACATCGGGGTCGAGTTCGCGGTAGCTGAAGTCAGTTCCCGCCGACTTGGCCCTCTGCGCGAGTCGTGCACGTAGCGGGTCGCCGCCGCCGACAATGGCGCTTCCGGTGTAAAGGATGAAGCTGCCGCCACGCCCCAACATCGGGAGAGCCGCATCCGTCATCTCAATGGCGATAGCTGCGCCATGCATGGCGCCGCCATCACGATAGGCTCGACCGGCCGGGTCCATGATGTAGGGCGGGTTGGCGAGAATGACGTCGAGCGGCCCGGGACAACCGGCAAGATTGCGCCCTTCCCGCGCCTCGACGGCGCACCCGGCATGGCGGCTGTTGACCCGCGCCAGCGCCAGCGCGCGCGGATTGATGTCGGTGACGATAACATGCGCCCCGGGTAGAAGATCGGCCGCGACCACGGCACCCGCGCCAGATCCCGTGCCCATGTCGACGACGACTAAGCCGGGGGTCGCTGGTCGGGCTTGCAGTTCATGGGCGATGAGATCGGCAAATCGGTAAGTGTCCGGTCCCAGAAAGACCGCATCGTTTGCGACCGTGGGATAAGCGGAATGAGCGAATAGCCGGCCGCGAACCTTGGAGACGCGGATGTCGCTCCGGGCCAGACCCGTCGCCTCATGCCGCAGCAGGCCCGCGGCGGAGAGCAGCGATGGTATGACAGGGTCCACGGCGCCCGGGTCGAACGGCAGACTCCAGCCCAGAATTTCCTGTGGTTTCGTGCCGAGCCGCCCTGGCGCACGCGCGAGCACGCGCGAATGCGTTGCTGGCGTCGGCGTGACGAAGTGATAGCCGATATCGGAAAGATGGCACATGAACCGTTGCAGTGCCTCGCCCTGATCCGGTGTGAGGATGGCCGAGTCCGACGCCTCGTCCAGCATTGACGCGCCCTCCTCAGCCATTCTGGTCCTGCGCATAGCCGGGCTTGCGCCTGTCGATGTCGAAGCTGTCACCTTTGCCGAGCACATGCAGTCGGATGTCGTGCATCGAAAGCGCTCTCTCCGGCTCAGCTTCGGAGATGTTCGAATGGGAGACATGCTCGCCATCGATCACATAGACAGCGCCGGCGCCGATCACCTCAAAGCGCTGGTCACGCATGACGATGGCGGTGTTCTCGTCGATGCCGATGCCGACGACGCGCGGGTTCTGGGCCACCGCGCCAAGCAGGCGACCGATGCGACCGCGCTCGGCGAAATGCTGGTCGATAACGGCGTTTTTCACCAGGCCGAGGCCCGGCGCCATGTGGAGATCTCCAATTCGGTGCGTTTCCCCGCTCGTCCCTTTGGCCAGCATGATCTCGCTCATCGCCGCCGCGCCCGCCGACGTGCCGGCGACGAGACCACCGCGCCGGTGGATGTCGCGAACCAGCCGCTCGATGGGCGTATCGCCGATCTGGCTCGAGATGCGCAACTGGTCGCCGCCCGAGAAGAAGATGCCTGCCGCATCGCGCAAAGGCGCTAATGTCTCGTCGCGAAAACTTTCCTCGCGCTCGCGCACATAGAGTTCGACGAGATCGGTTGTGCCGAGATCCGCGAAGGCCGCCTTGTAAGCGTCGAAATAGCCTTCTGGTTGATGGCTAGCGACAGTGGCGACGATGAGCTTGCGCTGCCCGACATGCCGCGCGATCTCGCGTAGAATTTCGCGCTCGCCCTCCTTGTCCTCATGCCCGCCAATGGCGATCAGAAGTCCCATTGCTGTATTCATGCCAGCCATTCCCTGAGATCATCGAGATGGATACCGGCATGGGGACCGCCCAACCAGCTTGCCGCCAATCCCACCGCGAACTGCTCGGAATTGTGGGCTAGGCCCATTCTGCCGTCGCGGCCCAGCAAGACCATTCCGGCCTGGCCGCCAATCCGTGCGAGCAGGTCGATGGCCCTTTCCGCCGCCACCGCCGGCGCGGCCTCATCCAGCATGTGCAGCGCCCGGCCGGCGAGCATGGCGCGCATAATATACTCGCCATCGCCGGAAAGCGCGGCGGCGCCCATCAAATCGTCGGCATAGAAGCCGCATCCCGGCAGTGGCGTATCACCGACACGCCCCGCCCGCTTGCCCATGATCCCACCGGTCGAGCCGGCGGCGGCGAAATGGCCGAGCCGATCGCGCGCGACGCAGCCGACAGTATCGGCGGCTTTCGGGTCCTCTCCAGGCGAAGCGCTCCCCGATGGCGCACCGATGTCCACCGCGAAACGCTGCGCGCCGGCGCCTGCCAACAGCACGGTGCGATCATCGAGCAGGGCGCGCGCGACGCAGATCGGATTTCTGATCTCCCGAATCGCCGTCACAGCGCCAATCGCGAGAGTCTCGCCGTCCATAATCGCCGCATCCATTTCCACCTCGCCGTCTTCATTGGCCACCGAACCGGTGCCGGCATTGAACTGCGGCAGATCCTCAAGGACGCGCACAGCCGTTTCGGCCGCGTCGAGCGCAGCGCCGCCCGTTCCCAGGATCGCGGCGGCCGTCTCGACCGCCTTGCGGCAGCCTTGCTCGAAGAGCGCACGGTCACTTTCCGCGATCGAGCGCGCTCCGCCGTGAACGATGACCGACCACGAGTCATCAGGCGCGAACAAAGTCGTGCTCCCGCGTGGACCTGAATGCCTTCACCTGCTCGTGCACCGCTCCCACATCGGTCGGCAGGATGGCGAGAAGGTCACCGGCGCGGCCCAACGCCAGGCAGCGGTCGACGGCATTCTCTTCTTTCAGGATAGACTCAAAAGTCGCCGAAGTGTCGGCGGACCGGGCGCCCCGCTCCATGAGCTTAAGCACTTCGCCACGCGGCCGCCCGCGCCCATCGGGTCCTTCCCGGAAAACGATATGGTCGAACAGTTCGGCGGCAATGCGGCCCATCTCGGTGAGGTCCTCGTCGCGGCGGTCGCCGGGGATCGCCACCATGCCGATGAGACGACCGGAACTGGCGGGGCGCAGCGCCGGGAGAGCAGAGCCGAGCGCACGCAGCGCGCCCGGGTTGTGCGCATAATCGAGCACCACGCGGAAGGGATGATCGTCGATGATATTGAAGCGACCAGGATTGTCCTCGAAGCTCGATGCGAAGCGCTTAAGCGCCCCCGCGATCGAGCCACAGTCGGTGCCCAGTGCGGCTGTCGCGCAGATGGCAGCCAGTGCGTTGGCGATATTGAAGGTGGCGACGCCGCCGGCGGTGGCAGGGATCTCGTGCGCGCGGGCGACAACGTGCCGTTCGCCGTGCCGATGCAGGACCAGCTCGGCATCGGCGCCCGTTCCTTCAAGCGTCGCGACGGTCCCGCCATCTGCCGTATGAAAGGCGAGCGCGGAAGCATCCACGAGCGCTCCCAGGCTGAACCAGGCGATTCGGGATCGCGTGTTGCGTGCCATCTTGCGCACCAGCGGATCGTCGAAATTGAGCACCGCGGTGCCGCGGCGTGCCACGTTACGGGCGACGACTTCCTTGACGGCGGCGAGTTGCTCCAGCGTATCGATGTCCTTGAGGCCGAGATGATCCGGCATCACATTGAGCACGACACCAACGCTGCTGACGTCGAAGGCCAGCCCCTCCCGCAGGATGCCGCCGCGCGCCGTCTCCAGCACCGCGACCTCCACCGAGGGATTGCGAAGGATCATCTTCGCGCTGCGCGGCCCGCTCGCATCCCCGGCCTTGAGTTGCAGATCGTCGAGATAGATACCGCTGGTGTTGGCCATGCCGACACGTTTGCCCGCTTCGCGCATGATCGCGGCGATCATACGCGTCGTCGTGGACTTCCCGTTCGTTCCGGTAACGGCGACAATGGGGACGCGGCTCTGAGAGCCCGCCGGGAAGAGCATGTCCACTACCGGTGTGGCGACGTCACGCGCTCTGCCTTCGGCCGGCGCAAGATGCATGCGAAAGCCCGGTGCCGCATTGATCTCGACGAGGCCCCCGCCGGTGACGGCGACCGGCCGACTGATGTCGGGGCAGAGGAAGTCCACCCCGGCGATGTCGAGCCCGACAAGACGCACGGCCGCCTCGGCGATCAGTCGATTGTCGGGATGCATGACGTCGGTGCGGTCGATGGCTGTGCCGCCGGTCGAGAGATTGGCCGTTCCCCGGAGCACGACCGTCTCGCCCGCCAGCGGCACGCTGGCCATCGTCTTGCCCTGCCGTTTCAGCATATCGCGCAGATCACTGTCGATCTTGACGCGCGTGAGCACCTTCTCATGCCCCTCGCCCCGGCGCTTGTCGGCATTGAGATCTTCGATGAGTTGGGCGATACTGTGGAACCCGTCGCCCACGACAGAGGCGGGCGCGCGCTCGGCAACCGCCACCACATGTCCGCCGATGACGAGAATGCGATAATCCTTGCCGGGCAGTTGCTCCTCGATGATGACACGGCCGATCCTGGCAGCCATATCGAAGGCGGCCCTGATCTGCTCCTCCTCCGTGAGGTTGGTCGCGACGCCGCGGCCGTGATTGCCATCGAGAGGTTTCACGACCACAGGTCCGTCGAACCCACGCGCGGCCTCCACGGCATCGTCGGCTGACCGTGCGACCCGCCCGCGCGGTGCGGGCAGGCCCGCCCCGAGCAGCGCCTGCCGGGTTACCTCCTTGTTCCCGGCGATTGAAACCGAAAGCTGCGCCGTCTCGCCTGTCATGCTCGCCCGGATGCGCTTCTGCCTGGCACCGTAGCCGAGTTGGACGAAGCTGTGCCGGTCGAGGCGTGTGATCGGGATACCGCGGCGACGCGCGGCGTCCGTGATCGCGCTGGTGGTAGGCCCCAGAGAATTGCGCGACAGAATGAGGGAAAGCGCCGGCACGAGCGCTTCGATGTCATCCGGGCTTTCGACAAGGGCGGCAGGGAGGCGCCGCTCGCCTTCCCAGGCCGCGAGGGATTGCGGCAATAGCGAGAGTACCAGCCGGATGGCGGCGGCCCCGGCAGCAATTGCCAGAGTTTCTTCCTCATAGGCGTAAAGAACGTCATAGGAACCCGGGTGCCCCGCGACCGACCGCGTCTTGCCACGTGACAAGGGCGACCCGGCCAGCGCCTGTAGCTCCAGCGCTACATGCTCGATGACATGGCCGAGCCATGTTCCGTCACGCAGCCGCGCTGCAAAGCCGCCGGCCTGCCGACAGCTGCAACCGTGCGCCGCCAGCCCTGGAAGAGCACATAGGAGCGCACCATTGAATCCCGCGATACGATCGGTCGGCCATTGTTCGAGCTGCCCAAGATCGACGCGGATCCGGATCATCGGGCGATGACTGAAAAGATGTGGCCCCCGGTAGGCCTGCAATTCGATGACACGAAATGGCGCCTGCGGCGCATCCCCTTGGGCGGCGCGCTGGAAAACCCCCATAAGCTCTCCTGAAGGACTGGTGCTTCCGTAACGCGAGCGCCGCCGGACAAGTTCCTCCAAAACATTAATTGCAGTGGTTTTAGTTGCCCTGACCTACAGCAATTATAGCACCCCTCTGATTTACAATGATTTTCTAGGAATAAGTTTGAAAGCTGCCGCGGTTGGGCGAGGAACCCGAGGCAAGCAGGAAGCGTTATCCGACGGCACATCATAAGGACCATATTCGATGGCAACCCTGTTCGCCTGTAACGATGATCGCCTCCTTGGCTCCCAACAATCCGACGACTATTTCTCCGATTCCTTCCAGCGCCTGCTCGCGCGCTGGAACCGAGAGCGGCTGGAGCCGCAATTCCCGAACCAGCATTGGCAGGATAGGCTTGAAAGCGACCGCCATATGCTCCGTCTCGAAGGCGAGTTCGTCGAGGCGCTGCGCCGGAGCGTTCGCGGTCGAGCGGCGCAGGCGCCGCACGACCCGGACAGGTTCATAGACTGGTTCGAGGACCTTCGCGCAACGGGCCCCGGCCAGCATGACCCGCTCTTTCCCTGGCTCGCGGATGAGGCCACGCGTGACGAGCTGCGCTGGTTCTTCGAACAGGAAGCAGCCGGAGAGGCTGGGTTCGACGACCTGGTTGCGATGACGCAGGTGAAGCTGCCAATCTCCGCCAAGCTCGAACTTGCCCGCAACTATTGGGACGAGATGGGGCGCGGCAATCCCAAGGGGATGCATGGACCTATGCTCGACATCCTGGCCGAGACGCTGTGCGTCACGCCGCACATCGAGACGACCGTAGGTGAGAGCCTGGCCCTCGCCAATGCCATGACCGCGATGGCGACATCACGGCGCTATGCATGGCACTCGGTCGGGGCGCTCGGCGTCATTGAGCTGACCGCGCCGGACCGCGCGGCCTCGGTCGCAACAGGGCTGCGCCGCATCGGCCTCAGCGGCAAAGCGCGCCACTATTTCGATCTTCACGCCGTGCTCGACGTCAAGCATAGCGAGGCATGGAACCGGGAAGCACTCCATCCGCTGGTCAAGGAAGATGGACGCCGCGCGACGGCCATCGCAGAAGGCGCCTTGATGCGGCTGACTTGCGGCGAACGATGCTTCGAGCGCTACCGAGCGCAACTGTGGCGCAACGTCGAGATAAAGTGATGGATCGGCGCTGCTGTTTCCCTTCCGCGGGAGTTACTAGGCTGGTTCTGTAAGCCGGATGAAGATCGAGCGGCATTGCCTATTATCGTAAAAATTATCAGGGTCGAATGGCAGCTGGCCAGCTGGCAGTTCGGCAATGCGAATCTCGGCAAACAAATCGGCAAAGGCCCTATTGAATAACTTCTGCGGAATGGTGTGCGACTTCTGATGGCCCGCCACGGGCGGCACGCTGCGAAAGGTCGCCCGCCCGGACCCGACGGGTAGAGGTGACGCACTGCCTGTAATGACATCAGAGGTCGTATTATCAGACATTAGACCATCCAGTTTCTTGGAAATTCTAGATACTTCTAGCTATTTCTAGAGATAATCGGCAATGATCGCAGGATAACTTTCAGGAATTCTCGTATAGACGCCCTTTATTCCGGCCTGTTTACCCGCATCGATGATCTGTCGAGACCACAACCAACTATTTACGACATCGGCAAAGGTGTGGATGTGACCGTCAAGTTCAGGGTCGATCACAGTACCGCTTGGGTTAGGGTATTTCACCTTTCTTATCCATCGCGAGCCCAATTGCTCGTCCACGATCTGGATATCGCAAAGGTCCGGTTCGACTGATCTGAGCAAACGGCTTGGCATCGCAAAATTATATTCGACCTCGCCATCCTTGGCCTTGACGGTGATAGGCAAGACCTCGAGCGACCCAGGATCGAGATCCTCTATCAGATCTCGCAGCCTGCCCGAAATCGCATAGGCTGCCGTCCCGGTCGAATAAAAATCCACAAGCTTGTTCGCCTTGCACGAAAAAGTGACATCGGGTGCTGCAAGTGCATCGAGTCCATTTCGTGGAACATCGCGCGTTCCGGTCCATGGATGCTCTCCAATTCCTGATTTGTTCTTTCAGAAAAAAGAACCGCCATAGTCATGATTGAAAGCCGCTACAAAGAACCGGCTTTCAACTACGCCTGGCACTCTAGCCTTGAATATGCGCGATCCACCTTCAGGAACCAAAGGTAACAAATCATCGATTGTACGATGCATTCACTGGCCTCCGCAAATAAATCAACGCGAATAACTGCCGGTAATATTTAATAATGGCACATCTTGTGACATTGAGCGAGCCCCTTTAAGCTTGAATGTAAGGATCTAAAGCCGATCGAACTGCTGAGAGGCCAGTTCCCCAGGTTTTTTGGTGTAGACGCCTTTTATTCCGCAGATCTTCGCTTCCTCGACGAGTTCTCTCGACCAGAACCAACGATTCATCACGTCAATGTCTGCAAAATTGTGGATATCCTTGCTGATTTCGGGGCAAAAACGGTACCGCGCGGAAATATCACTTGTCTGATCAAGGTGGTATCAAGCTTCTTGTCGACAACATCAACATCGCAACGATCAGCATCGACTGTGATCATCGACATCGACCGGGCGATCATGGCCGAGGCCGTGGCGCAGTGCTGCGCATCGACGGCGATGCGATGAAATGCCAGCAAGGTCGCATATCCAATTCAATACCAAGGATCATGCTGTGCCATTGCCGGAACGCCGACAAACCCCCGCAAACGGCTGCGGCGACAAATCCCCCAAATAACCGCAAATTTTCAGGAAATTGGGAACCTCTGCGATCCGATGCGAACGCAGAATTGGCGGAGAGGGTGGGATTCGAACCCACGTTACGGTTGCCCGTAAACCGCATTTCGAGTGCGGCGCATTCGACCACTCTGCCACCTCTCCGCAGAGGTATTCGGTGGATCGGGAGCCTTGCCCCGCGCCGACCGGCGGTCTCAGAGCGGGCGCTGTTAGCGGATGCCGCAGGCTTTGCCAAGCGTCACGATATGGCAAATCTTGCGTTCATCGTCCGCCGCACTACATCCAACTTCATGAACCAGCCGATCAACGACGCGGCCGGCCCGTCCCGGGGCGCCGCACCAACTTCCCTCCCGCCTGCATCGGTCGAAGCGCCTCGCGTCTCCCATGCGCGCTTCCGCCTGGGCGACAGGGTACGGCATCAGGTCTTCGGCTTTCGCGGCGTGGTGTTCGATGTCGATCCCGTCTTCAGCAACAGCGAGGAATGGTATCAGTCCAATCCGCTGCAACCGGACCGCAACCAGCCTTTCTACCATCTGTTCGCCGACAATGGAGAACAGAGCTACATCGCTTATGTAAGCCAGGAGAATCTGGTGTCGGACGACGGCAGCGAGCCGATCGAGCATCCCGCCATCCCGATGATCTTCAAGCAGCTTCCGGACGGCGCCTACCGGATGGACGAGAAAAGCTGGCACTGAACATCGAGGCCTGGCGTCCGCGCGCCTCAGGCCTTGATCTTCCAGCCCTTCGCCAGAGCCCGATAGCACAGGAACGCCAGCACGGCGTTCAATCCCAGCAGCGCCATGCCGCCCACCAGCACGTGCGAATCGGCCTCCGCCAGGAAACCGTAACGGAAGCCGGAAATTGTGTAGAAGAAGGGATTGGCCTGACTGATCGTGCGGAACAGCGGCGCGACATGGTCCATTGAATAGAAAGTGCCCGAGAGCAGCGAAAGCGGCGCGATGACGAAATTGGCGATGGCGGCGGCGTGATCGAACTTCTCGGCCCAGATCGACGTCAGCACGCCGATGAAGCTCAGCATCGCAATGCCCATGAGGCCGAAATAAAGCGCGGCCAGCGGATGCGCCGGCATGACATGAACGCCCGGCCAGAACAGCATCGCGACCCAGATGGCGAGACCGACCAGGATCGCGCGTGTCATGGAGGAAGCGACGAGCGCGGTGAGCAACTCGCCCGAGGACACCGGCGGCATCAGGAAATCGACGATCGTCCCCTGCATCTTGCCGACAAGGAGAGAGAAGCTCGCATTCTGATACGCATTCTGGATCATGCCCATGATGATGAGGCCCGGCGCCACGAAATCGGCGAAGGGCACGCCCATCACGGCGAGGCCACCGCGCCCAAGGGCGAGCGTGAAAATGACGAGGAACAACAACGTGGTGAGTGCCGGCGCCCAGATGGTCTGGAGCTGCACCTTCATGAAGCGGCGCACTTCCTTCATATAGAGCGCGCTCATGCCGGCCCAGTTCACGCTGCGAATGACGCGGACGCCCGGCTCGTGCTGGATGAGGCTGTCGCGGAAGGAAGGATCGGGCTGCTCTGCCATGGCGCGGGACCTACCGGCTCCGCCCTTCGCCCGCAACGGGAAAGGCTGAGGGAGGCAGCGCACCGATGTCGCCGCGACTCGCCTCTTCATTTGACCTTTTGGCGCTGCGTCCCCATATGGCGGGCAACAAATTCGAAGGATCTTTCACCACATGTCCTGGACAGACGAACGCATCGACCAGCTCAAGCAGATGTGGGAGCGCGGTATGACCGCGAGCCAGATCGCCGAGGAGTTGGGCGGAGTGAGTCGCAACGCCGTCATCGGCAAGGCACATCGCCTCGGGCTTCAGGCGCGCCCCTCACCAGTCAAAGCGACCGATGCGACGCCCAAGGCCGCCCCACAACCTCGCAAGAACGCCGCGAGCAGCGAAAGCGCGGCCGCGCCGCCGCGCGCGGCCCCCAAGCCCAAGGAGAAGCCTGCGCCCGCCCCTGTCGCCGAGCCCAAGCCCGTTGCGCCCGTTGCCGAGACCGCGCCGGTACGCGAGGTCGCTCAGCCGGCGGCTGAACCTGTGGCGGCACCGCAGCCGCGCATCGTCTCGGTGGGACCGGGCGGATTTCTGCGTCAGGGACCGGGCGAACTCCAGCAGCCCATCCCGCCCGCGCCGCCGCGCCGCCTGGTGCCGGCTAAGCCGAGCCAAGAGATCGCCGACAAGACCAGCCTGCTCGATCTCAATGAGAAGATCTGCAAGTGGCCGATCGGTCATCCGGGCGAGCCCGATTTCCACTTCTGCGGCGAGAAGGTGAATCCTGGCTTTCCTTATTGCGTGGAACATTGCGGACGCGCCTATCAGGCCCAGCTACCGCGCGGCACACGTCGCCCGCCGCCGCCGCTGCCTTATGGCGGCCCACGGGTTCGCTGAGCAGCGCGACAAGAGAAGGAGCGGCATTGCCGCTCCTTCTCGCTCGTACGGAACACTGCTTCCCGCCACGCCCGGCTTCCCGCTTGCGCGCCTGACTCCCCTGCCCCTATAGCTCGCTCATGTCCGACGACCTCTTTGCCGGCCCCAAGCCCAACAACCCCGAATCCTACGACGCCTCCGCCATCGAAGTGCTGGAAGGGCTGGAGCCCGTGCGGCGGCGGCCGGGCATGTATATCGGCGGCACGGACGAGCGCGCGCTGCACCATCTCGCATCCGAAGTGCTGGACAATGCGATGGACGAGGCGGTCGCGGGCCATGCAACGCGCATCGAAGTGACGCTGGAAGCGGGCAATCGCCTGACCATAACGGACAATGGTCGCGGCATCCCGGTCGGCCTGCACCCCAAATATCCCGACAAGTCGGCGCTGGAAGTCATTTTCACGATGCTCCACTCGGGTGGCAAATTCTCCGGCAAGGCCTATGAGACCTCCGGGGGCCTGCACGGCGTGGGTGTAAGTGTGGTCAATGCTCTTTCGGCCGACACGCAGGTCGAAGTGGCGCTCAACCGCGAACTCTACCGCCAACGCTTCTCGCGCGGTATCTCGCAGGGTCCGCTGGAAAAGGTCGGCGCAGCGCCCAACCGGCGTGGCACCACCGTCAGTTTCGTGCCGGACCATGAAATCTTCGGTGAACTCAAATTCAAGCCGGCGCGGCTCCACCGTCTCGCCCGCTCCAAGGCCTATCTCTTCGCCGGCGTGGAAATTCGCTGGAAATGCGATCCCGCGATCATCACGGACGACACGCCGGCCGAAGCGATCTTCCAGTTCCCTGGCGGCCTTTCCGATCATCTCAAGGAGCAGATCGGCACGCGCGAATGCGCCACCAGCGAGTTCTTCCGGGGCACGCAGGATTTTCCCGACGGCGCAGGCCGCGTCGAATGGGCGGTTGCCTGGCCGCTATGGTCCGAGGGCTCGACGAGCTGGTATTGCAACACCATCCCCACGCCCGATGGCGGCACGCATGAACAGGGCCTGCGCGCTGCGCTCACCAAGGGCGTGCGCGCCTTCGGCGACCTGGTGGGCCAGAAGAAGGCCAAGGATATTCAGGCCGAGGACATGATGAACGGCGTGGAGCTGATGCTCAGCGTCTTCATCCGCGAGCCGCAGTTCCAGAGCCAGACCAAGGACCGCCTGACCAGCCCCGAGGCCGCGCGCCTCGTGGAGGCGGCCGTGCGTGACCATTTCGACCATTTCCTCGCCGACAATATGGATCGCGGCAAAGCCCTGCTCGGCTATGTGCTGGAGCGGATGGATGAGCGTCTGCGCCGGCGCGCGGAAAAGGAGATCAAGCGCAAGACCGCGACCAGTGGCCGCAAACTGCGCCTGCCCGGCAAGCTCACCGACTGCTCGAGCGACGACCCGGAAGGCACCGAGATATTCATCGTCGAGGGCGACAGCGCCGGCGGCAGCGCCAAGCAGGCGCGCGACCGCAAGACGCAGGCAATCCTGCCGATCCGCGGCAAGATCCTCAACGTCGCCTCCGCCACCTCCGCCAAGATCCTGGCAAACCAGGAAATCGCCGACCTCATCCAGGCGCTGGGCTGCGGCGCACGCAAGGACTGCAACCCGGACAATCTGCGTTACGAGCGCGTCGTCATCATGACCGACGCCGATGTGGACGGCGCCCATATCGCCACGCTGCTCATGACCTTCTTCTTCCAAGAAATGCCGGACTTGGTACGGCGCGGCCATCTCTATCTCGCCCAGCCGCCGCTCTACCGGCTCGTCCATGGCGGCAAGAGCGTCTATGCCCGTGACGATGCCCATCGCCTGGCACTGCTCGGCGGCGAGTTGAAGGGCCGGAAGGTCGAAGTCAGCCGTTTCAAAGGCCTGGGCGAAATGAACCCGCAGCAGCTGCGCGAGACGACCATGGACCCGGTCAAGCGCAACCTGATTCGCATCACACTCCCCGCCGACTATGAAGACCGGGCAGTGGTGAAGGATCTGGTCGATCGGCTGATGGGCACCAATCCCGCGCACCGCTTCGCGTTCATCCAGGAAAATGCTGCGCAGGTCGAGGAAGCGGCAATCGACGCCTGAGGGCGTCCATTCCTCCCCCGTCCGCATCGCCCGTTCATCTCTTATGCCGTCCGCGATTCGACCGCACGGCTTGTCGCATCCGCCGGAACCGCGCCACCGGGGCGACGTTCGTCCTGCAAGCGCTGCCGAAGCAGCTCCAGCCAACTCAGGTACGGGTTAGGCAGCGCATGATGAGCATGAAAGGATGGACAGATGGCAGACTGGCGAGACGATGAGCGCGGACGGCGTAGCTATATGAGCGATCGCTCGGAAGGACGGCGCCCGCGCGGCGACCTCGGCGACCATGAACGGGACGTTGGCGGGCGCAATTATGAAGAGGGCTATGGGCGTGAGCGCAGCGCCTATCCGAATTGGGGTCGGCCCGATGATGCCCGCGAATATGACGATTATGCCCGCGCCCGTGGCGGATCGCGGTACGGCGAACGCGGCGGCTATGGCTATGATCGCGGCGGGACCTATGATCGCAACCGCGGCGCACAGGGCCGCTATGGCGCCGACTATGAAAGCGGGCGTTACAGTTCGGATTATGGAGAGCGGCAAGACCGCCATTCTGACCCTTCCCGCCCCTATGGGCCAAGCGGAGGCTATCCTTACGGCCTGGACGAGCGTCGTGGCGGGCGAGCACGGCTCGATGGGCTGCGCGGTATGCGCAACAGCGGCTACGACTTCGAGAGCGACGATCAGCGTAGCGACGCCGGCTATCGCTCGGACCGCGATCGTGGATGGATGGAACGCGCGGGCGACGAGGTTCGCGCCTGGTTCGGCGACGACGATGCAGAACGCCGCCGCCGTCAGGATCGCCATCGCGGCCTCGGTCCGAAAGGCTATACGCGCTCGGACGAACGCATCCGCGAGGATGTGTGTGATCGCCTGAGCGACGATTGGCGCATCGATGCCTCTGACATCGAGGTGCAGGTCAATGATGGCGAAGTGACGCTCTCCGGCACGGTCAGCGACAGACTGCTGAAGCGCCGGGCGGAAGATGTAGCCGAAGACATTTCGGGCGTACAGAATGTACAGAACAATCTGCGCGTCCAGACGGCGCGCAGTGTCGGGGCCTCGAGCGGCTTCACCAATCCGGGCGGGGATACCGCTGCCCTCTCTTCCGGCATGGCGCGCGGCGCGAGCCAGCAGAGCGGCACGGGCAGCAGTGCCGACACAGGAGCCACGAGCGGTACCAGCAAGGCATGAGCCGGCTTGCAGGAAACAGAACGGGTGCGATCGAGAGGTCGCGCCCGCTCTCTCATACCGCGTTCATCAGCAGACCGAAAGCCGGTGGCGCCTAAGCGGCCGTTTCGATCCCCAGCTCGGCGAGCTTGCGATAGAGCGTGGAGCGGCCGATGCCGAGGCGCCGGGCGACTTCCGTCATGCGGCCGCGATAATGGCCGATGGCGAGGCGGATGACATCCGCCTCGATATCCGAGAGCGAGCGCAGATGGCCGTTCGTCTCATAGAGCGTGACGCCGATGCCGTTTTCCTGCGCACTGCGCACTACGGGGCTTGTTGCTGGCCTCGGGCGCGGCTCGGCGCGGCCGAATATCTCGTCTGAGAGCTGTGGAAAATCGGCGGGCGTGAGGGCATCGCCTTCGCAGAGCACGGCCGCGCGGAATAGCGTGTTGTGGAGCTGGCGGACATTGCCTGGCCAGTCATGGCGCATCAGCAGGCTGATCGCCTCGCTGGTGATGCCAAGGCTGCGCATTCCGGGCTGCGCGCTGATCCGATCGAGCAGGTGACGAGCGAGCGCGGGGATGTCGCCTGTGCGGTCACGCAGCGGCGGGATGGTGAGTTGCACCACATTGAGGCGGTAGTAGAGATCCTCACGAAAACGACCGGCCTCCACCTCGTCGATGAGACGCTTGTTGGTCGCAGCGATGACGCGCACATCCACCTGGCTTGGCAGGCGGGCGCCGACCGGCTGAATCTCGCCCTCCTGGAGTACGCGCAGGAGCTTCACCTGAGCGTCAAGCGGCAGCTCGCTGATCTCGTCTAGGAAGATGGTGCCGCCATTGGCGGTCATGAATTTGCCCACATGGCGGTCGAACGCGCCGGTGAAAGCGCCACGCTCATGGCCGAACAGGTCGCTCTCAATGAGATTGGAGGGAATGGCACCACAATTGACCGTGACCATGGGCATCCGCGCGCGCGGCGAGGCGGCGTGGATGGCATTGGCGATCACTTCCTTGCCGACACCGCTCTCCCCCTCGATGAGGATAGGCACACGGGCACGCGCGGCCTTGGCGGCAATGGCGAGGGCGGCGCGGAAGGTGGGCGAGGAGCCGACGATCTCGTCGAAGCCGAGCGGGGCGCGGATCTTCTCGGTCATGGGGCGCAGTTCGCCCCGGTCGCGCGGACTGGAAAGGACGGTCTGGAGCGCAGCCAGAAAATTCTCCGGCGCGATCGGTTTGGTGAGGAAATCGAATGCGCCCGCACGCATGGCCTCAACCGCAAGCGCGGCACTGCCATTAGCGGTCAGCACGAGCACCGGCAGGCTCGGGCGCTTCTCGTGAATGGCGCGAATGAGCGCGATCGCCTCGAGGCCCGGCGTCCAATCATCCACGATGACGGCGGACAGGCGCTGCCCCTCACGCGTGTCGAGCATGGAGAGCGCATCGTCTGCATTCTGCGCGCAAAGCGTACTCCAGCCGGCGCGGGATGCCAAAGCCATGTTGAGGCGGCGCTGCGCGGGTTCATCGTCGACCAGCAAGAGAAGGGGAATATCAGCGTCGCTCATCAATTTCCTGCCTGCCCCGCTACGTCGATAGGGCGGACAGGTAAAAAGCCTGTTAAACCCTGTCCCGATCGTGCCGTTGCGGTACGAATTTTTCCGGTATCGGAGCAGCCGGCACAAAACCGGCCGAACGCGCATAGCTGCTTGAGACGCCCGCGCCTTGCCGCTAGAACTGGTTTCAGGATGTTCCCAAGGGGTGAAGAATAATGGTTCATGACGAAGAGATTGTTGCCGCCAAGAATACGTTCAGCGGTTTTGTGACGCTGATGACCTGGGGGACGATCGTCAGTGTCATCGCAGTGGCCATTGTCATTCTGCTCATCGCGAATTGACGCCCACGCGCCCCGGCGGAAGCCGCATGAAGATCGCCGTCCTGCGCGAAACCGCTTCCGGTGAGAAGCGCGTCGCCGCATCGGCCGAGACGGTGCGCAAATTCATCGGGCTCGGCGCGCAGGTCGCGGTCGAAAGCGGAGCTGGCGCGGATGCCAGCGTCGGGGATGCTGATTTCACTGTCGCGGGGGCCAGCGTGGGCGACCGCGCGGCAGCCCTTGAGGGCGCCGACATCGTCCTGTGCGTGCAGGGACCGGACCCGGCCAGCCTCAAAGGGGCGGCGCCGGGCGCGCTGCTTATAGGGGGACTCAATCCATTCGGGGAGCGTGCGCGGGTCGATACCTACGCAGCGGCGGGCATCGAGGCGCTCGCGATGGAATTAATGCCGCGCATCACGCGCGCGCAATCGATGGACATCCTTTCCTCGCAGTCGAACCTCGCCGGCTACAAGGCCGTGCTGGACGCAGCTGCGGAATATGGCCGCGCTTTCCCGATGATGATGACGGCGGCTGGCACCGTTTCAGCCGCGCGCGTCTTCATCATGGGCGTAGGCGTCGCGGGGCTCCAGGCGATCGCTACCGCCCGGCGCCTGGGCGCGCAAGTGAGCGCGACCGACGTACGCGCCGCGACGAAGGAACAGATCGAATCGCTCGGCGCCAAGCCCATCTTTGTCGAGGCCATGAAGGGCATCGAGGGAGAAGGCACAGGCGGTTATGCGGCGGAAATGAGCGAGGACTATAAGAAGGCGCAGGCCGAACTCGTCTCCGCGCATATCGCCAAGCAGGACATCGTCATCACCACCGCCCTCATCCCCGGGCGACCCGCCCCGCGTCTCATCACGGACACCCAGATCGCCAGCATGAAGCCGGGCAGCGTGATCGTGGACCTCGCCGTCGAACAGGGCGGCAATGTGGAAGGCGCGGTCGCCGGCGAAGTGATCGAGAAGCACGGGGTCCGGATCGTGGGCCACCGCAACGTGCCCTCGCGCCTCGCTGCCGACGCATCGGCCCTGTTCGCGCGCAATCTCTTCAATTTCCTCTCCGCTTATTGGGACAAGGACAAGGGCGGCCCGCTGCTGCCCGACGACGACGAGATCGTGAAGGGCGTGCGCCTCACGCAAGGCGGCAAGGTCGTCCATGAAAGGCTGCTGGGGTGAAACAGCGGCGGAACAGTCGGGCACCCGGATATCGCATCAATTTACCATGCCGCCTTCCGCTCGGAGTTGACGGCCAGCACTGAAGGATTGCCTGAATGAAATCCCTGCTTCTGCCGCTCGCTCTTCTCGCTGGGCCTACCTTGGCGGCCCCCGCACTCGCCCAACCCGCTGTCCCGGCTGTCCAGCATTTTATGGTCGGCATCTCGGTAGCTGACCTCGACAAGATGACGGCCTGGTATGGCGAGATGCTGGGCTTCAAAGCCACCAAAGATGCGCCGATGGGCGATGGTGGTGCCAAGGTTCGCTTCATCGAGTCCGGCAATGCGCGGATCGAGCTGATCTATCTCCCTGATTCACAGCCCGGCCCGATCAAGGCCATGCCGCCCGCTCATGCCGCCACTCGCGGCTTCGCACAGCTCACCATGGAAGTGCCCGACCTCGACGCGGCCAAGGCGGCGCTGGTCGCGAAGGGCGTCGAGATCGGTTTGGACATCACATCCATCCCGCCGCTCGGTATCCGCATCCTGTTCATGCGCGATCCCGAGGGCAATCTGGTCGAGCTGGTCCAACGTTTACCATGAGAGGGAGAGCGCGCATGAGATCGCTGCCTGCCAGGCTGATCCTTGGGTCGCTGGCCGCCATGTTCGCAGTGTCGACCGCCTGCGCCGCCGATGCGCCGCAGCTCGGCCACTTCATGGTCGCGCTGTCGGTCAAGGACATGCAGGCCGAGAGCGACTGGTATGTCGAGAAACTCGGCTTCACGGTCGAGAAGGATGTGAATGTCGGCAATGGCCGCATCTTCTTCCGCTGGCTGCGGCTGGGCAATGAGCGCCTCGAGCTGGTTCATTCGCCCACCGCGACCGATGCCGCGCCGACCCGCGCCAAACCGCCCGCCCATGCCGGCCTCCATGGCTATTCGCACTTCACGCTCGAGACCGCCGACATCGAGGCGACGCGGGCAGCATTGCTCGGGAGAGGCATAACGCCCGCGCTCGACATCACTGAGGTCAAGGATCTCGGTATCAAGGTCCTTTATCTCACCGACCCCGAAGGCAATGCCGTCGAGATCGCCCAGCGCATCAGCGGCTGACGCAGGAGACAGTCATGGAGTTCATCGCGATCCTCTCCATCTTCGTGCTGGCCTGTTTTGTCGGCTATTATGTCGTCTGGTCCGTGACGCCCGCGCTGCACACGCCGCTCATGGCCGTCACCAATGCGATCAGCTCGGTCATCATCGTCGGCGCGCTCATTGCCGCCGCGGAGGCCGAGAGCCCGATCGCCCAGTGGCTCGGCCTGGCCGGTGTCGTCCTTGCCTCCATCAACATCTTCGGCGGTTTCGCGGTCACCGAGCGGATGCTGGCCATGTACAAGAAGAAGGAGCGCAAGTGATGCCGCCCGTTCTTCACGAGACCGGCCTCTCCGTCTCGCCGCTGGCCGCCTTCGCCTATCTCGTTTCGGGCGTGCTCTTCATCCTGGCGCTGCGCGGCCTCTCCAGCCCCGAGAGCAGCCGGCGGGGCAATCGCCTGGGCATGCTCGGCATGCTCATCGCGGTGGGCACCACCATGGCGACGCACGACGCCATTGCGCTCCCAAAGCTGGTCGCAGCCATCGCGCTCGGCGGCGTTATCGGCTTCTTCGTTGCCCGCCGCATCGCCATGACGGCTATGCCACAGCTCGTGGCGGCCTTCCACAGCCTGGTCGGCATCGCCGCGGTTGTCGTGGCCGCAGCCGCCTATCTCAATCCGCAAGCCTTCGGCATCGTCGACGCGCTGACCGGCCAGATCCACGGTGCGAGCCGCATCGAGATGGGCCTGGGCGTCGCCATCGGCGCCATCACCTTCTCCGGCTCCGTGATCGCCTTCCTCAAACTGAACGGCAACATGTCCGGCAAGCCCATCCTACTGCCGGGACGCCATGTCATCAATCTGGGCACGCTCGCGGCGATCCTGGGTTTCATCGGCTGGTTCTACGCAATGGATGTGCCGGCCGAGCAGCCCTGGCTCTTCTGGACGGTCGTCGCGCTCTCCTTCCTCATCGGCTTCCTGCTCATCATTCCCATCGGCGGCGCGGACATGCCGGTCGTGGTTTCGATGCTGAACAGCTATTCGGGCTGGGCAGCGGCCGCGATGGGCTTCACCCTCCAGAACACGGCGATGATCATCACCGGCGCGCTGGTCGGCTCGTCCGGCGCGATCCTGAGCTATATCATGTGCCGCGCGATGAATCGCGGCTTCCTCGCCGTGATCGCCGGTGGCTTCGGCGCGGAAGCGGTGGTGAGCGGCGACGAGGCGAAGGAACAGCGCCCCTGGAAGCGCGGTAGCGCCGAGGATGCCGCTTTCCTCATGAAGCAGGCGGATAGCGTCATCATCGTTCCCGGCTATGGTATGGCCGTCTCCCAGGCTCAGCACGCCCTGCGCGAGATGGCGGACCTGCTAAAGGAGGAGGGCGTGAATGTGCGCTACGCCATCCATCCGGTGGCAGGGCGCATGCCGGGGCACATGAACGTGCTGCTCGCCGAAGCGAACGTGCCCTATGACGAGGTGTTCGAGCTGGAGGACATCAACAGCGCCTTCGCCCAGACCGACGTTGCCTTCGTCATCGGCGCCAACGACGTCACCAATCCCGCCGCCAAGACGGACAAGACATCGCCGATCTACGGCATGCCGATCCTGGACGTGAGCAACGCCAAAACCGTGCTGTTCGTGAAGCGATCCATGGGCGGCGTGGGCTATGCCGGCGTCGACAACGACGTCTTCTACCAGGACAACACTATGATGCTGCTCGCCGACGCCAAGAAGATGGTGGAGGAGATCGTCAAGGCGCTGGGGCACTGAGAGAAGACGGCGACGCGTGATCGCGGATGCTGCGCGGTCAAGTGTCCCCCTTTATTTTACGCTTGGCAGCGACTGCTTCGTCGGTTCTGGGGCAACGCCCCCTCTCCTGCACACTCCGTCTCTCAGATGCCGGCCTTGAACGGCGTGAAATCGGTCTGTTCGTCATAGACATCGAGGCCTTCGGCGCGCTTCAGACGGTTGACCGCCAGATAGGTGACCGGCGTCAGCAGGGCCTCCCAGGCCGTCTTGAGAAGGAATTGCGAAACAACGACTTGCCAGAGC
>CBIMKI010000008.1:0-24954 GCA_966244395.1 uncultured Sphingobium sp. | reverse complement strand
ACCTTTCCCAGGCGCTCGACATCTCGAACCCCTATTTCGACTTCGATCCCAGCAAGTGCATCGTCTGCTCGCGCTGCGTGCGCGCCTGCGACGAAGTGCAGGGCACGCTGGCGCTCACCATCGACGGGCGCGGCTTCGGCTCGAAGGTCTCGGCCGGCCTTTCCAGCGACGACTTCCTCTCCTCCGAATGCGTGAGTTGCGGCGCCTGCGTGCAGGCCTGCCCCACCGCAACGTTGCAGGAAAAGTCGGTCAAGGAAATCGGCCTGCCCGAGCGCGCCGTCGTCACCACCTGCGCTTATTGCGGCGTGGGCTGCACCTTCCGCGCCGAGATGCGCGGCGAGCAGCTCGTGCGCATGGTGCCCTGGAAGGACGGCAAGGCCAATCGCGGCCATAGCTGCGTCAAGGGGCGCTTCGCCTGGGGCTATGCCAATCACCAGGACCGCATCACCCAGCCGATGATCCGCAAGTCGATCGACGATCCCTGGCAGGTGGTGAGCTGGGACGAAGTGATCGAATACACCGCCTCCGAACTCAAGCGCATCAAGGACAAGCACGGCGCCCGCGCGCTGGGCGGCATCACCTCCTCGCGCTGCACAAACGAGGAAGCCTTCCTCGTCCAGAAGATCGTGCGCGCGGGCTTCGGCGCCAATAATGTGGATACCTGCGCGCGCGTCTGCCATTCGCCGACGGGCTACGGCCTCTCGCAGACCTTCGGCACCTCGGCCGGCACGCAGGATTTCGACAGCGTGATGGACAGCGACGTGATCCTCGTGATCGGCGCCAATCCGACCGACGCGCACCCGGTGTTCGGCAGACGCATGAAGCAGCGCCTGCGCCAGGGCGCCAAGCTCATCGTCGTCGATCCGCGTCGGATCGATCTGGTGCGGTCGCCCCATATCGAGGCGGACTATCACCTCGCGCTCCAGCCCGGCACCAATGTCGCGATCATGACGGCGCTCGCCCATGTCATCGTGACCGAGGGGCTCGCCGACGAGGCCTTCATTCGCGAGCGCTGCGACTGGGATGAATATCAGGACTGGGCGCGCTTCGTCTCCGACGAGCGCAACAGCCCCGAATTCCTGGAGGCCGTGACCAAGGTTCCCGCCGATGAGGTACGCGGTGCCGCGCGCCTCTTCGCGACCGGCGGCAATGGCGCGATCTATTACGGCCTGGGCGTCACCGAGCACAGCCAGGGCAGCTCGACCGTGATGGCAATCGCCAATCTCGCCATGGTGACCGGCAATATCGGCCGCCGCGGCGTGGGCGTGAACCCGCTGCGGGGCCAGAACAACGTGCAGGGCTCATGCGACATGGGCAGCTTCCCGCACGAACTCTCCGGCTATCGTCACATCTCCGATCCGGTCGTGCGCAAGCAGTTCGAAGAGGATTGGGGCGTCAGCCTCGATCCCGAGCCGGGCCTGCGCATCAACAACATGCTGGACGCAGCGGTCGATGGCTCGTTCAAGGCCATCTACATCCAGGGCGAGGACATCCTCCAGTCCGATCCCAACACCCATCATGTCGCCGCCGGCCTCAAGGCCATGGAATGCGTCATCGTGCAGGACCTGTTCCTGAACGAGACCGCCAACTATGCGCATATCTTCCTGCCCGGTTCGACCTTCCTGGAGAAGGACGGCACCTTCACCAATGCCGAGCGCCGCATTCAGCCCGTGCGCAAGGTGATGGAACCGGCCAATGGCTATGCCGACTGGGAAGTGACCCAGATCCTCGCCAATGCCCTGGGCCTGAACTGGACCTACACGCATCCGAGCGAAGTGCTGGACGAGATTGCCCGCCTGACGCCGACCTTCGCCGGCGTGACCTGGGAGCGGCTGGAACGTGAGGGCTCGCTGCAGTGGCCGGTGAACGAGAAGTTCCCGGACGGCTCGCCGATCATGCACGTCGACGGCTTCGTGCGCGGCAAGGGCCGCTTCATCGTCACCGACTATGTGCCGACCGACGAGAAGACCGGCCCGCGCTTCCCGCTGCTGCTCACCACGGGCCGCATCCTCAGCCAGTATAATGTCGGCGCCCAGACGCGGCGCACCGGCAACACCGCCTGGCATCCCGAGGACCGGCTGGAGATTCATCCGGCCGACGCGGACAATCGCGGCGTGAAGGACGGCGACTGGGTGAAGCTCGCCAGTCGCACCGGCGAGACGACCCTGCGCGCGCTCGTCACCGATCGCGTGGCGCCGGGCGTCGTCTACACCACCTTCCACCATCCGGCAGCGCAGGTGAATGTGGTCACCACCGATTATTCGGACTGGGCCACCAATTGCCCCGAATATAAGGTGACGGCCGTGCAGATCACGCCATCCAACGGCCCGACCGAGTGGCAGGAGGACTATGCGAGCTGGGCCGAGCGCTCCCGGCGCATCAAGGCCGAGATCCAGGCCGAGGCGGCGGAGTAAGCGCGATGGATCTCAGCCGGCTCACCTACATGGCGAACCAGATCGCCCGCAATCTGGAGCTGCGCGGCCAGAACGAGGCCGTAGCGGAAACCGCGACGCACATCATCAAGTTCTGGGACCCGCGCATGAAGGCGGCGATGCTGGAGGGCGACCGCTCCGGCCTCTCGCCCATCGCAGCCCAGGCCATGCTGAAGGTCGAAGCCGACGTGGCGGCCAAAGCGGCGAGCTGATGGACGAAGCGCAAGCGCGCGTCTGCTCCTTCCGGCAACATCGTCCGGTGCGGGCCGCGCGTCGTCTCGCGCTCCTCCGGGCTGCGCTCCACATCGGAGCGAGGGATGCCTGCGATGCGGCCTGATGGCATGCCGGCACTGACCGCCCTGCGCCCGGACGGCTCCTCCCGCCCGGTCGAGCGGCCCTTCGCGCCGGAAATCCCCGTCGCGCTCGAATATAATGGCCTGTCCTACGCGGTCATGATGGCGAGCCCGTCTGACCTTGAGGATTTCGTGACCGGCTTTGCCCTGACCGAAGGACTGGCGAGCACGGTGAGAGACGTGGCCGGCATCGACCTGGCCGAAACCGACAAGGGATGGATCGCCCGCGCGACGATCAGCTCGCTTCCCATCGAACAGCTCCAGGAGCGCGTGCGTGCCCGCGTGGCGGAATCCAGCTGCGGCCTGTGCGGTATCGACAATCTGGAGGTGATCGCCAAGCCCCTGCCCCCGGTCGCCCCCCATGCGCCCGTCGACCCCGCCGCCATCTTCCGCGCGCTCGCCAGCGTGCGGGACCACCAGCCCGGCAACCGCGCCACGGGCGGCATGCACGCAGCCGCCTTCGTGGACGCACACGGCGCCATATTGGCGGCGCGCGAGGATGTCGGCCGCCACAATGCGCTCGACAAGCTGGTCGGCGCGATGGCCCGCACGGACACGTCGCTCGCCGGCGGCTTCATCCTCTCCACCGCGCGGTGCAGCTACGAGATCGTCGAGAAATCGGTGAAAGCCGGTGCGACGACCCTGGTGACCGTCTCCGTGCCGACGAGCATGGCGGCAGCCCGCGCCCACAGCGCCGGCCTCTCCCTCTTCGCGCTCGCCCGCCCTGACGAGATTCTGCGCGTGGTGCCGTGACCCGGCGGATCTTTGTCGACGATCTCACCGGCGCGGCCACCGCGATCTCCTCGCCTTCCATCTCGCCGGCATGCATGCCGCCTCGCCGCCCGGCACGGTGTTCGCGCTCGACCTCTCCGGCCTCCCTGGACGTGACCGTCTGGTCGCTGTGGGAAAATGACGCGATCCTCGGCATCGGTGCGCTCAAGGCCCTGTCGGACGGCACGGGCGACGTGAAATCGATGCGCGCTCATCCAGCCCAACTGCGCAAGAGCGCCGCGCGCATGCTGCTCGAACATATCGTCACGCAGGCCAAAGCACGCGGCATGGCCCGCCTGAGCCTGGAGACCGGCAACGGCCCGGCTTTCGTGGCGGCGCTTGCGCTCTACCGCGCCAGAGGGTTTCATGAAGGCGAGCCCTTTGCCGACCATGTGGGCGGCAGCGGGTTCAACCGCTTTTTCCACCTCGATCTGGGCGAGGACTGAGGCGGCCATGCGCGAGGTCCTCGCATAAAGAAAGGGGGCCCGAAGCACGGACCCCCTTTACCCATATTTTCAATCTGCTCCGGACGTTCAGGCCTTGCCGGCAACGACCGCATCGCCATCGCGCTCGGGCAGCATCAGGAACAGCACCAGCGAAACGACGGAACCCAGCGCCATGATGATGGAGACGGTCAGCAGCTGATCGTTGCCAAGCCAGGTGAACAGCGCGCCCGCGATGATGGGGCTGCCCGCCGCGCCCAGCCTGCCGATACCCAGCACGAAACCGGTGCCGGTCGCGCGGGCATAAGCCGGAAAACCGCGTGCGAAGGCAGCATAATAGCCGCTGATCGCCGCATTGGTGAAGAAGCCGGTCAGGATCGTGGCCCACTGCCAGCCGTCGAGCGTGTCACGGCCCAGGCCGAACATGGCCACAGCGGCGGCACCGATCAGCAGCATGAGCGCGGTCGGCCACCGGATGCCCATGCGCGCCATCACGAAGCCGAACAGCAGGCTGCCGAAGAAGCCACCGACATTGGCCCAGGTGAGCACCGTCGCGGCATCGCCCGGCGCATAGCCCGGCGGATAATCGGCCACGATCTGCACGGCGAACTTGAGGATGTAATAGAAGGTGATGGTGTGGAACATATAGCCGAACGCCAGCAGCAGCGTGACCGGACGAAGCTGGGGATTGGACAGGATGTCGGTCACCTTGGGCTTGACAGCCTCGGCCGCGGCCACCGGCAGCCCATCGATCGCCGGCTTGCCAAAGGCATGCAGCGTCTTGTTGACTCCCTTCAGATTGCCCCTGCTGGCTTCATAGGCCGCCGTTTCAGGGATGAGCAGCATCACGATGGGGACAAGCACCGCCGTGACGACCGCGCCGAACACGAACACGGCGCGCCAGCCATGATCGGGCAGCAGCCATTCCGAGGCCGCAACGCCGCCAACGATCGCGCCGAGCGGATAGCCCGCGACATAAGCGGCAATGGAAGCACGGCGCCATTTGCTGTTGGAGCTTTCGGCCGTCACGGCGTTTGTGGCCGCGAGCATGCCGCCGATGCCGATGCCGGTGAGGAAGCGGAAAGCGACCATGGGCGCCACGGCATGCGCGACACTGGCGAGGCCCATGCCGGCCGCCATGAGAACGAGACAGGCCAGCATGGTGTGCTTGCGCCCATATTTGTCGGCCATGCCGCCCAGCAGCACCGAACCGAAGCCCATGCCCACCAGCTCTGCCGAAAGCACCACGCCCAACGCGGCACGTTCGATGCCCCATTCGGCCGAAATGCCCGGCGCGGCGAAGGCGCTCGACAGCACGTCGAATCCATCCAGGGCATTCAGCAGGACCATAAGAACCACGACGATCCATTGCCTTGCAGACATCGGCGATTCATCGATGATCTGACGTGGGTCAGTTGCGGCCATCTCGTTCGTCCCCTCCAAAACCTGTCTATCGGCGTCGCTCAGCGACCACGCCGAATCTATTCGTGGATACGTTGCAAAAGCTCGATGAGCAATGCGGCCTCGCGTTTTGTGAAGCGCGAGCGTACCCATTGCTCATGTTCGTTGATGCAGCGCCGCGCCTCGAGCAGGGCTTCGTAGCCGTCATGCGTCAGCGTGAGCGTCTGGCGGCGGCGATCCCGCTTGGATTCGCCGCGCACGAGCAGGCCGCGCGCCTCCAGCCGGTTGATGATCGCCATGGTCGTCGCGCGGTCCATCTGGAGATGGCGGCCGATGTCGGCCTGGGCGATGTGCGGATGATCGTCAATGAGCCACAGGACGGAAACCATCTTCTGCGTCAGCCCCAGCTCCGCGAAGGTCTCCGTGAAATGTCGATAGGTAGCGCCATGGGCAAGGCGGATGTGGAAACCGATAATCTCTTCAAGCGCGCCAATGTCGAAATCGCTCGAAGACCCGCTCGCGGGAGTCGCGCGACCGGAACCGGCGCCGGCGGATCGTGCCGAAGCCTGCCTTTCGTCTGCGTCCAAACCCAATTTTCCCAACGGCCCGCTCATCCCCCATTTGATCCGGCGCAAAGACTTTGCCCATTTCGTAAGCGTAGCATACAATTATACGCGAGAGGAGCAAGTCATGGCACATTTTCCGGACAGCCCGGCCTTCACGGGCTTCAACGCCCCGTCCCGAATCGAATGCGACATCGCCAACCTGGCGCATGAGGGCACGATTCCGCCCGAACTCGATGGCGCCTTCTTCCGGGTACAGCCGGACCCGCAGTTCCCGCCAAGACTCGGCAACGACATCAGCTTCAACGGCGATGGCATGGTCACGCGCTTCCACATCCATGACGGCCAGTGCGACGTGAAGCAGCGCTGGGCCAAGACGAACAAGTGGAAGCGCGAGAACGCGGCGGGTCACGCGCTGTTCGGCGCCTATCGCAATCCGCTGACGGACGACGAAAGCGTGAAGGGCGAGATCCGCTCCACTGCAAACACCAATGCCTGGATCTATGCCGGCAAGCTCTGGGCCATGAAGGAAGACAGCCCCTCGCTCCTCATGGACCCGGCGACCATGGAAACGATCGGCTTCGAGAAGTTCGGCGGCAAGATGACCGGCCAGACCTTCACCGCCCATCCCAAGATCGATCCCACGACGGGCAATATGGTCGCCATCGGCTATGCCGCATCGGGCCTGTGCACGGATGACGTCTGCCTCTACGAGATCAGCCCGGACGGCGAGTTGGTCTACGAAGCGTGGTTCAAGGTGCCCTATTATTGCATGATGCACGACTTCGGCATCACGCCGGATTATCTGGTGCTGCACATCGTACCGAGCATCGGCAGCTGGGAGCGGCTGGAGAAGGGCCTGCCCCATTTCGGCTTCGACACCAGCCTACCCGTCTATCTCGGCATCATTCCGCGCCGCGCCGACCTCAAGCAGGAGGATACGCGCTGGTTCAAGCGGGACAATTGCTTCGCCTCCCATGTGCTCAATGCCTGGCAGGAAGGCACCAAGGTCCACATCGTGGTGCCCGAAGCGCAGAACAACATGTTCCCCTTCTTCCCGGACGTGGACGGCGCGCCGTTCAATCCGCAGCAGGCCATGAGCAAGCTGACCGACTGGGTAGTGGACCTTTCCTCCAACTCGGACGCGTTCGCGGAGATCAATCGTCTCACCGAGACCGCGTCCGAATTCCCGCGTATCGACGATCGCTTCACGGGCATCAAGAACCGCTACGGCTGGGGCCTGGAGATGGACATGAAGCGCCCCGTGGCGCTCAAGGGCGGCAGCGCCGGCGGGTTCCTCATGAACTGCCTGTTCCTCAAGGATCTGGAGACTGGCGCCGAGCAGCATTGGTGGTGCGGCGACGTTTCCTCGCTGCAGGAGCCCTGCTTCATTCCCCGCGCGAAGGACGCGCCGGAGGGCGAGGGCTGGATCGTCATGGTCTGCAATCGCCTGGAGGACCATAAGAGCGACCTGCTCATCTTCGAGGCGCTGGACATCGAGAAAGGCCCGGTGGCGACGATCCACGTCCCCTTCCAGCTCCGCTTCGGCCTGCACGGCAACTGGGCCAATGCAGACGACATCGGCCTCGCCAAGACCAAGGAACTCGCATGACAGTTGCCCCTGGAGCCATCGTTCCGGGCCTCGAATTCGTCTATGAAGCGGAAGGACAGCTCGATCCGCCGATCCCCATCGGGGAGACGGCGGATGGTACAAGGCGCATCATTCCCATCATCGGCGGCGGGCGTGTCGAAGGCCCGCTGATCCGGGGCAGCCTCGTCGGCAACGCCGCGGACTGGCAATTGACGCGCCACGACGGCGTTACTGTCGCCGATGCCATCTATGCCATCCGCACTGACGACGACGTGATGATCCAGATCCGCAACCGGGGCCTGCGCCATGGCCCGCCGGAGGTGATGGCCCGGCTCGCGGCCGGCGAGACAGTCGATCCCGCCGATTATTATTTCCGCACGGTGCCGGAATTCATCGCACCCAAGGGCCGCTATGACTGGATGAACCGCTCCATCTTCATCTGCTCGGGCGCCCGCTATGCGGCGGGCATCAAGCTCTGGGTCTGGCGCGTCACCTGAGGCGACAGGCCGGGGATAGGGTTCCGGCTCAAGGACTCCGTCATGCGGAAAGGAGGTTTGCCCGCATGACGACGATGAAGAACCACACCCGCATCACATTGTCGCCGGAAGTGACGAAGCATGTCTTCAATGCCGGGCCGGATGGCGAGCTGGCGCGCATCTGGATCCGCTATCTCAAGGGTCTGCTGGTCGAGGACGGCTTCGATCTGGACGATGTCGTGGCGCCCGAGGTCCGCTGCATCGAGCTTGAAATGGCCGGCTATCCGCCCGGCATCGAGGGGCTGCGGCGATTCCGCGACGCCTCCGCACGAGAAATGCCGGATCAGCACGTCCATGTCCTCTACATGACGGTCTATCCCGAGCGCTCCACCCTCGAAGCGGTGATCCGCTGCTCGACGAGCGCCGGCAAACACACGAGCTGGGACGTGCGAACGCTCGCGCGCTTCGAGGCGGGGCTGATGGTCGAGCGATGGGACCGCACCGAACGCGCCTTGCCTGACGCCTGCCTGCGCGGCGCCGCATAGCCAAGGGCTCGCGATGACGCTACCATCGGTGCCAACCCAGCACCGGAGGACAAGAATGACGATCACGGGACGCGAAGCGCGCGCGGCAAGAGCCCTGGTGCAGTGGCCGCGCGATCATGTCGCGCGCAGGGCGGAACTGGCCGAGGATGCGCTGGCAGCCTTCGAGACAGGCCTGGCGGACCTCGACTCCGGCGAAAAGCAGCGCCTCAAGGAGGCACTGGAGCTGGGCGGCGCCATCTTCATTCCCGAGGATGCGCTGGGCGGCATCGGCGTGCGGCTGAAATTCACGGCGCGGGACGTAAGACAGATCGACCGGCTGGAGAATGAAGGCGGCGCCCATGGCAGCGACGACGTCTGAACGCCGCCGCCGGAAAGTCCGCGTCACGCATTGCCACCTGCCCTGATGCACTCCATCTAGACGGCATGGCGAAACTCTCCTTTCTCGATCTGGTGAACGTCACCGAGGGCGGCACACCCGCCCAGGCAATCGCGCGCGTCGGCGCAGTGGCGGCGCAGGCGGAGGCATGCGGCTATCATCGCTACTGGGTGGCCGAGCATCACGGCATGGCCGGCGTCGCGGCGGCCGCGACATCGCTCATCATCGCGCAGGCCGGGCACGCGACCGGCAAGATCCGCATTGGCGCGGGCGGCATCATGCTGCCTAACCACTCGCCCATGGTGATCGCCGAGCAGTTCGGCACGCTGGACGCGCTCTTCCCCGGGCGCATCGACCTGGGTCTGGGCCGGGCGCCCGGCGCGGACGGGCGCGTGCTGCGGGCGCTGCGCCGCGATTATGCGCGAGAGGCGGACGAGTTCCCCCGCAGCGTGGTGGAGTTGCGCGCGCATTTCACGGGCGATCCGGACCTCGGCGTCGTGGCGGTGCCGGGGCGCGGCGCGCCGGTGGAGATGTGGATCCTGGGCTCCAGCCTGTTCGGCGCCCAGCTCGCCGCCGCGCTCGGCATGCCTTACGCCTTCGCGAGCCATTTCGCGCCCGATCTGCTTGACGAAGCGCTCATGATCTACCGCCGGGACTTCCGGCCCTCGGCGCATCTCACCGAGCCTTAGTGCGCCGCTGCCTTCAATGCCATCGCGGGGGAGACACGCGAGGAAGGCCGCTTTCTCGCCAGCTCCATGGAGCAGAATTTCGTCGCCCTGCGCACCGGCAATCCCGGCAAGCTGCCCGCGCCGGTCGAATATTATCGCGACCATCTGGAGCCGCAGATCCGGGCGATGCTCAACCACGTTCTCAAATGCTCAGCCTTCGGGTCGCCGGAGGACGTGGCGGCGGGGCTCGGCGCCTTCATCCGGCGTACGCAGGTCGACGAGGTGATCGTGCACGGCTCCATCTTCGATCCTGAAGCGCGGCTGCGTTCCATGGCGCTGGTGGCGCGCGCCTTCGAGACGGTGCGGCACGCCTCGGGCAGACCGGATTGAAGCGGACCGGCAGCGACGGAAGGAGCCTGGGGGAATGGCGGACGGCGCCGGAATAGGACTTGAGCATGCGGTCGTGCTGCTCGGCGCGGCGGTCGTGGCCGTGCCGCTCTTCCGACGCGTGGGCCTTGGCTCCGTGCTGGGCTATCTCGCTGCGGGCCTGGTGATCGGCCCGTTCGGCCTGGGGCTGTTTCACGATCCGCGGACATTGTTGCACGTCGCCGAACTCGGCGTGGTCATGTTCCTCTTCATCATCGGCCTCGAAATGCGCCCTTCGAAGCTGTGGAAGATGCGGCGGCAGATCTTTGGCCTCGGCAGCGCTCAAGTCTTCACCTGCGGCGCGTTGCTGACCCTGGTGGCGATGGCGGCCGGTCTCCCCCTCGCCGTGGCGGCCGTAGGCGCCATGGGCTTCGTCCTCTCCTCGACCGCCGTCATCATGCAGATGCTGGAGGAGGATGGCGAAATCGCGACGCCAGACGGGCAGCGCGACATCGCCATCCTGCTGCTCGAGGATCTCGCCATCGTGCCGCTGCTCGCGCTCGTTGCCCTGTGGGCGGCGGCAAATGGCCGAGCGGATGCCAGCACCACACCGCTTTGGCAGAGCATCGCGATCGCCATCGGCGCGCTGGCCGCCCTGATCGCCGCAGGCCGCTGGCTGTTGGACCCGCTCTTCGGCATCATTGCCCGTGCCGGCGCGCGCGAGGTGCTGACAGCAGCGGCCTTGCTGGTCGTGCTGGGCGCGGCCCTGTTCATGCAGCTTGCCGGCCTCTCCATGGCCATGGGCGCGTTCGTCGCGGGCGCCCTCCTCTCCGAATCCAACTATCGCCATCAACTCGAAGCCGACATCGAGCCGTTTCGCGGCATCCTGCTCGGCCTCTTCTTCCTCAGCGTCGGCATGTCGCTGGATATCGGCATCATCGCGGCGGAATGGCCACTCGTGGCCGGGGGCGTGCTGGCCTTCATGGCAGTGAAGGCGGCGGGCATCTATGGCGTCGCCCGGGTGGCCCGCTCGGATCACGACACGGCAGTGCGCCGCGCCGCGCTCTTCGCGCAGGGCGGCGAGTTCGCCTTCGTGCTCTATGCGGCGGCGCTGGGCGTCGGGCTGTTCGATCCCCGCATCTCGGCGATCATGACCGCCATCGTCATTCTCTCCATGGCCCTGACGCCGCTCGTATTGATCGCACAGCGGCGCATGCGCCGGCCCGGCCCGGTCTCGTTGGCAGGCATCGACAGGGCCGACGGGCTGCGCGGTCAGGTGCTCATGATCGGCTTCGGACGGTTCGCCCAGGTGGCCAGCCAGGCCCTGCTCGGCCAAGGCGTGCGGCTCGCGCTCATCGAGACCGATGTGGACATGATCCGGGCGGCGGGCAATTTCGGCTTCAAGGTCCATTATGGCGACGGAACCCGGCTCGATGTGCTGCATGCCTCCGGCGCCGGGAGGGCCGAGGCCATATTGGTCTGCGTCGACAGGCCAGAGGCCGCCGACCGCATCGTGGCGCTGTGCCGATCCGAATTTCCGCTCGCCAAGCTCTATGTCCGCGCCTTCGACAGAGGGCATTCGCTGCGGCTCATCCATGCCGGCGTCGACTATCAGATCCGCGAGACGTTCGAATCCGCCCTCGCCTTCAGCGAGGCAGTGCTGACGGGCCTCGGCATCGACGAGGAGCGCGCGCGCGAGGCAGTACAGGATGTGCGCGAGCGTGACGCGCAGCGCGTCGAGCTGGAGCTGGTCGGCGGCGTGGAGGCAGGGCGCAGGATGCTGCGCGGCAATGTGGAGACGCCGGTGCCCGGACCCTTCTTCGTGCCGCGCGAAACCTCGGAAGGCTGAACCGCCACAAGCGATGCGGACGGCGCGTTTCACCTCGCGCAGCGGCGCATCATGCGACTCGCGTTTCCGGCCGGGGCGCCTATCGTCCCGACCAAATTTGGGAGGAACAAATGCCATATCACCGGAACGAACGGGCCAAGCGCATGATGACGAGGGCCGCGCTGGCAGGCGGGCTCGTCGCCGCAAGCGCCCTGGCAGCAGGCGCCATGGCGCAGGCGCCCTCCACGCGGCCCCCTGCCCCGCAGCTTTCCCTCCACCAGCCCCAGCCCGTCTCGCCCGAAAGCCTGCTCAATCCAGCGGACGGCGACTGGCTGATGTTCCGGCGCACGCTCAACGGCTGGGGCCACAGCCCACTCAAGCAGGTCACTCCCGCCAATGTCGCGGGCCTGCAACTTGCCTGGTCGCGTCCCCTGCCCGAGGGCGTCTATGAAGGCACGCCCATCGTCCATGCCGGTGTCATGTACATCATCGAGCCCAATGACGCAGTGGAAGCCGTGGACGCCGCGACCGGCGACCTCATCTGGCGCTTCAAGCGGCGCTATGCGGAAGGCTTCACGGGCGGCGGCACCAAGCGCAACGCCGCCATCTTCGAAAATCTGCTCATCAACAGCAGCGCCGACGGCTTCGTCTATGCCGTGGACATCGCCACCGGCAAGCAGGTCTGGGAGACGAAGGTCACGGACTGGAAGACGCAATCGGCCAGCACCAGCAGCGGCCCGATCATCGCGGACGGCCGCGTCATCACGGGCCGCAACTGCGCGCGCGAGGCGGGCCCCGATGCCTGCGTCATGGCCGCGCACGACGCGCGCACCGGCCGCGAGCTGTGGCGCACCAGCACGATCGCCAAGCCCGGCGAGCCGGGCGACGAGAGCTGGGGCGACATTCCCTGGGACAAGAGGCTGCAAATCGGGACCTGGATGCCGCCCACCTACGACCCGGAACTCAAGCTCATCTATTTCGGCACTTCGGTGACCGCACCCACGCCCAAGTTCATGCTGGCCGGCAACGACAAACAGCATCTCTATTCGACCTCGACGCTGGCGCTCGATGCGGCGACCGGCAAGATCGTCTGGCATTATCAGAACATCCTCGACCATTGGGATTTCGACCACCCCTTCGCCCGGCTGCTGATCGACACGCAGGTCGCGCCCGATCCCAAGGCCGTCGCCTGGATCAATCCGCGCCTCAAGCCGGGCGAACAGCGGCAGGTGATGACCGGCATTCCCGGCAAGACCGGCATCATCTACACGCTCGACCGCAAGACCGGCGAATTCCTCTGGGCGACGCCGACCGTGCGGCAGAATGTGGTGCAGTCCATCGACGGCGCGACCGGCCAGGTCATCATCAACCCCGCGACCACCTTTTCACGGCCCGGCCAGACGGTCGAGGTCTGTCCGAGCTTCGCGGGTGGCAAGAACTGGCAGGAGGGCGCCTACAGCCCGCGCACCGGCCTCATGTACATGCCGCTCCAGAACATCTGCTCGACGGTCACCAGCGAAAGCGAGACGGTCAAGGGACAGATCGGCATGGGAATCGACTATGTCGCGTCGCTGCCGCCGGGCGAGACCAATGTCGGCACCGTGCACGCTATCTCGGTCAAGACCGGCAAGACCGCCTGGACCCATGACCAGCGCGCCGGCATGATGTCGCTGCTCTCGACGTCCGGCGGCCTCGTCTTCGCGGGCGACGCGGCGGGCCGCTTCAAGGCGCTGGACGACGCGAGCGGCCGCAAGCTCTGGGAAGTCAATCTCTCCTCGGCGGTGACGGGGTTCCCGATCAGCTATGCCGTCGATGACCGCCAATATGTCGCCGTCGGCACTGGCACCGCGCCGGAAGGCTTCGCGCTCGGCCGCATGGCGCCCGAATATCGGCCCACGCAGCAGAATGTTCTCTATGTCTTCACGCTGCCCACGCGCGACTGAATGCTGCTCGGCAACGCGTTGCAGTCCGGCGCGGTTCATGTCCATGCGCCCGCTGGATTTGGCTCCATGGGATGAAGCTGCTATCCAGACATGGAAAGTCGCCCAAGACGATTGAGGCTTCGCACGAAGCCGGAAGGAGAGTGAGATGAGAATTATCCATGTGCTGGCGGCGTCCGCGCTGGTCTGCGTGGCCGGTGTCGCCGCAGCTCAGGACGAAGCGCAGGAACCCAAGGCCGAAAAGAAGATCTGCAGGACGGAAGCGACGACCGGATCGCTGCTGCGCAAGAAGCGCACCTGCCTGACCCAGGCCCAATGGGATCGCATCGCGGAGGAAACCAAGGAGAATATGCGCCGGGTCACCGGCCGTCAGAACCACCAGCAGCCGAGTAATCCTTCGGTCGCTCAAGGCTGGTAAGCGGCGCCGGCATCCACGCCGCGCTTCAACTCATATCAATAGAAAGGGCGACTCAATGAGCCGCCCTTTTCGCATTTCGCCATGGTCGCAGTCAGGCGGCCGCCAGCTCCCTGGCATCCTCCAGGATCATCTCCGCGCCCTTTTCGGCGATCATGATCGTGGCGGCATTCGTGTTGCCCGAAACGATCTTGGGCATGACCGAAGCGTCGATCACGCGGAGGCCCTGCATGCCGTGGACGCGCAGGCGCGCATCGACGACGGCCTTGGGGTCCGTGCCCATCCGGCAAGTGCCGACGGCGTGATAGAGCGTGCCGCCCGCGACCTGGGCGTAGAAGAACATCTGGTCGTCGGTCTCCCCAAACGGATCGGGACCGGCCAGATATTTGCTGATCGCCGGCTGCTGCCAGATCTTGCGGATGATCTTGAGCTGCGTGACCGCCATCTGCTGGTCGATCGGATCCTGCAGATAGTTGGGCACGATCTTGGGCGCCTCCAGCCCATCGGGCGAGCGGGCATGGATGTTGCCGCGCGATTCCGGCCGGAGCTGGCAGGGATTGGAGGCCATGCCCGGCTCCTTCTCGAGCGCGAGCTGCTGCTTGGCGTTGAGCACTTCCAGGTCCATCGAGGCGGCCATGGTGTGGATCTGCACGTCCGGCGTCTCCAGCCCCTCGCGCGAGCGCAGGAAGGTGCAGCCATGCGCCACGGCATAAGCGAGCAGGCCATTGCGCGTCATGGCATATTTGGCGATCTGGCCAAGCAGCGGCAGGCCGCGCGCCATGGAATTGACCGAAGGCACGCCGTCCTTGAGGCGGGCCTGGCAGCCGATCATGTAATGATCCTGCATGTTCTCGCCGACGCCGGGCAGCTCATGGACGAGATCCACGCCGAGCGACTGGATCAGCCCGCCCTGGCCGATGCCCGAAATTTCGAGCAGCTTGGGGCTTTCCACCGCACCGGCGGCGACGATGACTTCCTTGCGCGCCTTGACGATGCGCCTGGTGCCGTTCTGCACGAACTCCACGCCGACCGCGCGCTTGCCCTGGAACAGGATGCGCGTGGTCATCGCGCGCGTCTCCACAGTCAGATTGTCACGATGCATGACCGGGTGGAGGAAGGCGACCGCGGTCGAGCAGCGCGTGCCGTTGCGGGCGGTCATCTGGAACCAGCTCGTGCCTTCCTGGTCACCGTCGTTGAGGTCGTCCTTATAGGCATAGCCGGCCTCCACACAGGCATCGATGATGGCCTTGCTGATCGGATGCTGCTCGGGGAAGTCGGAGACGCCGAGCGGGCCGTCGGTCCCGTGGTTGGGGATGTCGCCGCGCTGCTGGTTCTCGCTCTTCTTGAAATAGGGCAGGACATCGTCCCAGCTCCAGCCTTCGCAGCCCATCTGGCGCCAGCCGTCATAGTCGGCGGACTGGCCGCGCACGTAGAGCAGGCCATTGAGCGAAGAGGAGCCGCCGAGCACCTTGCCCTTGGGCCATTTGTGCGGGCGGCCGCCCGAACCCTCGTCCACCTCGGTCTCGTAGAGCCAGTTGACCTTGGGATCGTTCAATGTCTTGCCGAAGCCGATGGGGATATGGATCATCAGGTTCGACTTGAACTGGCTAAGCTCGCGCGTCGGCCGATCGTCGCCGCCGGCCTCCAGCAGCACGACCCTGGTGTTCCTGTCCGCCGACAGCCTGTTGGCGAGCACGCAGCCCGCGCTGCCCGCGCCGACGACGACATAGTCGGCGATCGTCTCGTTTGACATCGGATATTCCTCTCTTCTCGCATGCGGCGCGCGGCCACACGGACCCAATTCAGATAGCGCCGATTAGGGACAGGGATTTGAGCAAAGTCAACATGCCCCGCCCCTTCCGGCAAATGTCGAATGACCTCAGATCGGCTCGCCGCCTTCCCGCGCCCGCTCGATCATCGAGCCCTCGTCCCGATTGACGCGCAGAAGCACGATCAGGAGGATCACGGCAATCACCGGCGCGACGACATTCACGGAGATGATCGCGCCGCCCAGGTCGCCGCCATTGCGGTCACTCACGATGCCGACGAAATAGGGGCCCATGCCCAGGCCGAGCAGCGTCGAGATGATGATGTAGGTCGAGGAAGCGATGCCCCGCATGCGCGGCAGCACCAGATCGTACATCAGCGAGTAGATGGGCGGCAGCCAGAGCGTCAGGATGAGGCTGTAGGCGGAGAAACGCAGGTAGAAGCTCGTCGCGTCCGGCGCGCTGAAGGTCCAGATGCCGAAGAAGGGCGAGACGCCGAGCGAGAAGAGCGTGAGCCACACCCGCCCGCGCCCGCCCATCCTGGCAGTAAGCCAGTCGGAGAGCGGCCCCGCCACGATCGGCCCGATCATGCCCAGCACGGCGGCGAGCAAGCCGAACTGCACGGCGGTCGACGCCTGCGAGAGCCCATATTCGCGGATCAGGAAAGAGGGCGTGAAACCCATCACGCCATAGTTGATCGACGTCTGGAGCCCGCCCACGACCATGAGGAGAATGAGGGAGGGCGAGAGCATCACCTTGTAGGCGGCCTGATCGGTCAGCTTGAAAGACTGGAAGAGGTTCACAATCACGAAGAGACCGAAGCCGACCACGAACCACTGGAGCACATGCGGATCGAGATTGAGGCCCAGCGCCTTGAGCGGCGGACGGGGACTGAAGCCCTGTGCCAGCTTGGTCATGGTGATGCACAGGGCAAGGATCACGGCCAGGCTGGCGAGATTGAAGGCCCATTGCGCCGCGCCGGCCTTGCGATGCCAGAGCGTGAACCAGTTCGCGCCGGGCGTGACGGCGCCCAGCACGGCTGCGCTTGCGCGGAACGGCGCCGGATCGGGCGGCGTCGCAATGCCGTCCACGCCGCCGCGCACAGGCTCGCGCATGCGATAGATGAGGAAAGCAAGGATGAAGCCGGGCAAGGCGGCGACCAGGAAGGCGAACTGCCAGCCCCGGAATCCAAACGGCGCCTCGCCCGCTGCGAAGCGCGCATCCCACCAGCTGGAGACGAGGCCGCCCAGCGTGATGGAAAGGCCCAGGCCGAGCGCCGTGGCGATACCCATGGCCGCCATGGCGGTGCCGCGCTTGGAGCGCGGGAATTCATCGAAGATGATCGAATTGGCAGCCGGCTGGGCCGCCGCCTCGCCCACGCCGACACCCAGGCGCGACAGAGCGAGCAATGTGAACCCGCCCGCAAAGGCGGCGAGCCCCGCCGAGGCCGACCAGGCGGCAAGGCAGATGCCGAGCAGCTTGGTGCGCACCCAACCATCCACCAGGCGGCCGAGCGGCAGCGAGAACAAGGCGTAGAAGAGCGCGAACACCGTGCCGTAGAGCAGGCCCAGCTCAGCGTCGCCAATGCCCAGGTCCGCGCGGATATTGGGCGCGAGGATGGAGAGAATCTGCCGGTCGAGCAGGCTGATCGCCTGCGCCGCGGAGACGAGCGTCAGCGAATACCAGGCCGCGCTCGAGATGCGACCACCAGCGGCCGCCTCCACATCGGCACCGCTCACAGCTTGAAGACCCGGACGGCGTTATCCTGCATCAGCTTCTTCTTGGTCGAGAAGGGAATGACGAGATTATCGTGCGTGCGCACCTCGTCCGCCACATATTCATAGGGATAGTCCATGGCATACATGACGCGATCCTCCCCCAGCTGGTCGATGCACAGCTTGATGGCCCTTTCGCAGGCCATTCCGCTGGTGGTGACCATGACATTGTTGCGCATATAGTGGAACATGTCGTGCTTGAGCGGCTTCAGGCGCTCATAACGCTGTGAACGAACCCCGGCCAAGTGCATGTAATTGATGCGGAACAGCCAATAAGGGATCGCCTCGCCGCCATGGCCGACGCAGATGGTGAGATCGGGATAGCGATCGAACACGCCAGTCGTCAGCAGACGCAGCAGATGATAGCCGGTTTCCACGCCGAAACCGAATATGGCGCCGTCGAGGCCCGCCTCGACCATGCCGGCGATCATGTCGTCCGGCGGCGATTGGGGATGGATGTAGAGCGGCAGGCCGTTTTCCGCGCAGGCACGCAGGATGGGGTCGAACTGCGGCTCGTCGAGATAATGACCCTTGGTGTGGCTATTCACCATGACGCCGCGGAAGCCAAGCTCATTCTTGCCCCGCACGATCTCCTCCACGGACCAGGCAGGGTCCTGCGGCACGATGGAGATCATGCCGACATAGCGGCTGGGATGACGCTCGCAGGCGGACTTGAGCACGTCATTGGCCTTGCGGACCAGCGCCTTGGCCTCGTCCGCCTCGAACACCTGGCCGCCCGGCGAAGTGAGCGAGAGGATGGCGATGTCGATACCTGTCTCGTCCATTGCCGCGATGCGCAACCCGTCGAGATCGACGAGCCGATCGCGGATGAACTGCGTGCGCTCGGACATGGCTGTGCCGTAGAAACCCCAGAGCGACGTGGTCGCCTTGTCCGCTTTGCCTTCCTTCACCAGCCGGACATAGGCGTCGAGCTGCTCCGGCAGGCCAAAAGCCTCCTCGGTGGCGATCCTCAGATAACCCCGGTCACCGCCGGTGTTAAGCTCATGTGTCATGCTTCGTCCCTTCCTGGGTCCTTATGTTCTGCAACGTCGCCCGATATGGGCCGGGGCTCGCCACCCCGCCCCCTTGAACAATCAACCTTCGTGCACGGCCTTCGCGACCAGGCAGGCATGCACGCCCTCCGAGCCGTCCTCATGGCCGTGGCCGGACCATTTGACGCCGCCGAAGGGCGCGTCCGCTCCGCCGATCATCATGGTGTTGACACCCACCATGCCGCTCTCGATCTCGCGCGCCACGCGACGCTGGAGCTTGACGTCATTCGTCCAGGCATAGGCTGCAAGGCCGTATGGCAGGCGGTTCGCCTCGGCCAGCATCGCGTCGGCATCGCGGAACGGATTGACCAGGGCGACCGGGCCGAAGGGCTCGGTGTTCATGATCTCGGCATCGAGCGGCACTTCGCTCAGCACCGAAGGCGCATAGAAGAAGCCCTGATTGCCCAGGCGTTCGCCGCCCGTGTGGAGCTTCGCGCCTGCCTTCACGGCGCCGCCGATAAGATGCTCCATGGCGTCGGGCCGGCGCGGATTGGCCATGGGACCCATCTGATTGCCGGCCTCCAGGCCATTGCCGACGCTGAGCGCCTTGGCGCGCTGCGCGAAACCCTCGCGGAAGCGATCGAAAATCCGCTCCTGCACGATGAAGCGCGTGGGCGAGACGCAGACCTGCCCGCAATTGCGATATTTGGCCGGCACCACGACATCGAGCACATGGTCGACATCCACATCGTCGAACACCAGCACCGGACCATGGCCGCCCAACTCCATCGTCGTGCGCTTCATATCGTCGGCGGCGAGCTTCATGAGGTGCTTGCCCACCACGGTGGAACCGGTGAAGCTCAGCTTGCGGATGATCGGCGACGCCAGCAGATGCCGCGAGACCTCGTCCGGCACGCCGAACACGGCCTGGGCCACCTCCTTGGGCAGGCCCGCGTCGAGCAGCGTCTGGAGGATACCGAGCGCGGAGGCGGGCGTCTCTTCCGCGGACTTGAGGATGACCGAGCAGCCCGCCGCGATCGGCGCGCCGAGCTTGCGGCCGGGATTGCCGAGCGGAAAGTTCCAGGGCGCGAAGGCCGCGACGGGGCCGACCGGCTCATAGCTGACGGTCGAGCGCATGCCCGCCGGACGGACGAGCGTGCGGCCATAGAGGCGCGAGACCTCGCCAGCGTAGAAATTGAAGAGGCCCGCCACCATCATCACTTCGATGCGGCTCTCGGCGAGGGTCTTGCCCTCCTCCATCGTGGCGTGACGGGCCAGCTCGTCCTGGCGCTCGACGATCAGCCGCGCGGCGCCGGAGAGGACGGCGGCGCGCTCCTGCGCAGTCGAATCCCGCCAGCGAATGAAGCCGCGCTGAGCCACCTCCAGCGCGCGATCGAGATCGGCTGCCTCGGCGAGCGGAAGATCGCCGAGCGTCTCCCCGGTCGCGGGATTGACGATGCTCTGCGTACGGCGGCCACCGCCGCTCACCCGTTCCCCGTCGATAATCATGTGGAGCGAAGGATAGCTGGTCATTCTGATTCCCTGGAATAGCTGTGGAAGCGGACGCAGCTTCTTCCCTGAAGGGAAGCGCCGCGCCCGGCAAGGGTCAAGTGCCGATGGATCAGCCCCCGGCGGCCTCGAGCCGCTCCACTTCCTCGCGATAGGGCTTGATGCCCCGCCACATGAAGAAGGTCGCGAGCGGCAGGAAGATGCACGCCGTGATGAGGATGGCTTTCCATATCTGCTGCTCGTCACCCACCACAAAGGTGCTGACGCCGCCGATCACCGCCGGGCCGAGCGCGCCGAAGAAAGTGAACATGAAGAGATAGAGCGCCGTCACCTGCCCGCGCATCGCATTGGGGGCGATGCGCTGGATGGCCGCGTTCTGCGCAGGCGCGCCGGCGAGGCCGAAGAAGCTGGCAAGCGCCATGCAGCCCAGCGCCAGCTCGGCGGTCGGCATCAGCGGCATCGCGATGGTGACGATAGTGGTGCAGGTGAAGATGATCGCCGTACAGCGGATGTTCGCATCCTTGTAGCGCTTGCCCATCCAGGAGACGAAGAAGCCGCCCACCGCGATGCCCGCGACCATGGCGATCAGCAGCAGCCAGCTCAGCAAGTCGCCGATCTGCGCCGCGTCCCAGCCATAAGTGCGCGAGATGAAGGGCACGCGGAATTGCGGCAGGCCCTGGCTCTCCGTCGCCGACATGGCAAGCGCGACGAACAGCGGCAGGAACACGGTCTTGCGCTGCCAGATGGCAATGGCGGCATCCATGCCCATGAACGCCATCAGCTTGCGCCAGAAAGGCGCGCCGGACGCCACAAGCTGGCGCGATTCCGGCGGGCTGCGACGCGGCGGCTCCTTGACCAGCAGGAAGATGAGCGCCGCCAGCAGGCCCGGCGAGCCCACGATGATGAGGACGAGCTGCCAGCTGAAGATCTGCACGCCGAGGAAGGACACCGTCTCGCCCAGCGTGTCCGTCCAGGCGATCAGCCGGCCGCCGATGCGATTGCCAAGCGAGGTGCCCAGGATGAAGCCGAACTGGAGCAGCGCAAACACCAGCGGGATGCGCAGCGGCTTAAAATAGTCCGCCAGCATCGAATAGGAGCCCGGCCCGTTGGCCGAACTGCTCGCGCCCACGAAGAGCCGCGTGGCAACGAGTTGCCAGAGATTCTGCGCAAGACCACCCAGCGCCATGATGGTGCCGAGCGCCGCGATGCCGATGGAGAGCACATATTTGCGCGGATAGATGTCGACGAGGCGCGCGAGCGGAATGCCGACGATCACATAAGCGACGACCGTGACCGGTCCAAGCAGCAGCCCCAGCACGAAGTCGGAGATGCCAAAGCTGTGCTTCATCTTCTCGGCGAGCATGCCGAAGGCGGTTTGATCGAGAAAGGTGATGAAGGTCGCGAAGACAATCGCGAACAAGCCGAAGAAGCCCGCCCGCTCGGATGGCCATGGCTGGCCTCCCTGTAGCCCTTTGTCGCTCTCGGACGTCAATTCCTGCGCAGTTGGTGCGATCGCCATGGATCGGCTCCTCTCTTCCCCGGTTTCTGACTCCGGTGCGACTCCCCAGCTGCCCGGTCCTGTTCTCTGCGCGATGGTCTAACGCAGCTTTACCGTCCCTTTCCACAGGCAATTTGCTGTGCTTAGAAACAATTGCGACAGTCATGGGCGCGCCCGGCCGCGCAGCCGAGCGGAGCAGTGCCACGTGGCAGAAAGGAGGGGCAATGCACTGCGCAAGCAAGGCCGGTTTTCCGCCTTCCCTAGCCATGGCGCGGCTCGAAAGCCCGTCCATATAAGTCTTGCAGACCGCCAATCTCAGGAGACGACAATGAACAGCGATGCCGAGGACCGTGCCGCGATTCTACAGCTCGAGGCCGAATATCTCTTCGCCCTCGATTGGAGCGATGCGCAATCCTATGCTGATCTTTTCGCACCGGACGGCCGGCTGGAATGGGCGCGCGGCACGGCTATCGGACCCAAGGCGATCTTCGAGGAAATGAAGAGCTACAAGGAGGTCGTGGCCAAGGTCTACGGCACGGACAGCAAGGGCGAGCCGGTGCGGCTGCGGCACTTCATCACCAATCAGGCCATCTATATCGACGGTAATCGCGCCAAGGGGCGGGTCTACTGGTTCGAGATGGCGAACAACGGGCCGGGCGATACGCCTCTCATCGGCAGCTACGGTCACTATGAAGACGAAATGCGCAAGGTCGACGGTCAGTGGAAGTTCATGAGCCGCAGGATCTTCAACGAGCAGCTCGAGGACAGGCGGGCGGGCGAGGAGAATCCGATCCGGTCGGCGAAGTTCTGAAACGAGCGATGCCGCGCGGACGGTGAAGGCGCCCCTGGAGGGACCGCACACGGCCGCCCTCCACTCATGGCCGCTGTCGAACCACTCCGTCATTCCCAAGAACGCTGGAAACGTCAGTTAGCCAGGGGCAATCCGGCTCGACCGCTGCCAATGCACCTGGATTCCCGCGTTCGCGGGAATGACGATGGGTAAAATCGGACCGGCTGTTTACGCCTCAGGCCAGCCCCGAACCTGCCGTTGCCCGCGCTTCAGTTCTCATGAAGGCCCCCGCCGCCTCCAAACATCGCCGAAGAACGACAGCCTACAGGCAAGAGAAAACCCGCCGGACGCAAGCCCGGCGGGTTCCGTGTCTCTACGCGCAGAGGGATCAAGCCCTCTGCCCGCGCGCGATCAGAACAGGCCCTGGATCTGGCCGTTCTCGTCGAGCTTGATGAAGTCGGCCGAGGGCACCTTGGGCAGGCCGGGCATGCGCATGATGTCGCCGCAGACCGCCACAATGAACTCCGCACCCGCCGACAGGATCACGTCGCGGATCGGCACGATGTGATCGACCGGCGCGCCGCGCTTGGTGGGATCGGTCGAGAAGCTGTACTGCGTCTTGGCCATGCAGACCGGCAGATGGCCGTAGCCGTCAGCTTCCCAGCCCTTGAGCTTCGAGACCACCGAGGCGTCCGGCGCGATGCCCGAAGCGCGGTAGATCTTCTTGGCGATGGTCTCGATCTTCTCGAGCAGCGGCATCTCGTCAGGATAGATGGGCGCGAAGTTGGCCGTGCCGCTCTCGGCCAGCTCGACCACCTTGCGGGCCAGTGCCTCGGTGCCCTTCGAGCCATCGGCCCAGTGGCTGCAGAAGATGGCCTCTGCGCCGACCGCCGCCGCGATCTCCTGAACGACGGAGACCTCCTCGCTGGTGTCGCTGACGAAGCTGTTGATCGCCACGACCACCGGCACGCCGAACTGGCGGACGTTCTCGATGTGGCGCTGCAGATTGACGCCGCCGCGACGCACCGCTTCGGGATCGGACTTGCCGAGGTCCGCCTTCTCGACGCCGCCGTGCATCTTGAGCGCGCGGATCGTGGCGACGATGACGGCCGCGTCGGGCTTGAGGCCCGCCTTGCGGCACTTGATGTCGAAGAACTTCTCGGCACCCAGGTCAGCGCCGAAGCCGGCTTCGGTCACGACATAGTCCGCGATCTTGAGCGCGGTCTTGGTGGCGAGCACCGAGTTGCAGCCATGCGCGATGTTCGCGAACGGGCCGCCGTGGATGAGCACGGGGTTGTTCTCGAGCGTCTGCACGATGTTGGGCTGCAGCGCGTCCTTGAGCAGCACGGTCATGGCGCCCGAGGCATTAAGCTCGCTGGCGAGCACGGCCTTCTTGTCGCGCGTGTAGCCGGCGTGGATGTTGCCCAGGCGACGCTCCAGATCCTTGAGGTCCGAAGCGAGGCAGAGGATCGCCATGACTTCGCTCGCCACGGTGATGTCGAAGCCATCCTCGCGCGGATAGCCGTTCGACACGCCGCCGAGCGAATTGACGATCGAGCGCAGGGCGCGATCGTTCATGTCGAGCACGCGACGCCATGCGATGCGGCGCGGATCGAGGCCCGACTTGTTGCCCCAGTAGATGTGGTTGTCGATGAGGGCGGCGAGCAGGTTGTTCGCCGAGGTGATGGCGTGGAAGTCGCCGGTGAAGTGGAGGTTGATGTCCTCCATCGGCACGACCTGGGCATAGCCGCCGCCGGCCGCGCCGCCCTTGACGCCGAAGCAGGGGCCGAGCGAGGGCTCCCGCAGCGCCGCGACGGTTTTCTTGCCGATCGCGTTAAGGCCGTCCGACAGGCCGACGGTCGTCGTCGTCTTGCCCTCGCCGGCAGGCGTCGGGTTGATCGCGGTCACGAGGATCAGCTTGCCGTCCTTGTTGCCCTGCACGCTGTTGATGAAGTCCCAGGACAGCTTCGCCTTGTAGGGACCGTAGTTCAGCAGCGCGTCGGCGGGAATGCCGACCTTGCCGCCGACCTCGACGATCGGCTTCATCTTCGCTTCGCGCGCAATCTCGATATCGGAGCCTTGTGCCATGTTTCTCCCCTGAGAAAAGAAGTGTTCCGTCCAGACCATGTCCGAGGGGCGACTGCCAGGGAACCCGGAAACGGTCAGATTCTGTGATGGAGCCTGTCGGGCGCACCGCGCCCGCTTCCTTCTAGGATGCTCCAGACCGAAAGGGCGCCGATCGCGGGACCGGCGCCCTTATCGGCTCAAATGCCTTGCTTGGACTTGTAGTCCACGATCCACTCGTTGGTCTTCACCAGACCGCCGAACGGATAGAAATGCAGATGCACCTTGCCATGCTCTTCGCCCAGCTCCGGCACAAGGTCCGCGAGCACTGGGTCGGGACCGGCGCTGCCGATCAGGCTGGTGATCGAGAGGCCGTATTTCTTGACGACCTT
>CBIMKI010000007.1:0-25139 GCA_966244395.1 uncultured Sphingobium sp. | reverse complement strand
ATGCCCTCGGCCTCGGCCATTTCGCAGGCCATGTCCCAGGCCATGCGGTCGCCCTGATAGTTGTTGACGAGCACGAGCACGCCCGCGTCGGAGGCGAGCGCCTTGATCGTCTCGTAGCAGGCGTCGACCGGCGGCGCGGCGAAGACGGGGCCCTGGCAGGCGCCATCGAGCATGCCCGGGCCGACGGCCATGACGTGCGCGGGCTCATGGCCCGAACCGGAACCCTGCACGATCGACACCTTGTCGGCGACCGGGCGATCCTTGCGCTTGATGAGCTGGAACTCGGGAATGGCCTCGAGCAGGTCGGGATTGGCCAGGATGACGCCCTTCATGAACTCGGGCACGAAGTTGGCGGGATCGTTGACGAACTTCTTCATGGAATTTCCTCCCCTCGGGTTATTAGACGGTCTGCTTGAGCAGCTCGGCGACGGTGGGCGTCCGGGCCACTCCATATTCGGTGCACCAATCCTGCAGGATCGTGGCGATGGCGACAATACCCGGATCGGGCGTGCCCGAGCTGCGGTCGCCGACCTGGCTGGCGCGGCCGCGATGCGCGACGAGGCTGCGAGTCGCGTCGATCGCCTTCTCGGCCTCGTCCGCGCAATCCTTGAGAACGACGCCCAGATCGGCAGTGCCCGCCTCGGCATGTTCCTTGAGCTTCTCGTTGACCGGGATCAGCGCGTCGAGCAGGGTCTTGTCGCCCAGCTTCGCGCCGCCACGGGCCATGATGCCCTCGACCGCGGCATTGATCATCTCGGCCAGTTCGGCGAGCGTCACGTCGGTCTTGCCCTTGCTCACCATGGCGGCCTTCATGAAGCCGGTGCCCCAGATGGGGCCGGAGCTGCCGCCCACATGCTTGGAGCAGAGCATGCTGATCTTGAGCAGCATGGCGCCGATGGCGCTCTTGTCGATGGTTTCCAGCTCGGCATCGATGATGCGGAAGCCCGTCGCCAGCGACGTGCCGAAATCGCCGTCGCCGGCGAGGCCGTCGAGGTCCGAGAAATAATGCTCGTTACGCAGAACCGTCGCGGCGGTCGCCTTGATCGCGCGCTCGACGTCGCCAACACTGATGTCAGCCATATCAATATCCTCCCAAAAGTCCCCGCGCCCTCAGCCGGCATGCGCGGAGGCAAGCTCCGCCAGATCCGTCAGGCGCACATTCACATTCGGCTCGTCGCCAAGTTCCGGCACGACCCTTACCGCTTCGCCGAACGCTTCGTCGACCGTATAGGTGCTGGTCGTGATGAGCGTGGGCAGTCCCGCGCCCGTGGCGGCGAGCAGGCCGTTGCGGCTGTCCTCGATCACGATGCAGTCGCGCGGCGACAGGCCGAGCGTCTCCAGCGCGAGCAGGTAGATATCCGGCGCGGGCTTCTTCTTCGCCACGACGTCGCCCGCATGGACGAAGTCGAACGCCGCCTTGCGCTCCGGCCCGAACAGGTCGAGCACGGCATCGATGAACTTGGGGTTGGACGTGGTGCAGACGCCCAGCTTGACCCCGGCCGCAATGGCCTCGTCGATGATGCGCAGGATGCCCGGACGGACCGGCAGGCTGGAGACGATTTCGGACGTGATCTTCGTCTTGGCCTTGTGCAGGTCCAGGATGAGCGCGTCCTTCTGTTCGTCCGTCTGCGCGCCGGCGGGCCAGCCGAACTCGTCGAAATAGCCGCGCATGCGCTCCTTGCCGCCTGCGATCAGCACGAGGCGGCCATAAAGCTCCACGCTCCATTCGGCATCGATGCCGAATTGCTTGAAGGCGAGATTGAAGCCGACGCGGTGCGCATCGCGCTCGGTATCGACGAGGACGCCGTCACAGTCGAAGATGATTGCCTTGACCACGCGCGAACCCCTCAAGCCGCCTTGGAGAGCGAATTGAGGAAGGCACTGCCGCGCCCCTTGCCGCCGAACTTCTCGATGAAGCCGCCGAACATCGCCTTGCACGCCTGATACTGCGCATCCATCACGCGCAGCGGCTCGAAGTCGGTGGGCTTGGCCGTGTGATAGTCGACGAAGCTCTGGACCCAGACATGCTTGAGGTTGGTCGAGATGTTGATCTTGGCCGCGCCGCGCGCGATTGCCTTGGCGAAGGTCTCATCCGAAAGGCCGGTGCCGCCGTGCAGCGCCATCGGCGTCTTCGTGAGGCCGTTGATCGCCTTGATACGGTCGAAGTCGACCACCGGCTCGCCCTTGTAATAGCCATGGGCGGTGCCCACCGCGCAGGCGAAGGCGGAGAGATCCAGCGCATCGCAGAAGCGCTTGGCGTCTTCAGGGTCGGTCAGGACGGAATCGGCTTCGTCCACCACCATGTCGTCCTCGACGCCCATGATCTGGCCCAGCTCGGCTTCCATGCCCACGCCATATTTCTCGGCGATCTCGCGCACCTTGAGCGACTGGGCGAGATTCTCCTCGAACGGCAGCTCGGAAGCGTCGATCATGATCGAGGTCCAGCCGGCCTTGGCGCATTCCTCGATCATCGCGATGTCGTGGCAATGGTCCAGGTGGAGCACCACCGGCACCGGCGAATCCTCCGCCACGGTGCGCACCCAGGAGACGATCTCCTTGTGGCTGAAATATTTGATGGTCTTGGACGAGGTCTGGCAGATGACCGGCGCATTCAGCTCCTCGGCCGCCTTCACCATCGCCTTGGTGGTGTTGTAGTCGACCAGGTTGAACGCGGCGACGGCATAGCCATTGTCCATCGCGTCACGAAGCAGGGGCTTCATGTTGACCAGAGGCATAGGGGCAACTCCTTCTATACTGCAATTTCGACACGCTGCACCGCGCCGTCGAATCGGTTGCGGACCAGTGCTATACGTAGGACGGCAACGATTGTCTCGCCCAGAAACCGTATCCGGAAACCCAAATAGGAGCCGCTGTGTCTTCATCGCGCGCCGCCCTGGCAAAGGGCGGGAAAACCGGGCACCGGCGCTTGCGGAGCCAGGGCGCTGCCCCTAATCCAGCATCATGACGGACCCAGCCGATCTCGTTCGCCCCGATGCGGGCCAGCCCGCCCGCAATATCCATCTCGTCGACGCCGAGCACTATGACGACTGGATCGCCACCCAGCCCGAGCGCCACCGCGCCGCGCTCGATGCGCAGGGCTTCAAGGGACAGGCTGCAACCCACGCCCTGCTGCCGGGCGAGGCACCGCATGACTGGGCGATGGTGGCGGCGGTCAAGGATGCCGCGTCGCTGGGCGCCTGGTGCCTCGCGGGCCTTGCCACCGCGCTGCCGGAGGGCGCCTATCGCCTCGCGGCGCCTGCCGAGCCGGGGCCGGCGATCCTGGGCTGGATGAGCGCGCATTACCGCTTCGAGCGCTACAAGGAGAAGCCCGCCACCAAGGGCGCGCGCATTCTCTACACGTCCCAGCCCGCCGCCATCGAGCCGGCCGCGCGCCTCGCCCGCGCGACGGCACTGGTGCGCGACATGGTCAACACGCCCACGGCCGACATGGGGCCGGACGAGATCGAGAAGCAGGCGCGTGCCGTGGCCGAGCGCTTCAGCGCGACCATGACCGTGACGCGCGGCGACGGGCTGGAGAGCGGCTATCCGATGATCCATGCCGTGGGCCGCGCCGCCGATCGCGGCAATGCGCCGCGCCTCGTCGAGCTACTCTGGGGCCGGGACGATCATCCGCGCATCGCCATCGTCGGCAAGGGCGTGACCTTCGACAGCGGCGGCCTCGATATCAAGCCGAGCGCGGGCATGCGCCTCATGAAGAAGGACATGGGCGGCGCGGCCCATGCACTGGCGCTGGCCGAACTGGTCATGGCCGCGCATCTGCCGGTGCAGCTCCACTTGCTGCTGCCGATCGCGGAGAATGCGATCAGCGGCAATGCCTTCCGACCCGGTGACATATTGAGGAGCCGCAAGGGCCTGACCGTCGAGATCGGCAATACCGACGCGGAGGGCCGCCTGATCCTGGGCGATGCGCTTGCCAGGGCGAGCGAAGGTGCGCCCGAGTTGATCCTGGATTTCGCGACGCTCACCGGCGCGGCGCGCGTGGCGCTGGGGCCGGACCTGCCGGCGCTCTTCGCCAATGACGAGGCGCTGGCCGCCGAACTGGCCGAGCACGGCACGGCGCAGGAAGACCCGCTCTGGCGGCTGCCGCTCTGGGCGCCCTATGACGATATGCTCAAGAGCGACGTGGCGGACGTCTCCAACAGCGGTGAAGGCGGCTTTGCGGGTGCGATCACCGCGGCCCTGTTCCTCCAGCGCTTCGTGCCCAGGGAGACGCCCTGGGCGCATTTCGACACCTTTGCCTGGCGCCCGGCCGCCAAGCCCGGCCGGCCCAAGGGCGGCGAGGCCTATGGCCTGCGCGCCGCCTTCGCGCTGCTCCAGGCGCGTTACGGGCGTTAGAAATATAATAATATCAGTGACTTATATATATTATTTAGGTTCGGTCTGGTCGGGGCATGCTTTGGCGGGATCGTCCCCACATCTTGACCCGTTAACGGGTTTTGGCGCAGGGGGCGCCGATGAAGCAGGAACCGGTGGGCATGCCCCAAGCCAAGTCGATGAACCGCAAGCGCGTGGCCCTGGACGGCGCCTCGCGCCGCTATGACGCGCGCGTGCACGCCATTCGCCCGGACCTGGCCGACGTCGCCCTCGCCGAGCTTTATTTCGCGCCGCATTATGCCGCGCCCGTGCCGCGCATGTGCACGGCGACGAGCGTCATGGTGCGCAGTGCAGCCGGCGAGACGGCGCGCGCGGTCAGCGAACTGCTGCACGGCGAGGCCTTCCACATGCTCGACGCGCGCGGCGGCTGGGCCTGGGGCTATTGCGGCCATGACCATTATGTCGGCTATGTGCCGCTGGACGCGCTCGGCGATCCCGCGACGCCGAGCCACGCGACGCACGCCGCCGCGCCGCTCTTCTCGGCCGCCGATATCAAGTCGCCGATCATCGCTGTCTACCCTGTCAATGCCTGTCTATCGGGCGCCATCGAGGGCGATTTCCTCGCGACCGCCGAGGGCTTCGTCCACCACCGCCATGTCCGCCCGCTCGGCGAGTCGGAGCAGGATTGGGTGGCGGTCGCCGAGCGCGCGATCGGCAGCCCCTATGTCTGGGGTGGCCGGGGCGGCATCGGCCATGATTGCTCCGGCCTCGTGCAGGTGGCGCTCGCCGCCTGCGGCATCAAGGCGCCCCGCGATACCGACCAGCAGGCCGAGGCCATCGGCGCGCCGCTCGACGACAATGCCCCGCTCCGACGAGGCGACATCATCTTCTTTCCCGGCCATGTCGGCCTGATGGTCGACGCCGAGCGGCTGATCCATGCCAATGCGCACTGGATGGCCGTAACGATCGAGCCGCTCCGCGATGTGATCGCGCGGCTCGCAGACGCAGTTGAGCGGCCCGTAACGGCCAGGCGGAGAATAACGCCATGACGAAGATCTTCATCGACGGTGCCGCCGGCACCACCGGCATCCAGATCCGGGAGCGGCTGGAAGGGCGCAGCGAGTTCGACCTGATCGCACTCGACGACACAGCCCGCAAGGACGACGCCGCGCGCGCCGACGCCAGCAATGCCGCCGACATCGTGATCCTCTGCCTGCCCGACGATGCGGCACGCGCGGCGGTCTCCATGATCGCCAACGAGACGACGCGCGTCATCGATGCTTCCACCGCGCACCGCACCGCGCCCGGCTGGGTTTATGGCCTGCCGGAGGTCTCGGGTCACCAGGCCGTGTCGCGCGCGCGCTTCATCTCCAATCCCGGCTGCTATTCCACCGGTTTCATCGCGCTGGTCGCGCCGCTGGTGCAGCATGGCCTCATCCCGGCCGACACGCGCCTGAACTGCAACGCCGTCTCGGGCTATTCGGGCGGCGGCAAGGCGATGATCGCGGAGTATGAGGGCACGGTCGACGCGCCGACCGCCTGGCGTACTTATGCGCTGACCCTCGGCCACAAGCATGTACCCGAGATGCAGGCCCGCTGCGGCCTTGCACATGCGCCCCTGTTCGCGCCCGCCGTGGTGCCGGTCTATTCCGGCATGGTGGTGGACGTGCCGCTGCATCACGGCATGTTCGCGCACGGCGCCAATGCCGATACGCTGCGCACGGCGCTGGCCGAGCATTACGCGCTCTCGCCGATCATCTCGGTCGAACCCGACTATGAGAATGCGACGCTCCCCATCGAACTCATGAAAGACAAGGACGGCATGCGCCTCTTCGTCTTTTCCGATCCGCAGAGCGAACAGGTGCGTCTGGTCGCGGCGCTGGACAATCTGGGCAAGGGCGCGTCCGGCGCGGCGGTGCAGAACCTCAACCTGATGGCCGGCCTGCCGGAAGTCACCGGCCTGCGACTCTAGGGGTCAGTTCAAGCATCGTCCTTGCGAGGCACGCAATGACGATGTTGCGGGAAGCGCCGCGCTTGCGGATCAGGGCCGAGTGCCTATCTCGGCCCTTAAGATCAATGCAAGCAGAGGACGGACAGGCATGAGCGAGACGGCAACGCTGGCGGGTGGCTGCTTCTGGTGCACGGAGGCCGTCTATCAGGACCTCAAGGGCGTCGAGAAAGTCGAGAGCGGCTACATCGGCGGCACGAAGGACAATCCCACTTATGAGGAAGTATGCGCCGGCGGCACCGGCCATGCCGAGGCGATCCGCATCACCTACGATCCCGACCAGATCGGCTATGCGGACCTGTTGGACGTCTTCTTCGCCACCCATGATCCGACCACGCTCAATCGGCAGGGCAATGACGTGGGCACGCAATATCGCTCCGCCATCTTTCCGCATGACGAGGCGCAAGCGGCGCAAGCGCGCGCCGGCCTGATCGCGGCACAGGTCGATTTCGCCGATCCCATCGTGACCACCGTCGAGCCCTATGGGCAGTGGTGGCCGGCGGAGGACTATCATCAGGATTATTGGGCGCGCGTCGGCACGCGCAATCCCTATTGCATGGCGGTCATCCCGCCCAAGCTCCAGAAGCTGCGCAAGAAATTCGCCGAGCGGGTGAGGGATTAGGGCGAGGAACGAAGTGCCGATCAATCCCCGTCCTTTCCGCGAGCGCGGGAATGACGATGGGAGAAACCATAACGGTTGCTCCTCACCCCCAATCTTTTCCGCACCTAATCCCTTCAACTTAGCCCGCCAGAGCCCCACTACGTCCCCGCATCGTCTTGGCGATCTCGGTCTGGCCGCTATGGAAACATCGGGGGCGGAACCGAGGTGACATGATGCGAACGTCCACATTGGCCCTCATGGCCGCGCCCGCCGCTCTGCTCCTGCTGCCAGGCTGCGTCGCCAAAGTGGTGACCGCGCCGATCAAGGCGACATCCAAGGCCGCCGACTGGGCCACGACCAGCACGGACGAGGCCGATCGCGCACGCGGCCGTGAGCTGCGGCGCAAGTGCCGCGAGCGCCACGACCCATATTATTGCGACTGAGCGTCAGGCCGCCGCGCGGCGCAGCCGGTCGTTGATGGCGGCGCCGATGCCCTCCATCGGAATGGACGCGACCGAGATGCGCGGGCAGGCGCTGGCATCTGCTTCGTGAAGCGCGGCAAAGAGATTGGCGGCCGCCTCGACGAGATCGCCGGTGTCCGAGAGATTGCGTTGGCTCGCGCCGGGACCGAAGCCGATGTGGAACTGATCGTGCGCCGGCGCCGCGCAATTGAGCGCGAGCGGCTTGGACGGAGCATAATGACTGTCCATCTGCCCCGGCGCCGTGATCCCCTCCCCCTGCGCGCGCGCGACGGGGGCGCCCGTGGCCCGTTCGATGACCGTCGCCGTGACCGGGCCGGGGCGGAGCAGCATCACTTGCCCATCCTGCGGGCGGACGATGGTCGATTCAAGCCCATCCGCCGCAGGTCCGGCATCGAGAATGAAGGGAATGCGTCCGCCGAGGCTCGCAAGGACATGGTCCGCACGCGTGGGACTGATGGCGCCAGAGCGATTGGCCGACGGCGCAGCGAGCGGGACGCCGGACGCGGCGATGAGCGCCCGCATCGCCGGATGCGCGGGCAGCCGCACTGCCAGGGTCGGCAAGCCCGCGCTCGCCAATTCCGCCACGGGGCAATCGGCGCAGCGCGGCAGCACCATGGTGAGCGGTCCCGGCCAGAAGGCGTCGGCCAGCCGCTCGGCCAGCGGCGGGAAATCGACCAGCCGCCGCGCCATCTCAAGATCGGCGACGTGGACGATCAGCGGATTGAAGGAGGGACGGCCCTTGGCCTCGTAGATGCGCGCGACAGCGGCTGCGTTGGTGGCATCGGCGGCGAGCCCGTAGACCGTCTCGGTCGGCGCCGCAACCGGCTCACCCGCGCGGATCAACGTCGCCGCCTCGGCAATGGCGGCGCGATCATAAGCGCATGTCTGTGTGGAATATGCGAAGCCGCGGCTGGTCATCGCACTGCCTATAGCGAGGTCGCGGCCCGGTATGAAGCCGCATGTCCCATGCTCTTTCCCGGCGCGGAATCAGGCTCTAAGGGAGGGCCATGACGAGCGAGAAGAAAGAGCTGCTGGCCCGCATCGCGCAGGCCCTGGAACGAATCGCGCCGGCGCCGCCCGCCCCCGTCGATCTCGAAGCCCATGCCGCCTATCGCTGGGACGGGCGCGTACTGGCGCCGGTCGAGGATTTCACGCCTATCGACTATGCGCTGCTCACCGGCATCGAAGCGCAGAAGCAGGCGTGCCTGGAGAATACGCGCCGGCTGGCGCTGGGCCATGCCGCGCACGACATCCTGCTCTGGGGCGCGCGTGGCACCGGCAAGTCCGCCACGGTGGCCGCCTGCATCGGCGCGATCCAGAAGGAAGGCCTGCCGCTTGCTTTGGTCGAGGTGGCGACGGACGACCTGCGCAGCCTCGCCGCCTTGTTCACGCTGCTGCGCGGCACGCGGCGGCCGATCGTGCTCTATATCGACGATCTCGGCTTCGACGGGGATTTTGGCGCCGATGCGCGCGCGCTGCGCTCGCTGCTGCAAGGCGGTGCGGCCACGCGGGGCGGCAATGTGCGGCTCTATGCGACGTCCAACCGCCGCCACATCGTGCCGCGCTCGATGACCGAACAGGACGATCCCATCAACATGCGCGACGTCGTCGACGACCGGCTCGCCTTGGCTGACCGGTTCGGCCTGTCGCTCGGTTTCCATGCGCTCGATCAGGAAACATATGTGGCCATGGTCACGCGCTACGCCGAGCGCCTCGGCCTCACCTTCGATCCCGCCGCCGCGATCCAGTGGGCGACCCAGCGCGGCAATCGATCGGGCCGCGTGGCGTGGCAGTATATTGTGGAGCTGGCCGGTCGGGCGGGCAAGACGCTGGAAAGCTGAGTGGCTGCGCGGCAGCCAATGCGCCGCCGACCCCGATGCCGCGCCCGACACGCTCAGTCAAAAATCAAGCGCTGCCGCCGCGCCGCCGGAGAGCGTATCGGGGCGGCGCGGGTCGGCCGGCACGCCGTCCCCGCTGGCGCTGCCCGGTCGGCGCTTGCGGCGCATCACTCGTTCGGCAGCGACGCACAGTTGCGCGAGAGTCATCCGCGGCCAGAGCTGGCCGTGCGAGTCCCTGCAAGGACCGGGTGAAGGCGTATCGTGCATGGCCGGAAGATGGGCCGCGCGCCCTGCCCATTCAAGCGGCGCGAGCGAAGACTCCATGGCCGTCATCATCATTGGCGGCAGGCTTGCGCGCAACCGACGTCGATGACCGGCGGCGGCGCGGGCGCGGATTGGCCCGGCGCAACCTCGGCAGGCGCGCCGTGAAGGCCGTCCATGTGCCGCGCGAGCGGTCGAGGGCCGCAAGGGTCGTGGCCGTGATGAGCAGGTCCACATAGAGCGAGACATCGATGGCGGCGGCCATCGCCAGATGCGGCATGCCGATCTCGGCGAAGGAGAACATCAACGGCGCGGCCACCAGCAGCAGGATCAGATGCTGCCGCTTGAGCCCGCCGAGCGCATTCAGGGGTTGCACGATCATCGTGCGATGGAGCCAGCGAGCCAGGGCCGTCTCCGGCCAGCGCTTCATGACGAGCGCGGCGAGCAGGAACAGGCCCCAGATGGTCATCCCGCCCGTGCCTATTGAGCCGGAGCGGTGGACTGCGCCGCCGCCGGATTGGAGACACGCCAGACGATCCCGCCGACATCGTCGCTCACCAGCAGCGATCCGTCGGGCAGGACGAGCTGGTCGACCGGCCGACCTTGTGCCTCGTCCTTGTCGTTGAGGAAGCCGGTGAGCAGGTCGACCGGCTTACCCTGCGGCCGGCCATTGGCGTCGAAGGCGACATAGACCACTTTGTATCCGGCGAGCGGCTTGCGGTTCCAGCTCCCGTGCAATCCGACATAGGCGCCATGGCCGAAAGCCTCGCCCAGCGCCGCGCCCTGCGAGAAGGCGATGCCGACCGGCGCGGTGTGCGCGCCCAGCGCATAGTCCGGGCGGCGCGTATATTCGCGCAGGTCCGGCCGCGCGGGCTGGACCCGCCGATCCTCATAGCCGCCCCAGTAATTCCACGGCCAGCCGTAGAAGGCGCCGAACTGGATCTCGGCCAGATAGTCCGGCACCAGGTCCGAGCCCAGCATGTCGCGCTCGTTGACCACGCCCCAGAGATCCCCCGTCCAGGGATTCCAGCCCAATGCCGTGGGATTGCGCAGGCCGCTCGCGAAGATGATCGCCTCGCCCTTGCGCAAATCGATCTCCAGCACCGCCGCGCGGTTCAACTCGGTATCGATGCCCTCTTCCGCGATGTTGGTGGCCGATCCCACCGCGACATAGAGCTTGTTGCCATCCGCGCTCGCCACCAGATCGCGGCCCCAATGATTGTTGGGCGCGGAGGTCGGCAGGCTGGCGATCTTGCGGCCTTCCGCGTCGATCTTCGTATCGCCGGCCTTGTAGGGATAAGCCATGACGCTGTCAGTGTTGGCGACATAGAGCGTGTCGCCGACCAGCGCCATGCCCTGCGGGGAATTGAGGCCGGAGAGCAGGACGTGGTCCTGATCGGCCACGCCGTCGCCGTCGCTGTCGCGCAACAGACGGATGCGGTTGGCGGACGGCGTGTCTGCGCCTGCCTCGCCCATCAGCAAGCCCATGATGAAGCCGGTAATGCCGCCCGTCTCGCGCGGGGGCGAATTGGTTTCGGCCACCAGTACGTCGCCATTGGGCAGCAGCATGAGATTGCGCGGGTGATCGAGCCCGGCGAAGAAGCGATTGACCTTGAGGCCCTGCGCGGCCATCGGCGCGGCGCCGTCCGCCCAGCCGACCGCCGTGGCGATCTGGAAAGTGGGAATGACCTGCCGGCGCTGTTCGCCGAACTTGGGCTCGCGGCCGGAGAGATCGTCGACGGACAGCCGCGCGACATCGGGGCGGGACAGGAAAAAGAACAGGCCCGCCAGAGCAACGACCAACGCAGCGATGGCCATGAGGATATATTTGCGCATGGTTATGATCTAGGCCGCGCTGCGCACCGGCGCAACTGTCCCGGACGCGCCCCGTCCTCCGGCGGCCGCTCAGCGCGAGCCGGCAAACCAGATGAGAAGCGCGATGACGATGCCGAGGCCCAGGCCGGCCAGAAAGCCGATGCTGGGCGAATAGCCGAGCCAGCCCGCGATGAAGGGGCCGGCGATGGTGAGCAGCGCCAGCGGCGCGCCGCCGGCCATGGTGTTGCGGTTGCGGGTCGGTCCAGTCATGGATGCGCCATGCCACGCATCGCAAAATGATACCAGCCGTGCCGAAACGGGACCGGCTGTCCCGCCACGGGACTTGGCTAAGATGTTCTTCACCAGCCAGGTGGGCGGAAAAGCGTGAGCGCGGCCAATTGGCACAACCTTTGGACCATTGAGTCCGTTCGGGTCCCGGCCGACATTGCCGGCTGGGGTGCGCGAATGGACGAACAAGGTGAGTGCATGACCCTTCCGATGCTTGTCGACAGGCGCAGCTATGATGATGCCGCGGCCCTGATCGAGACCTATGGCGATCACGCCGGGATCGAAGCGGCCCTGCGCGCCGACAAGAGCCGGGAACGGGGCAACCACATCCACTTCTGCCACTGGCGCCAGATCGAGCGCATGGTGGTGCTGCTCTCGGTCGATCAGGCGATCGGCACGGTCCACTGAGGCGATCGGGATGCGGCCCGGCGGGGGCTGCAACCCATCGGTTTTGGTTTCCGCCGCGCGCCGATGGCGCTTGGCTCGCGCGTCCTGAAGCATGTGCTCCTGCGAAGGCAGGAGCCCAGGGCGGAGATGACGTGCGGTTGCGCCCTGGCGCGCACTCTCGAATATAGCCCCAACCCCGCCTCTTCACCCTGCGAGGCACGCGGAAGCCGCGTAGCTTATTCAGCCCCGCGCGCCTTCGCCTTTGCCAGCTCTTCGGCCACCAGCTCCTTGCGCGAAAGCTTGCCGACCAGCGTCTTGGGCAGCGAATCCCGGATGTCGACCGCGCAGACCCGCTCATGCTTGCCGAGCTGGGGATTGAGCCAGGCCATGACCGCGGCGCCGTCGGGCTTCTCCACCTCCGGCCGCAGCGTGACGAAGGCCTTGGGCAGCTCGCCATGATAGGCGTCCGGAATGCCGATCACGAGGGCCTCGCGCACGGCGGGATGCTTGTAGAGCACGGCCTCGACCTGGCTTGGGAAGACCTTGAAGCCGCCGACCGCGATCATGTCCTTGATGCGGTCGACGACGCTCACATAGCCGTCCTCGTCGATGGTGCCGACATCGCCCGTGCGCAGATAGCCGAGCACGAACACATCCTTGTCCGCGGCCGGATTGTGCCAGTAGCCGCGCATGACCTGCGGGCCGGAGACGGCGATCTCACCCGGCTCGCCGGGCGGGGCCGCCTTGCGGGGATCGTCGCGGTGCCGGAGCTTGATGCGCGTGCCGGGCAGCGGTTGGCCGATCGTCCCCTGCTTGCCGGGCTTGTCATAGGGATTGACGGAGACGACGCCGCTGCTCTCGGTCAACCCATAGCCCTCGACCAGCCTCGATCCCGTCGCCGCCTCGAACCGCTCCTTGAGTGCGAGTGAGAGCGGAGCGCCTCCGGAAATGCAGACGCGCAGGGAAGAGAGATCGGCGCGCGCGAGGCCCGGATGGTCGAGCAGGGCCTGGAACATGGTTGGCACGCCGGGAAGCGACGTCGCTTTGGTGCGCGCAATGGCGGAGAGCAGTTGCTTGGCGTCGAATCGCGGCAGCATGACGATCTCGCCGCCATGCGCGATCGTGCGGTTGAGCACGCTCGCATTGGCGAACACATGGAAGAAGGGCAGCACGCCCATGATCCGGTCCGGCTGGGCGCCATAAGGATCGACCAGATTGATCTGTCTGGCGTTGGCCGTGAGATTCTGGTGCGTCAGCATCGCGCCCTTGGGCCGCCCGGTCGTCCCCCCGGTATATTGGATGAGCGCCAGGTCCTGCTCCGCATCGAGCATGGGCAGGCGCTGTTCGGGCGGATTGTCGACGACGGCGCGAAAGCGCAGGATGCGCCGCCCGTCATAGGGGACGTCTGCCTCGCCGCGCGTCTTGAACAGCCGATAGAGCAGGCGCTGCCCCGGCGGCAGGCAGGATGCGAGCGATCCCACGATCAGCCGCTCGATGCAGCTGATGTCCAGCACTTCGCGCGCGGTATTGAAGAGCTGCTTGACCGAGAGCGTCACGAGGAGGCGCGTGCCGCTGTCCTCGGCCTGGTGCGCCAGCTCCTCGGCCGTGTAGAGCGGCGAGAAGTTGACGACGATGCCGCCGGCCATCAGCGTGCCGAAATAGGCCGCCAGATAGTGCGGGACATTGGGGAGATAGAGACCGACCCGGTCGCCCTTGCCGATACCCATGCCGATCAGCGCATGCGCGAAGCGCCGCGCGCAGGCCTCTACATCGGTATAGCTGTAGCGCCGTCCGTAAAAGTCGATGAGAGGCGCGTCGGGCGCCCGCCCCATCGATGCGGCCAGCATGTCCGGAAGCGTGAGCGGCGGGAAGGTCTGTGACCAGCCAGAAGGATGATCGTAGTGATCTTGCCAGATCCAGCGCCGTCTCTCCATGCGCGCAGGCTAGGACAAGAGCAGCCGCGCCGCAATGGATGACGCACCCGCCGGCGCAGAAGGCCGGCGGGTGTGATGTTTCAGTCCTGCTGGCGCGCGCCGAACACGTCGGCTTCCGAGGCCAGCGCTTCCTCGGCGCGGACGCGGGCATCCTCGCGCTCCTTGCGCAGCTCCTCGATCAGCGCCTCGCGGTCGCCGGCCAGGCGGTTGTCCGAGGGCGCCTCGATGCCTGCCTTCTTGGCGGCGCGCGCCACCAGCGCATCAAGCTCGCGCTGCGAGCACAGGCCCAGCGTCACCGGGTCCTTGGGCTGGATGTTGGCGATGTTCCAGTGCGAGCGATCGCGGATCGCCTGGATGGTGGTGCGCGTGGTGCCGATCAGCTTGCCGATGGCCCCATCCGAGATTTCCGGATGATGGCGCAGGATCCAGGCGATGCCGTCCGGCTTGTCCTGCCGCTTGGAGACCGGCGTGTAGCGCGGCCCCTTGGTGCGGCGGACCGGATCGGGGCCCTTGAGCATGACGAGGCGATAGTCCGCATCGGCCTCGCCCTTGTGGATCTCGTCCATCGAGAGTTCGTGCGCGCGCACCGGATCGCGGCCGGTATATTTGGTGCCGGCCGTGTCGTCTGCGATCGCCTGGACCTCGAGGATATGGAGGCCGCAGAATTCGGCGATCTGCACGAAGCTGAGCGCGGTATTGTCGACCAGCCAGCTGGCCGTCGCGTGGGGCATGAGTGGCTGGGCCACGGATCGTCTCCTGTCGGTCGGAATGACACGAAAATGATAAGGGCCGCCCCTTGCGGAGCGGCCTCGATCAGCATGGGACTTACTGCAATCCAGGCTGGAGAGCAATATGCCGCGCGCTTCTCACGCGGCGCGGAAGACCGCTTCGCCATGGAGGACATGCAGGCTGGAGAGAAATTCGCGCGCGCTGCGCTCCCATGTGAAGCGGCGGCCGAAGGCGGCGCAGTCCGCCCGGTCGAGCGTCAGTGCCCGCGTGACGGCCCGGTCCAGCGCATCGTCCATCGCACCCACGTGCTCGTCCAATATGTCGACCGGGCCCATCACCGGATGGGCGGCGACGGGCGTGCCGCTGGCCAACGCCTCGATCATGACGAGGCCGAAGGTGTCCGTGCGGCTGGGGAAGACCAGGCAGTCGGCACCGCGATAGGCGCTCGCCAGCGCCTCGCCCTGGAGGAGGCCGAGGAAATGCGCCTGGGGGTGGCGCGCCTGCAACGCGGCGCGTGCAGGCCCCGCGCCCACGACGACCTTGCTGCCAGGCAGGTCGAGGGACAGGAAAGCTTCGATATTCTTCTCGATCGCGACGCGGCCGACATGCAGCAGAATCGGGCGGGGCAGGTCCGCGAAGGCGGGGTGCATCGCTCCCTCGGGCTTGAACAGCGCGATGTCCACGCCCCGCCCCCAATGATGGGTCTGGCCGATTCCGGCGCGGTTGAGCCCGGCGCGGATCGAGGGGGTGGACGCCAGCACGGCGCGCGCGGGGCGATGAAACCAGCGAAAATAGGGCCAGAACCAGCCGGCCGAAAGCCCCGTGCGGCTTGCCACATAGTCCGGGAAATTGGTGTGATAGGCAGTGGTGAAGGCCAGGCCCCGGCGCAGACACCATTGGCGCGTCGCGAGGCAAAGCGGCCCTTCGGTCGCCAGATGGATGGCGTCCGGCGCGAAGGCCTCGATCAACCGGCCGACCGTACGCGGCGCGACCATGGCGAGACGGATTTCGGGATAGGTCGGGCATGGCAGCGTCATGAACCGGTCCGGCCCGATCACCTCGACGGCATGTCCCATCGCTTCCAGCTGCGCGCGCACCGACTGGAGCGTGCGCACCACGCCGTTGATCTGCGGCGACCAGGCGTCAGTGACGATCGCGATGCGCATGGGCATGGCAGAGTCCGTCAGCGGCCCCGCCGCGCGCGTCATCGGGTCAGGCCGCAAGCTCAATGGCCGTGGCATTGCCCGCCCCGCGTTCGCCCCGCGCCTTGATCTCCTCGGCCCAGTGGAGGATCTCCATCCGCCCGTCATGATGCTCGACCAGCGCGGTGCAGCCTTCCACCCAGTCGCCGTCATTATAATAAGTGACGGCCCCGAATTCCCGGATCTCTGCGGTGTGGATGTGGCCGCAGACCACGCCGTCGACATGGCGGCGACCCGCCTCGTGCGCCACCACTTCCTCGAAACGCGAAATGAAGGCGACCGCGTTCTTGACCTTGTGCTTGGCCATTTTCGAGAGCGACCAATAAGGCATGTCGAGCCACTGGCGCACGCGGTTCACATGGCGGTTGAGCGCCATCAGCGCGGTGTAGGCCGCATCACCCACCAGCGCGAGCCAGCGATGCGCCAGCATCACTGCGTCGAACTCGTCGCCGTGCAGCACGAGCAGCTTGCGCCCGTCCGCAGTGGTGTGGATCATCTTGCGGCGGATCTCGACGCCGCCGAAGTTGAGGCCCGTGAACTGCCGGCAAAGCTCGTCATGATTGCCGGGAATGTAGATGACCCGCGTGCCGCGCCGCGCCCGCTTCATGATGCGCCAGACCACGTCGTTGTGAGTGGTCGGCCAGAAGAAGCGCTTCTTGAGCTGCCAGCCGTCGATGATGTCGCCGACCAGATAGAGGATATCGCTGTCGACATTGTCGAGGAAGTCGATCAGCATCTCGGCATTGCAGCCACGGGTGCCGAGATGGATGTCGCTGATCCAGATCGTGCGAAAGTGGCGGCGCGCGCCGCTCTTGCCGGCAGCGCGCTCGGGCGAAATCGAACTGATCGCATTCATGAGGCTGGTGCGTCCCGCTGTTTCCCGCCCGCGCCTCTAGCCGCTTTATATGACAGTTTTTCTCAGGACATGACGGATTTACGTCATGTCCGGCCAGCTCAGCCCGCTGTGAAGGCCGGCATCACGTCCCGCCCGAACAGCTCCACGCCCATCAGCGCCTCCTCATGGGTCATGTCGCCGAAGACCTGTTCGACCAGCAGATAATCGATGCCCGCTGCCTCGCGCGTGCGCGCCACCCAGTCGCGCACCGATGCGGGCGAGCCGGCAAAGGCCATGCCCACCGCGCGCGCGGCGGCGAATTCGGACGGGAAGGGAAAGGCGGGCCGGCCGAGCCAGTTGACCAGCCAGTTGAAGCTCGTCGCCAGACGCCGCCAGGCCCGCTCGGCGATACGCTCGGCCTCGGCATCGGTGGGCGCAACGACGAGCTGGCGCGCAACGGCCATGAAAGGGCGTCCAGCGCCCGCGCGGCCATGGCGCTCCAGCGCCTCGGCGAAGGCGTCGGCAATGGCGCGCGTGCGCGCATCGGGAAGATGGCTGGCGAGGTTGATACCGCGCTGCGCGGCCCAGTCGGCCCGCTCGGAATTGCCGGTGCCGTACCAGATCGGCGGATGCGGCTGCTGGATGGGCCTCACGAGCCGCGGCGTATCGGGTATCCTGACGAAGCGCCCCTCATGGCCGAAGCATTCGCCCGAGAGGCCCTTCATCAGCACGTCGAAACATTCGGCGAAGCGCGCGTCGAGTTCGGCGGGATCGAGGCCGAAGCGCTCATGCTCCGCGCTTTGCCCGCCCCGGCCCACGCCGAACTCGAGGCGGCCGCCGCTCAGCTGGTCGAGCATGCCAATCTCCTCGATCAGGCGGACCGGATGATAGAGCGGCAGCAGATAGACCATCGGCCCGAAGCGCAGGCGCGTCGTCCGTTGGGACAAGGCGGCGAGAAACAGGCCGGGAGAAGGGGCCGTGCCGAGCGGCGTCGCGTGATGCTCGGCCAGATGATAGCCATGATAGCCCAGCGCGTCATAGCGTTCGGCCAGCGCCAGGCGATGCGCATATTGCGCACCGATAGCCATGCCATTGGCATCGAGATGATCGAATATGCCGAATTTCACGCGGAGCTTCTCCTGCCTTTTCCCAAGCCTAATCGCGACATGACAGGCGGAAAAGTCTCAGGCATCCATCGAAATGAAACGCGGCGGGGTTTTTGACCGGCCGCTCCGCGAAAGGGCACTCGGTTCACGCCACCTTGAGCACGATCTTTCCGAAATGCGCGCCCGCTTCCATGCGGCGGTGCGCCTGCGCGGCGTCCGCGAGCGGATAGACCCGGTCCAAGGCCGGCGCCAGCGCGCCTTCGGCGAACAGCGGCCAGACGGTGTCGCGGATCTCGCCGGCGAGCGCGGCCTTGAAGAGATTGGAGCGCGGACGCAGTGTCGAGCCCGTGAGCATCAGGCGGCGCACCATGATCTGGGGAATGAAGAGTTCGGCCTTGGCCCCGCCCAGCACGGCGATGGACACATGCCGGCCGTCCTCGGCGAGGCAGGCGAGATTGCGCGGCAGATAGTCGCCGCCCACCATGTCCAGCACTGCATGGACGCCCGCGCCGCCGGTCAGCCGCGTCACTTCTGCAACGAAATCCTGCGCGCGATAGTTGATCGCATGGCTCGCGCCCCACTGGAGCGCCGCCGCGCATTTCTTGTCCGATCCGCAGGTGACGATCGTCTCGATGCCGAAGGTCTTGCAGAGCGTGATCGCCATGGTGCCGATGCCGCTCGTGCCGCCATGGATGAGCACGCGCTCCCCTTCCGCCACATAGGCCCGCTCGAAAAGATTGTGCCAGACGGTCATCAGTGTCTCGGGGATGGCGGCCGCCCGCTCGGCGCTCATGTCCGCAGGCATCGGGAAGCAATGCGCATGGGGCACCGCGACATATTCGGCATAGCCACCGCCAGCGACCAGCGCGCACGCCCGGCGGCCGACTGCATCGGGGTCGACGCCCGGCCCGGCTGCCACGATGCGTCCGGCCACTTCCAGCCCGGGCAAGGGCGATGCGCCGGGCGGCGGCGGATAGAGGCCGCGCCGCTGGAGCACGTCCGGCCGATTGACGCCCGCCGCCTCGACCGCGACGAGCACTTCGCCCTCGCCGGGGACCGGCACGGGCACGCGCGCCTCGCGCAGCATGTCGGCCCCACCAGGCGCGCTGATCTCGATCGCCCGCATCGTCTCGGCTGTCGCCATTGCCACTTCCCCACCCCTGTATCGCTCATCTTGTGGCAGGCGCCCGACTCGCCCGCAAGAGTCCTTGGGCATGCGCCGGGCGCTTGGGAGCGTTGACTTGCGCGCGCTTCCGCGCAACCATGCGCGCCATGGATTTCGAGGACGCCTCGCCCCGCCCGCGCGCGGGTGATCTCATCAAGGCCCTGTCGCGCGAGGATCTCGACCCGCTCTCGGTCACGGAGCTGGACGAGCGTATCGCAGCCCTGACTGCGGAGATCGAGCGCACGCGCGCCAAGCGCGCGCGGGCCGTTAACCATAAGGCAAGCGCCGAAGCGCTATTCAGGAAGTGAGGAGAGAGGAGGCAGGTGGAGCCCTCGGGCGAAATCGGCTTCCGCAGCGGCGTCGGGAACAGGGGCTCTTGAATGAGTCCGTCCGCGCGCCGACATTGGTCGCAGAGCGGCCCGGTTGCGGGCCGCAGGAGTAAACGCACATGCCGTCTTTCGCCTCTGCCCTCGAAACGACCCTGCACAATGCGCTGGCCCATGCCACCGAGCGTCATCACGAATATGCGACGCTCGAGCATCTGCTGCTGGCGCTCATCGATGATGAGCACGCCGCCAAGGTGATGCAGGCCTGCGGCGTGGACCTGGGCGAACTGAGCGACACCGTCACCCACTATCTGGATGCCGAACTGGACAGCCTCAAGGTCGTCGGCAGTGTCGATCCCTCGCCGACCAGTGGCTTCCAGCGCGTCGTCCAGCGCGCGATCCTGCATGTCCAGTCATCGGGCAAGGAGGAAGTGACCGGCGCCAACGTGCTCGTCGCGCTCTTCTCCGAGCGGGAGAGCTATGCCGTCTATTTCCTGCAGCAGCAGGACATGAGCCGCCTGGATGCGGTCTCCTATCTCAGCCACGGCGTCGGCAAGGGCTCGGTCACGCCCGAGCAGCCCAAGTCCGCGCAGCCGGAGGAAGAGAAGAAGGCCGAGACCAAGAAGAAGGACGGCGCGCTCGACCAGTTCACGGTCAACCTCAACGAGAAGGCCAAGGAAGGAAAGGTCGACCCGCTGATCGGCCGTTCCGCCGAGGTCGACCGCACGATCCAGATCCTGTGCCGCCGCTCCAAGAACAACCCGCTCTATGTGGGCGATCCGGGCGTGGGCAAGACAGCCATCGCGGAGGGCCTGGCGCGCAAGATCGTCGAGGGCGACGTGCCCGACGTGCTCAAGCCCGCCGTCATCTACTCGCTCGACATGGGCGCGCTGCTCGCCGGCACGCGCTATCGCGGCGATTTCGAGGAGCGGCTGAAGCAGGTCGTCACCGAGCTTGAGAAGATGCCGGACGCGATCCTGTTCATCGACGAGATCCACACGGTGATCGGCGCCGGCGCGACTTCCGGCGGCGCGATGGACGCGTCCAACCTCCTGAAGCCGGCTCTCTCCGGTGGTCAGATCCGCTGCATCGGCTCGACCACCTACAAGGAGTTCCGCAACCATTTCGAGAAGGACCGCGCCCTGCTGCGCCGGTTCCAGAAGATCGACGTCAACGAGCCGACCATCGAGGACACGATCAAGATTCTCGCGGGCCTGCGCAGCGCCTTTGAGGAGCATCACAACGTCAAATACACCCCCGACGCGATCAAGGCGGCGGTGGAGCTGTCGGCGCGCTACATCAACGACCGCAAGCTGCCGGACAAGGCGATCGACGTGATCGACGAGGTCGGCGCGATGCAGATGCTGGTGGTGCCAAGCAAGCGCAAGAAGACGATCACGCCCAAGGAGATCGAGCAGGTCATCGCGACCATGGCGCGCATCCCGCCCAAGACGGTATCGGCCGATGACAAGTCAGTGCTGGGTTCGCTCGACACGGATCTCAAGCGGGTGGTCTTCGGCCAGAACCGGGCGATCGAGGTACTCTCCTCCGCGATCAAGCTGTCGCGGGCGGGCCTGCGCGATCCGGAAAAGCCGATCGGCAGCTATCTCTTCTCCGGCCCTACCGGCGTCGGCAAGACGGAGGTTGCGCGCCAGCTCGCCAACCTGCTCGGCATACCGCTCCAGCGCTTTGACATGTCGGAATATATGGAGCGCCACTCGGTCAGCCGCCTGATCGGCGCGCCTCCGGGCTATGTCGGCTATGACCAGGGCGGCCTGCTGACCGATGCCATCGATCAGAACCCGCATTGCGTGCTGCTTCTCGACGAGATCGAGAAGGCGCATCCGGACCTGTTCAACATCCTGTTGCAGGTCATGGACAATGGCCGCCTCACCGATCATCACGGCAAGACGGTCGATTTCCGCAACGTGATCCTCATCATGACGACCAATGCCGGCGCGTCCGACATGGCGCGCGAGGCGATCGGCTTCGGCGAGATCACCAAGGAGGATGCCGGCGAGGAAGCCGTGAAGAAGCTCTTCACGCCCGAGTTCCGCAACCGTCTCGATGCGATCGTGCCGTTCGGCTATCTGCCGACCGAAGTGGTCGCCCGCGTGGTCGACAAGTTCATCATCCAGCTGGAGCTGCAACTCGCCGATCGCGACGTGCATATCACGGTGGACGAGGCCGCCCGCGACTGGCTCACCGCCAAGGGCTATGACAAGCTCTACGGCGCGCGCCCGATGGGCCGGCTCATCCAGGAGAAGATCAAGCAGCCGCTCGCCGAGGAGCTGCTGTTCGGCAAGCTGGTCCATGGCGGCGAGGTCAATGTCCGTCTCAAGGATGGCGAGCTGACTTTCGAGATCACGCCGGCTGCGCCCAAGCGCAAGGCCGCCGGTCCCTCCGGCAAGGGTGGCGGCAAGTCGCGCACGGCACCGGCCAAGGCGAAGTAAAGCTGCCTCTCCGCCTCGTGGAGCGACAGGACGACGACAGGGACGCCAGCGCGAGAAATCGCGCTGGCGTTTCGCCTGGCACGGTCGTGCTGCTCCACGGCTTTGCCTGCGCGCCGATCATGACGCGCCCGCTGGGGCGCACGCTTCGTCGCGCCGGGTTCGAGACGCGCGAGCTGGGCTACGACAGCTGGGGCACGTCGCTGGCACGCATCTGCGAGGGATTGGCGCCACGCCTGTCGCGGATCGCGGCCAGGGCCAACGGCCCGGTCCATTTCGTCGGGCACAGCATGGGCGGCCTCGTCATCCGTGCCCTGCTCCAGCATGCGCGCCCGGCCAATCTTGGCCATGTCGTCATGCTGGGCACGCCCAATGCGGGGAGCGAGGTTGCGGATTTCATGGAGAGCTGGGCATTGCTGCGGCCGATCCTCGGTAAAGCCGCACCCGTGCTCGTCACGCGGCGGGGCGCGGATGTAGCGGCGCTGTTCGGCCCCATGGACTATTCGCTCGGCATCATCGCCGGCGACTGGGCGATGCCGGGTTCGGCCATCGCCCGCCTGTTTCCCGGACCGCATGACGGCAAGGTCAGTGTCGCCTCCACTTGCCTGCCGGACGCGGCGGACCATATCGTCCTGCCGCTTGCCCACACCCTGCTGCTCTATCATCCCTCCGCCCATCGCGAAGTCCGCCACTTCCTGCGCCACGGCCGCTTCAGCGCCGAGGCGCGGCGCCATTGCGGATAGGGAATCGCCCGCGCCTGCGATAGGATGGCCACAAAGTCCGGCCGGAGGGAGAAGCCGCTATGAACGACGCGATTCAGTTCTACACCAACCCGATGTCGCGCGGCCAGATCGCACGCTGGATGCTGGAGGAAGTGGCCGCGCCCTATGAGACGCACATCCTCGATTATGCGGGCAGCATGAAGGCGCCCGAATATCTGGCGATCAATCCGATGGGGAAAGTGCCGGCCGTCGTCCATCGCGGCAAGGTGGTCACGGAATGCGCGGCCATCTGCGCCTATCTGGCCGAGGCCTTCCCGGCAGCAGGCCTCGCGCCGATGCCGGAGGAGAGGGCCGATTATTATCGCTGGTTCTTCTTTGCTGCGGGGCCTGTGGAGGCCGCCGTCACCAACCGGGCGGCAGGCTTCGCGCCCGCGCCGGAGCGCGAGCGCATGTTCGGCTACGGCAATTTCGAGCGCACGATGGATGTCCTCGCCGCCGCCATCGCCGAGCGCGACCATGTCTGCGGCGCGCGCTTCACCGCCGTCGACGTCTATCTCGGTGCGCAGATCATCTGGGGCACGCGGTTCGGCACGATTCCCGCCCATCCCGCCTTCGAGGGCTATGCCGCCCGCCTCTTGGCAAGGCCCGCCTACAAGCGCGCCCAGGACATCGACAATGCGCTGATCACACAGATGCAGTCCTGATCTCCCTCGTCCGTTCCCGGCCTTCGCTGGGGGCGGGCTCCAAGCAAGTGCCGAGTCTGCCACAGGGGCGGACCGCAATGCCGCTCTCCGACGCCCCCTCCGCCTGCTAGATGCGAGCGGCGTGAAACAGCCTCGGCCACTTCCGGGAGAAACGGGACCTCATGCCCAACTTCCCCTCCCCCGTTCCTCCTGAGTAGCCACCGAGCTTGTCGAAGTGGCGTATCGAAGGACAAGCGTATGAACGCGGCGCTTCGATACGGCTCTTCGCTACGCGTCTGCGGCGCTACTCAGACCCTACTCAGCACGAACGGTGTGTAGAGCGGATTGTCGACTTTCGACCAAAAGCGGAGAAATGAACCCGTTCGCCCTGAGCGAAGTCGAAGGGGGCTCTGCTGAGCGGAGGCGAAGCGCTTGGCCTCGACAAGCTCGACTAGGCCCTTCGACTTCGCTCAGGGCGAACGGTGGTTATCACTCAATGGCCGCTCCCACCCCCAAAGCCGCCATGGAGTCACAGCCTTTGGAACACCGCAGGCCACAAAAAAAGCCCGGCGAAGTCTCCTCCGCCGGGCCGCTTGTTCTTGTCGTCGACAGGTTCAGTCGCGCTGGCTGCCGAAAAGCTGCAGCAGGAAGGTGAACATGTTGATGAAGTCGAGATAGAGGCTGAGCGCGCCCATTATCACGACCTTGCCCATCATCTCCGTGCCGGCGACATAGGCATACATGCTCTTGAGCCGCTGCGTGTCATAAGCCATGAGGCCCGCGAAGATCAGCACGCCCAGGATGCTGATCGCCAGCCCCAGTGCGGTCGATTGCAGCCAGAGATTGAGCAGCATCGCGACCAGGATACCGACCACGCCCATGATGAGAAACGTGCCGAAGGCCGAGAGATCGCGCTTGGTCGTGTAGCCGTAGAGGCTGAGGCCCACGAAGGCCGCGGCCGTGGCGAAGAAGGCCTGCGCGATCGAAACGCCGGTATAGACCAGGAAGATGGAAGACATGGAGAGGCCCATGACAACCGCAAAGGCCCAATAGAGCATTTGCATCGTGCTGGTCTGAAGGCGGTTGATGCCGAAGTTGAGCACCAGGACGAACGCCAGCGGCGAGAGCATAATCACATATTTGAGCAGGCCCGGGCCCGCCAGTATCTGCTCGGCAAAGCCGCTGCGCGCAAACAGCAGCGCCACGATGCCGGTCACGAGCACGCCGCTCGCCATATAATTGTAGATCGACAGCATGTAGGACCGCAGGCCCGCGTCGAACTCCGCAGACGCCGCGCCCGTGGCGACGCCGCCGAAGCCCGCTGATGTCGAACGGGGATCCGGCCAGTTTGCCATATTCATCGTCTCCTTGCGACCGGCGCTGATGCCGGCTCCGGGAGCAATATCGGGTTTTAGCCCCTGTCTTTCAAGCAAAACCGGTCCGCCTGGGCGGGCGCGCATCCCCCGCGCCCGGCACGCCAACGAACACGCACGAAAAAGGGGCCGGAAAACCGGCCCCTTCTCGTATCGCTCTGCCGCCTCGCAGCGGCGGACGCGATTTTATCAGTTGCCCGAACCCGGACCGTAGGTGACTTCCACGCGACGGTTCTGGAGTTCGCGCACGCCGTCGGCCGTCTCGACGCGCAGGTTCGTTTCACCGAAGCCCTTCGTCGTGATCGAGCCGTCGCCGATGCCCTTCGAGCCCAGATAGGTCTTCACGGCCGCGGCGCGGCGCTCGGACAGACCCTGGTTGTAGCGCGGCGTACCCGACGTGTCGGTGTAGCCCGCAACCATCACGCTCGCAGTGCCGCAGTTGGCATAAGCCGAGACCGCATTGTCGAGAATGGCGGCAGCATCCGGCGTGACGTCGGCGCTATCCCACTCGAAGAACACGATATACGGCCCAGGCGCACACTGTGCCACCGGCGGAGGCGGCGGGGGCGGCGGAGGCGGCGGGGGCGGAGGAGGCGGCG
>CBIMKI010000006.1:0-26106 GCA_966244395.1 uncultured Sphingobium sp. | reverse complement strand
AGCCGCGTCCAGCCCGAGAGCGCGAAGAAGATGGTGAGCAGGCCGAAGACAACGTTGATGACCACCACCGGCGCGGCCCCCGCGAGCATCTGGAGCAGCGAGCCGGGCTCCACGAAATCCCCGGTGGTCGCTTGCAGGTGCCGGCTGCGCGTCACGATGCGCACCAGCCCGTCGATGAACTCCTGCGCCTGCGTGTAGAAATCGATGACGGGCTTCAGCGTGGAGCGGATCTGGTGGATGCGATCCGGCAGGTCCGCGATCCAGTCCCAGGCGGGGACGACGATCAGCACCAGCGCCGTGTTCGCCAGCAGCAGGAAGACGCTCATCGCAATGAGCGCGGCCAGCGGAGACGGCATGCCGCGCCGCTCCAGCCATTCGAGCAGCGGCACGAGACAAATGGCAATGACAAGGGCCGCCGTCAGCGGCATGAAGACGTCCGCCGCCGCCCGCAGCGCAAAGGGCAGCGCGAGGAAGAAGCCCGCGCCCGAGAAGAGCGCGATGGCCGCGATGAGGCGATTGCGGTCGCGCATCAATGCCGGGCTCTCCACCAGGCCCCGCGCCGGCGCGCTCTCCTCCTCGCGATGCGTCGTGCGCTGGTCCATAGGGGCTCAGACGGCGACAGGCGCGGAAATATGCGGCTGGGGCGCATAGTCCTCCACCGCGAAATCCTCGAAGCGATGCGCGAAGATGCTCTCGGGCCGCCGCGTGATTCGCAGGCGGGGCGCGCCGGCGGGAGTACGCGCAAGCTGCGTCGCCACCAGATCGGCATGGTTGAGATAGAGGTGCACGTCTCCGCCCTGCCAGACAATCTCGCCGGGCTGGAGGTCCGCATGGAGCGCCAGCATCCGCGTGATGAGCGCGAGGCCGAAGATGTTGAACGGGAAGCCGAGGCCGAGGTCGCAGCTGCGCTGAAAAAGGAGGCCGTTGAGCCGTCCCTCCGCGACATGGAACTGATAGGTCATGTGACAGGGCGGCAGCGCCATTCGATCCAGCTCGTCGACATTCCAGCCGGTGAAGATGTGCCGCCGCGAGCCCGGATTGGCGCGCAACCCCTCGACCAATGCGGCGATCTGGTTGTGACCCTTTTGCGCCTTGCGATAGAGCCCCTCGCCGGCCTCGGGCGCCGGTTCGTAATGCGGCCAGTCGACCCATTGGCGGCCATAAACCGGCCCGAGGTCGCCCCAGCGCGCCGCAAAGGCCTCATCCTCGACGATCCGCCGCTCGAACGCCTCCATCGAAATCTCTTCGCCCGTCGCCTTGCGATATTTGTCGAGCGGCCAGTCGGTCCAGATCGAGACGCCCTGTGCCACCAGCGGCCGGATATTGGTCTCGCCCGAGAGGAACCAGAGCATCTCGCGCAGCGCCGCCTTCCAGAAGACGCGCTTGGTGGTCAGCAGCGGCACGGCGTCGTCCGCCAGGCTGAAGCGCAGAGTCGCCCCCAGAATGGAGCGTGTACCCACGCCCGTGCGGTCGACTCGCTCATGGCCATGGCGCCAGACATGCCCCATCAGGTCGAGCACCTGCTGCTCATAATGCGGCGCGGCGGCCGGTTTGGATGAAGGGTCGACGGTCAGGAAAGGCGCGGAAGACATGGCGCGACCATAGCCGCGCCGTCCCGCGCGCGCGAGTCAATCCGCGTGGCGCCCCTTCCCGTAGATACGCTCGAAAAGCCTCGTGCGGAAATTCCCCATCTGCCGCTTGCCAGCACGGAAAGCCCTCACTATAGGGCAGCGCCTGCCTTGCCGGTGCAGCGATGCGCCGGTCCCGGTCGGGGAATAGCTCAGCCTGGTAGAGCACTGTCTTCGGGAGGCAGGGGCCGGAGGTTCGAATCCTCTTTCCCCGACCATTTTTCTGCACAGCCATTGTGCATGAGCGCTCATGACGAGGGCTTGGGCGCTGCGCGGGTCAGGATTGATGATGCTTGGCGCATCCTCCGCTCTTGACCGCCCGGCTTTTCCGGCTTGGATGAGGCGCCCTTTTCCCTAAAGCCATCCGCATGGCACGACGCGAGCAGATTACCGTCAACGATCGAATGCAGCGGGGCTATCGCTACGAGCGGACCGCGCCCGAGGGGGAAGCGTTCGATCCGCAGTTCCGCCCCGAGCTGACACCGGCCGAAATGCTGGCGCTCGGCGTCTTTTGCGGAAAATATATGACCGATTGCCGGGACGAGTTTCCGGCCGCCTGGTTCGCCAAAGCCCGGCTGGCGCATGGCAGGCCCGATTGCGCGCTCAACCATTTCGGCGTGAAGGCGAGCGTTCCGCTGCGCGTCTGGATCGAGAAGGGATGGATCCATCCGGACGACCCGCGCGGCTGGTTCCAATGGTATTGCCGCTATTACTCCGGGCGCCGGATGCCGCAGGAGGACCAGCGGCAGATCGCGCGGTGGAAAGCCTTCAGACGCCACGCCGCGCAGGTCGTCAGGCATTGCGAGCCGGGCGACCCGTTCTGCCGGCCCAGGCAGCGGCAGGCCTTGCTGCAATGGGCTTATGACAGCCGATCTCTCTAGGCAGGGCGGCATCAGCTGCCGTTCATGGACTGGTCTTCCGGCGCACAAGCCTGTATCGGGCGCGCACTTGATGAAATGAAGGTGCGACAATGGGTTTCAAATGCGGGATCGTCGGTCTGCCCAATGTGGGCAAATCCACGCTGTTCAATGCGCTCACCGAGACGCAGGCGGCCCAGGCGGCCAACTATCCCTTCTGCACGATCGAACCCAATGTCGGCCAGGTCGCCGTGCCGGACGCGCGGCTGGACCAGCTCGCCGCCATCGCCGGCAGCCAGAAGATCATCCCCACCCAGCTCGCCTTCGTGGACATTGCCGGCCTGGTGCGCGGCGCCTCCAGGGGCGAGGGCCTGGGCAACCAGTTCCTCGGCAATATCCGCGAGGTGGACGCCATCGTGCATGTGCTGCGCTGTTTCGAGAATGACGACATCCAGCATGTCGACAATCGCGTCGATCCCATCGCGGATGCCGAGACGGTGGAGACCGAGCTGATGCTCTCCGACCTGGAAAGCCTCGAGAAGCGCGTGCCGGGCCTCCAGAAGCGCGCGACCGGCAACGACAAGGAAGCCAAGATCGCCGCCGCAGTCCTCGGCAAGGCGCTCGACCTGCTGCGCGAGGGCAAGCCCGCCCGCCTCGTCGAGCCCAATGACGAGGAAGAGGCGCGCCATCTGCGCCAGGCGCAGCTGCTCACCTCCAAGCCCGTGCTCTATGTCTGTAATGTCGATGAGGAGAATGCGGCGACGGGCAATGCCTTCAGCGCCAAGGTGTTCGAGAAGGCAAAGGCGGAAGGCGCGCAGGCGGTGATCGTCTCGGCCGCGATCGAGGCGGATCTGGTCGGCATGGACGAGACCGAGCGCGCCGAATATCTCGAATCCATGGGCCTGCACGAAACCGGGCTCGCCCGCGTCATCCGGGCCGGCTACGATCTGCTCCACCTCATCACCTTCTTCACCGTCGGCCCCAAGGAGGCCCGCGCCTGGACCGTGCATGTGGGCGCCCACGCCCCCGAAGCCGCCGGCGAGATCCACAGCGACTTTCAGAAGGGCTTCATCCGCGCCGAGACCATTGCCTTCGACGATTATGTGACGCTCGGCGGCGAGGCCAAGGCCCGCGAATCCGGCAAGCTGCGCGCCGAGGGCAAGGGCTATGTGGTGCAGGACGGCGACGTCATGCACTTCCTGCACAGCTAGGCGCCCACGCATCCCGGCGCCCCGTAACACAGGCGCCATCGATCCGACACGAAACCGCCTTTTCCCTGTCACGGACATGTAACCGGCCGGCAATGCCCTTGTCTTGGACCGCTGCGATCTAGCGGCGTCCGGCGGGGAAGGCTTCCCATGCCGGTCCATCGACCGAAAGGGGAATATTTCATGTCGCATCTGACCGACGAGGCACGCGCGCCCTATCGCGGCGCCGCGCAGGCCGATCTTACCGATCCCAACTGCCTGGAGGCCATTATCGAGGCCAATCCCTCCCGGCGTACCCTGCTGCGCAACGGGCTTTTCGGCCTGTCGCTGCTGCCCGTCGCCTCCATGCTCGCGGCCTGCTCCGACGACTCGAACGACCCCGTCACCATCCCGCCCGTGACGCCCACGCCCAGCCCGACGCCTACGCCGACCGTCAGCTATGACGTCGCGTTCACGGCCGTCGCGGCCAGCATGGCGGACACTGTCACGGTCCCCGCCGGCTATCAGGTCGACGTGCTGCTCAAGGCGGGCGACGCCATCGACACCGGGACGGCGGCCTTCACGCCCGGCAGCTTCCCCACGCCCGCGCAGGCGGAGAAGTGGATCGGCGGCAATCATGACGGCATGGAATTCTTCACGCTGACCACCCGCCCCGTCAACGAGGGCGGCCTGCTCGCGATCAACTTCGAGTTCCCGGATTACAACATCCTGATGGCCGGCAATTACGATGCCGCCACGGCCAGTGCGGACCAGAAGGCCATTGCCCTCTCCGCCGTCGGCATCGGCGTGGTCGAGGTCGCCAAGGGTACGAACGGCAAATGGGCCATTGTCCCCGGCTCGCAATATAATCGGCGCTATACTGGCAATTCGAGCTACCGTGCCGGCGGCCCGGCCGCGGGCCTGCTCTCCGGCTCGATCAAGGGCATGCTCAACAACTGCGCGAGCGGCCGCACGCCGTGGGACACCTATCTCACCTGCGAAGAGACGATGGACAATTATCTCGACCCCACCCGGCCCAGCCGGGACTATGGCTGGGTCGTCGAGATCGACCCCTATCAGCAGCTCGCCCAGCCGACCAAGCGCACGGCGCTCGGCCGCTTCAACCATGAGAACATCGCCTTCATGGCCGACGCGAACAATCGCGTGGCCTTCTACATGGGCGACGACACGACGCCCGGCTGCATCTACAAGTTCGTGGCCGACCGCGCCTTCAGCCCCTCCAACCGCGCCGCCAACACCGACCTGCTCGACTATGGCACGCTCTACGTCGCCAAGTTCAAGGGCGACGGCACCGGCGAGTGGATCGCGCTCGTCCAGGGTCAGAACGGCCTGGTCAACGGCGCGTCCGATCCCGGCAACGTCAGCCAGTTCACGACCGCGCCGGCGCCGACCATCGTCAATTTCAACAGCCAGGCGGACGTGCTCGTCAACTGCCAGTCCGCCGCGCGTGTCGCGGGCGGCACGGTCATGGACCGCCCGGAATGGATCACGGTGGCGCCGAACAATCAGGCGATCTTCGTCACGCTCACCAACAATAGCGGCCGCCGCACGACCGATGCGGCCAATCCCCGCGAGAGCAATCGCCACGGTCACATCCTCAAGTTCCGCGAGACGGGCGACTCGCCGCTGGCGACGAGCTTCGCCTGGGAGGTGTTCCTGCTCGCGGGCGATCCCGGCTTCGCCGCCGCCGGCACCACGCAGGTCGGCAACATCAACGGCGATACCTTCTCCAGCCCCGACGGACTGCGCATCGATCCGCAGGGCCGCATGTGGGTGCAGACCGATCACAGCGTGCCGGGCAGCACCGGCGTCTCGGGCCTCTCCATCGAGGACGTGACCGGCCACAATGCGATGTTCTACGTCGATCAGGCCAGCAAGCAGTCCAAGCGCTTCCTGGTCGGACCGGAGGGCTGCGAGATCACGGGCCTTGCCTATACGCCGGATCTCAAGACCTTCTTCGTCAACATCCAGCATCCGACCGGCAACTGGCCAGTCTCGGGCGAACCGCCACGCTCCTCCACAATCGTGGTGACACGCACTGACGGCAAGCCTGTCGGAGCCTGACCCTCGCCTGCGCGCGCCGCTTCGTCCGCGATGCGGCGCGCGCCCTCCCCGGCCGGTTCCTTTGACTTCCCTCAAGGAAGACCTGGTCCTGCGCCCCTAGACATGGCGCCATGGACAATGACAGCCTGCCCTATGACCGCCTTGGCGGCCGTGCCCCGATCGCGCGGCTGGTCGAGCGCTTCTATGCGCTGATGGACAGCGATCCCGCTTATGCCGAGCTGCGCGCGATGCACGCGCCGGACCTGGGCCCCATGACGCAATCGCTCACCGACTTCCTCGTCGCCTGGACGGGCGGCCCGCGCGACTGGTTCGAGAAGCGGCCCGGCGCCTGCATCATGTCCGCTCATGGCGAGCTGAGCGGCATGACGCCGCAAACCGCGCAGCAATGGATCGACGCGATGACGCAGGCCGTTATGGAAACGACGCCCGGCGACAGCGAGATCCGTGAGGCGATGCTCGCCACCATGGACCGCATGTGCCGCGCCATGGCCGCGCGCGTCCGGCCGCTCACCTGAGTGGCCGAGGAACCCGCAAGTCGTCCCGGCGGTTGACTCCCCATGACGCCGGGACGGTGAAGGCTTAAAGCCCCGGAGGAGGAGTTCGCCATGGCCCGCACGGCCCAGATCCATCGCATGGTCATGCCGGATCATATCTGCCCTTATGGCCTCAAGGCCCTGCACCTGCTGAAGTCGCATCGCTATACCATCGAGGACCATTGGCTGCGCTCGCGCGCCGAGACCGATGCCTTCAAGGCCGAGCATGGCGTCAAGACCACGCCGCTCATCTTCATCGACGGGCAGCGCATCGGCGGCCATGACGATCTGCGCCGCCATCTCGGCCTGCATGTGAGCGAGCCGGGCGAGACGAGCGACCGGCCGGTCGTCGCGCTCTTCCTCATGACCGCGCTCATGGCGCTCGCCGCGAGCATGGCCGCCACGGGCGCGCCGTTCACGGTCCGGGCGGCGGAATGGTTCGTGTCCTTCTCCATGTGCGTGCTCGCGCTGCTCAAGCTGCAGGACATCGAGCGCTTCTCGACCATGTTCCTGCATTATGACCTGCTCGGCCGCCGCTGGGTGCCCTATGCCACGCTCTATCCCTTCGCGGAGGGACTCGCGGGCCTGCTCATGACCGCGCATGTGCTGAACTGGATCTCGGTCCCGCTCGCGCTCTTCATCGGCACGGTCGGCGCGACCTCGGTGGTCAAGGCGGTCTATATCGACAAGCGCGCGCTCAAGTGCGCCTGCGTGGGCGGCAACAGCACTGTACCGCTCGGCTTCCTGTCCCTGACCGAGAATCTCATGATGATCGCCATGGCGCTCTGGATGACCCTCACATGAGCACATGTCTTTCCATCCCGGGCGAAGTCGTGCGATAAGGGCACGGATGACCCGGCGCTGCCGCCTCCTCTGCACGCTGCTGATCGTGCTGCTCGCCCTGCCCGCGATGCAGGCCCGCGCCTGTGCGCCCGAGCCGGTCGCCGCGCATCATATGGGCCATGACATGACCGCCGCGGCGCATCATGCCGGCATGGCTCATGGGGCGGCCGGGCACGAGGCGCCTGCCCCAACGGCGCCCCATCACGACTGCATCGGCTGCATCGCGCCGATCGACCGCGCCTTCTACCGGCCCGTGAGTGCGCCCGCAGCCGGCCCTTCCCTTCACGCAGAGGCGATGCCGCCGCCGCTCGGCCTCGACCACAGCCGGCCACCCGAACCGCCGCCACCGCGCGCGCACGTCTGACATTTCGCTTTCATTCGAAATTACAGACGGGATTTTCAGACAATGACCTTGTTCAAGGCAACGCTCGCGAGCCTGCTCGCGGCGACGGCCTGCGCCGCCGCACAGGCGCAAGACACGACGCATGACCATAGCGCCATGGACCATGACCAGATGGATCATAGCGCCATGGCGCAGCGCAGCCCGCCGCACGATCATGGCAACACGGACACCGCCGCACCGCTCCCCTGGACCGAGGGCTCCGGCACCGCCCGCGTTCCCGGCCGCGAGGGCGGCATGCACGGGCTCCATGTCATGTCAGGCGACTGGATGCTGATGGCCCATGGCTATGTCACGGCCCAATATACCGACCACAAGGGCCCGCGCGGAGACGACCTCTTCTATTCCACCTCCATGCTGATGCTCTCCGGCACGCGCCAGTTCGACGGCGCGCGCCTGTCCCTGCGCTCCATGCTGAGCCTCGAGCCCACCATGTCCGCGCGCGGCTACCCCAATCTCTTCGCCACCGGCGAGACGGCGGGCGGCGTTCCGCTGGTCGACCGCCAGCATCCGCACGATCTCTTCATGGAACTGGCCGCGCGCCTCGACATCGACCTTGGTGAAAGCACCAGCCTCTTCCTCTATGGCGGCCCGGTCGGCGAGCCCGCCATCGGTCCTTCCGCCTTCATGCACCGGGGCAGCGCGAAGCATAATCCCGAGCCGCCGATCACCCATCACTGGTTCGATTCGACGCACATCACTTATGGCGTCGTCACCGCCGGCCTCTCGTCGCGGCACTGGCAGATCGAGGGCTCGGCCTTCCGCGGCCGCGAGCCGGACGAGGCGCGCTGGGACATCGAAACACCGCGTCTCGACAGCTGGGCGGTCCGCGCGACATGGTCCCCGACGCCGCAATGGACCGCGCAGGCGAGCCATGCCTTCCTCAATGAGCCCGAAGCCACACACCCCGGCGAGAATGAACATCGCACCACGGCGAGCGTTCATTATGCGGATGACGCCCTCTCCGCTATGGCGGCCTTCTCAGCCAAGGACCGCTCCCCCGGCAGCACGCTCACCGCCTGGCTGGCCGAGGTGAACTATGACCTCTCGGCGCATCACAGCCTGTTCGCGCGCTATGAGAATGTGAACAATGCCGAGTTGGTGCCGGACCATGGCGATCCGCTCCACGACCGGCCCTTCCGCATCGGCAAGCTTCAGGCCGGCTATGCCTGGCACACGCGGCTGGGCGACAGTCCCTTCGGCCTCACCTTGGGTGGAAGCGCCAATCTCTATCACAAGCCCGCCGCGCTGGACGCACTCTACGGACGCGATCCCTGGGGCTATACGCTCTTCGCCCGGCTCTCGCTGGGGCACTGACCGAGAAAGGGCGGGCCGAGAAGGGCGGGCGCGTCGCTCGGCACGCCCGCTTCTCGCGCGCCGGCGCCCTGTCTTGTCATTGCAACATCTCAGGTCCAAGTCCCCGGGCATGCACTGCCAACGCGTCTTTCCCCTGCTTCTCAGCGCCCTGCTCGCCGCCTGCACCGGCCCGGGCATGCCGCCGCCCGAAGCCGGCCCGGTGACCGTCAAGATCATCGGCATCAATGATTTCCATGGCCACATCGAGCCGCCCCGGCAGTCCGTGGAAGCCGTCACGCCTTCCGGCGAGACCGTACGCGTCCCGATCGGTGGCGCGGCCTTCCTCGCCAGCGCCGTCGATCGCTACCGCGCGAAGAATCCCAACACGCTGGTCGTCTCGGCGGGTGACATGATCGGCGGATCGCCCATCACCTCATCCTTCTTCCTGGACGAGCCCACCATCGGCGTGATGAACCGCATCGGGCTCGACTTCAACGCCGTTGGCAATCACGAGTTCGACCGGGGCCGGCGGGAACTCGTCCGCATGCAATCGGGCGGCTGCGAGGCGTTCACCTCGCGCGAACCCTGCCGGGTGGAGAAGCCCTTCGAGGGCGCGCGCTTCGGCTTTCTCGCCGCCAATGTCGTGACCGAGAGCGGGCGGACCCTGTTCCCCGCGACGGCATTGCGGACCTTCGGCACGGGCCGGCGCGCGGTCTCCATCGGCCTCATCGGTCTCACCCTCAAGGATACGCCCAGCCTTGCGAGCCCCTCGGGCCTCGCCGGCCTCGCTTTCCGCGACGAGGCCGAGACGATCAATGCCCTTGTCCCTCAGCTCAAGGCGCAGGGCGCCGATGCCATCGTGGTGCTGATCCATCAGGGCCTCTACACGAGCGTGGGCGCCAACGACAAAAGCTGCGGCGGCGTTTCAGGCGATCTTCTGAACATCCTTAACCGTCTGGACTCTCGCGTCGACCTCGTCGTCTCAGGCCACACCCACCGCGCTTATGTCTGCGATCATGGCGCGCTGGACGCGGCACGCCCCTTTCTCGTCACCAGCGCCGGGACGGCGGGCCAGTATCTGACGGACATCGATCTCGTCATCGATCCGGGCACCGGCCGCGTCCTTGCGAAGCGCGCCGACAATGTCATCATCCAGAGCGAAGCCTTCTCCGACACGCGCGGAACCATCGCCGTGAATCCCAAGATCGAGCACTTTCCGGCCCGACCCGATGTTGCCGCCTATGTCGCGCGCTATGCCGCCGCCGTCGCGGCCGCCAAGGAGCGTCCGGTCGGCAAGGTTTCCACGTCCGCCGCAAAGCCCGCCAGTGCGACCATGGAATCGCAGCTCGGCAATCTCATCGCCGACGCGCAGTTCGCCGCCAGCCGCGCGGACGGCGCGCAGCTTGCGCTCATGAACAACAGCGGCATCCGCAGCGACCTCCTCGCCGGTGCCGATGGCGGCGTCACTTTCGGCACGCTCTTCGCTATCCAGCCCTTCGCCAACGAATTGAAGACGATGACACTCAGCGGCGCGCAATTGAAGGCACTGCTGGAGCAGCAGTTCGACGGGCAAGGTTTCGACCAGGCCTTCTCGCCATCGGCCAGCCTCGCTTATGCCTTCGACCTCCACCGGCCGCTCGGCTCCCGCGTGTTCGACATCATGGTCGACGGTCGCCCGCTCGATCCGGCGCGGGACTATCGCCTCTCGACCAACAGCTTCCTCGCGAGCGGCGGCGACAATTTCACTGTCTTGCGCGAGGGCCGCGACGTCGTGACGAGCGGGCAGGATCTCGACGCGCTGGAGGCCTGGATCGCCGCCGTGCCGGTGCGCGACCTGCCGCCGCTCGGCCGCGTCCGCAATCTGACGCCGGCGCAATAGCCGCCCGCCGCGCCTCAGTGCCGGCCGAACAGCTTCTCGATGTCGCCATGGGCCAGCTTGATCCAGGTCGGCCGCCCATGGTTGCACTGGCCCGAATGGGGCGTGACTTCCATCTCGCGCAGCAGAGCGTTCATTTCCGCTACGGAGAGCGCCCGGCCCGCACGCACCGAGCCGTGGCAGGCCATGGTCGCCGCCACCAGGTCGAGCCGCCCTTTGAGGGACGCCGCATCGCCCAATGAGGCGAGATCGTCCGCCAGATCGCGCACCAGCCCATGTACATCGCCCGCGCCCAGCATGGCCGGCGCGGCGCGCACCAGAATCGCCGCCGGGCCGAAGCGCTCCACCTCCAGCCCGAGTTCGGCCAGTTCTCCCATGCGCGCCTCGATCCGGTCGCAGCCCGGCTCGTCCAGCTCGACCACTTCGGGCAGCAGCAGCGTCTGACCCGCCACCGCGCCGTCGGCCAGTGCCCGGCGCATCCGCTCAAGCACCAGGCGCTCATGGGCGGCATGCTGATCGACGATGACCAGCCCGTCCTCGGCCTCCGCGACGATATAGGTCCGCGCCACCTGCCCGCGCGCCACGCCGAGCGGATGCTCAACGCTCGCGGCGGGAATATTCTGCGCCATTGCAGCGCGGGCGGACGGCGCGAAGCCGGAGAAGCGGGCCTGCGCATCACGAATCTGCGCCCAGCCTCCCTGCCCCTGCCCCTGCCCGCCGCCGAAGGACGATGCAAAAGACGCGGGCGGGGTCGGCGCATCGGCCGACCCGCCGATCGCCGTCGGCACCATCTCGCGCTGCCAGAGCGCCGCCGAGGCCGCATCCGGCTGCTGGACGACGCGCATGCCCGCCGCGTCGAGCGCCCGGCGCAGCCCACTCACGATCATGCCCCGGATGAAGGCCGGATCACGGAAGCGCACCTCGGTCTTGGCGGGGTGCACATTCACGTCCACCTCATGGAGCGGCACGTCGAGAAACAGGGCCAGCACCGGATGGCGATCGCGCGCGATGAAGTCCGCATAAGCGCCGCGTACGGCGCCCACGAGCAGCTTGTCGCGCACTGGCCGGCCATTGACGAAGAGATATTGATGATCGGCCGCGCCGCGATGGAAGGTCGGCAGCGAGGCGACGCCGGCGAGCGCGGTGCCCTCGCGCTCCAGCGAGACGATGACGTGATTGTCCGCCAGGTCGCGGTCGATGAGCTGGGCCACGCGATCCTCGCGGTCCTGGTCCGGCGGCAGCGACAGCACGCGCCGCCCGTCATGCTCCAGGCTGAAGCCCACGTCGCTGCGCGCCATGGCGAGGCGGCGGACGATGTCGAGGCAGGCGGCATATTCGCTGCGCTCGGAGCGCAGGAACTTGCGCCGGGCGGGCACGCGCGCGAACAGCCCTTCCACCCGCACGCGCGTGCCCGGCGGCGCGGCGCAGGGCTGGACCGGCTCCATCACGCCATTGTCGCAGCGGATCGACCAGCCATCCCCGCCCGCCTTTCGGCTCTCGATGGAGAGCGTGGCGACACTCGCGATGGAAGGCAGCGCCTCGCCGCGAAAACCGAGCGTCTCGACCGCTTCGATTCGCTCGTCCGGCAGCTTGGAGGTGGCATGCCGCTCCAGCGCCAGGGGCAGGTCCTCCCGGGCGATGCCGATGCCGTCATCGCTGACGCCAAGCCCTCCGATTCCGCCGCCGGAAAGAGAAATCGCGACTCGCCGCGCGCCGGCATCCAGCGCATTTTCGACAAGTTCCTTGAGCGCGCTCGCAGGGCGTTCCACCACTTCTCCAGCGGCGATCCGGTTGACGAGCGTTTCGGGCAGGCGGCGTATTGACATTCAATTTCGACTAGACCAAGCGAACGGCATCTGCGAGCCTCAGATGGCGCCATTTCCTCACAAAAATGGCTGATGGCGGGCCAGCGGACACCCCCATTCGGGCGAGCTCATCGGGCACGCTGCCACGCCAGGCAAGAACAGGACAGTCAATGTCGTTTTTCACTCGTTTGTTCAAGTTCGCGTCCCATGACATGGCCATCGACCTCGGCACCGCGAATACGGTGGTCTATGTGCGCGGCCGCGGCATCGTCCTCAACGAGCCTTCCGTGGTCGCCATGGAGACGATCAACGGCGTGAAGCGCGTCAAGGCCGTGGGCGACGACGCCAAGCTGATGATGGGCAAGACACCCGATTCGGTCGAGGCCATTCGCCCGCTGCGCGATGGCGTCATTGCCGACATCGACATCGCCGAGGAGATGATTAAGCATTTCATCGGCAAGGTCCACGGCCATCGCCGGCTGCTGCGCTTTCCCGAGATCGTGATCTGCGTGCCCTCGGGCTCCACCAGCGTCGAGCGCCGCGCCATCCGGGACGCCGCCAGCAATGCCGGCGCGAGCCAGGTCTTCCTCATCGAGGAGCCGATGGCCGCCGCGATCGGCGCCGACATGCCGGTGACCGAACCGATCGGTTCCATGGTCGTCGACATTGGCGGCGGCACCACAGAGGTCGCCGTGCTCTCGCTGCGCGGCCTCGCCTACACCACCTCCGTGCGCGTGGGCGGCGACAAGATGGACGAGGCCATCGTCTCCTATGTGCGCCGCCATCACAATCTGCTGATCGGCGAAGCGACGGCCGAGCGCATCAAGAAGCAGTTCGGCATTGCCCGCAAACCGGCCAATGGCACGGGCGAGACCATCCATATCAAGGGCCGCGACCTGGTGAACGGCGTGCCCAAGGAAATCTCGATCAACCAGAGCCAGATCGCCGAGGCGCTGGCCGAACCCATCGGCACCATCGTCGAGGGCGTGCGCATCGCGCTGGAGAACACCGCACCCGAGCTGGCGGCCGACATCGTCGATCAGGGCATCGTCCTCACCGGCGGCGGCGCATTGCTGCGCGGGCTGGACGAGGAACTGCGCGACGCCACGGGCCTCCCTGTCTCCGTCGCCGAAGATCCGCTCACCTGTGTCGCCATCGGCACCGGCCGCGCGATGGAGGACCCGGTCTTCCGCGGCGTGCTGCAGACCGCCTGACCGGAGTCCTAGTCATGGCGCCACCCAGCAAGAGGCGCCCCGGTCATGACCGGAAAGCGCAATATGGCATTTTCGCCAGCTATGTGATCGCCATCGTGGTCGCGCTGGTCGGCGTTGCCCTTTTGATCGTCTCCATTGCCGATCCGCAGGGCTTTTCCGCCCTGCGCGCCGCGAGCGCCGAGGTGACGCGGCCCGTCGCGGCCAGTCTCAAGCGCCTGATCCTGGGCATCGGCAATGCCGACGAGGCCGTCAGCGCCTATATCCGCGCCGGCTCCCAGAATGCCGCGCTGCGCCGCCAGGTCGACGCCAATCGCACGACATTGATCGAGGCCGAGGCGATCAAGCAGGAGAATCTGCGCCTCAAGCGCCTGCTGCGCCTCACCGAGGTCGAAACGGACGTGGTGGGTGCCGCCCATCTCATCACCTCCACCTCGGGCAGCATCGCCCGCATCGCGCGGATCGACATCGGCGCCTTGCGCGGCGTCGCGCCGGGCATGCCGGTGCGCGCGCCAGAGGGCCTGATCGGCCGGGTCCTGCGCACCGGCCCCAACACTGCCGACCTCCTCATGATTATCGACGAGGGCAATGTCGTTCCGGTCCGCCGTACCCGCGACAATGTGCCAGGCATCAGCCATGGCCGGGGCGACGGCACTGTTGAGATCCGCACGCTCAATGCCGAGCGCAATCCCTTCAAGCCGGGCGACGTGCTCGTCACCTCCGGGATCGGCGGCCTCTATCGCCCTAACATTCCCGTCGCCGTGGTGGCCCGGCTCGAAGGCGACCGCGCCGTCGCCATTCCACTCGCCAACCCCTCCCGCATCGAACTGGTCGCCGTGCAGCGCCCTTATCGTCCCACGGCTGCCGCAGTGCCGGCCGCCCGTACCGGCGCCGCCGAGGCGCCGCCCGCCGCGCCATGAGCAGTCGACACGATGCCCGCATCGCGCGCCGGCGCAATGCCCTCCAGATATGGGGGACGCCTGTCGCGGCCGTCCTCATCGGCTCCATGCTGCCGGCTTTGCTGCCCATTGTCGCACAGGCGCCCGTATTTCCACCGCTCGGCTTCATGGCCTTCATAGCCTGGCGCCTGCTGCGCGCCGACATCTGGCCGCTCTGGATCGGCCTGCCCCTGGGCCTTTTCGACGATCTGATGAGCGGACAACCCCTTGGCAGTGCGGTCCTGCTGTGGACAGTCGTGCTGCTCGCGCTGGAACTGGAGAGCCGCCGGCATTTCTGGCGCGACTATCGTCACGACTGGCTGTCGGCCGCCTTCGCCATCGTCTTCGTGCTGCTGGCGGGCTGGCTGTTCGTGCGGATCGGCGGCCATGGCGGGCCGGCTGTTCAACTCGTGCCGCAGATCGCCTATAGCATTGCCCTCTTTCCTCTGGTCGTGCGGATCTGCGCGGCGCTGGACAGGTGGCGATTGCCATGAAGATCCTGGGCAAGAGGCCGGGCGCCCGCAAGCTGGTGACCGAGGCCAGCCAGACATTCACCTTCACGCGGCGCACCTTCTTCCTCAGCGCCGCGCACTTCACCGTGGGCGGGCTTCTCGTCGGCCGGATGGGCTGGATCGCCATTGCCGAGAACGAGAAATACCGGCTCCTCTCGGAGAGCAACCGCGTCAACCTCACCATCATCCCGCCGCGCCGGGGCTGGGTCGTCGACCGTGCTGGCAAGCCACTCGCCAGCAACCGCACGGATTTCCGCGTCGACATCATTCCCGACCGGATGCAGAACCGCCAGCGTGTGATGCGCGAGCTGACCAATCTGCTCCAGCTCGATCCCAATGCCGTCGACCGCATCAACGAGGATCTCGACCGCGCGGCCGGCTTCCAGCCCGTGCAGGTGGCGGACGGCCTCAGCTACGAACAGTTCGCTGCCGTCTCCGTCCGCCTGGCCGATCTGCCGGGCGTCGCGCCGGCACAGGGCTTCTCCCGCTTCTATCCGGCGGGCCCCTCCGTGGGGCATCTTCTGGGCTATGTCGGCGCGGCGTCCGCCGAGGAATATCGCAAGAGCCGCGATCCGCTGCTGATTACACCGGGTTACAAGCTCGGCAAGCAAGGCCTTGAAAAATCACTGGACAAGGCGCTGACCGGTAAACCCGGCGCGCGGCGCGTCGAAGTCACGGCGCGGGGCAAGGTGGTGCGGGATCTCGCCACCCGGGCGGACGTGCCGGGCCGCTCGGTGCGCCTCACCATCGACGCCGGCCTGCAGGAATATGCCGGGCGGCGCCTGGGCACCCAGAGCGGATCGGTCGTCATCATGGACTGCGCGACCGGCGACATCCTCGCATCCGCCTCCATGCCGAGTTTCGATCCCAACAGCTTCTCGGACGGCATCTCGCATCTCGAATGGGAGATGCTCTCCAGCGACGACCATGTGCCGCTGCGCAACAAGGCCCTGCAGGGCCTCTATCCGCCCGGATCGACCGTCAAGCCCATGGTCGGCCTCGCTCTGCTCGGGGCCGGCGTCGATCCACAGGCGACCGTCACCTGCGCCGGGGCGATGCGCCTTGGCAATGGCCTCTTCCATTGCCACAAGCGCGGCGGCCACGGTCCTACCGATCTGCATCGCGCCATCGAGCAGAGCTGCGACATCTATTTCTACCAGATGGCCCTGCGCGTGGGCATGGATGTCATCGCCGACATGGCGCGCAAGCTCGGCATGGGCCAGCGCTTCTCCCTGCCCTTCCCCAGCCAGAGCTACGGCACCGTGCCCGATCCTGCGTGGAAGCAGAAGAAATATGGCGAGGCCTGGCAGGGCTATGACACGGTCAACGCCACGATCGGTCAGGGCTATATGCTGGTCAATCCGACCCAGCTCGCCGTGATGGCGGCGCGCATGGCCTCCGGGCGCATGCTCGTGCCGCATTATCTGGCGGGGCGGGGCCATGGCGGCGAACCGCTCGATATCGCGCCGGAGCATCTCGATCTCGTCCATGCGGCGATGCGCGACGTCGTCAACGGCAATGGCACCGGCCGGGCCGCACGCATGCTCGTGCCCGACGTCCTGGTCGCCGGCAAGACGGGAACCGCCCAGGTGCGCCGCATCACCATGGCGGAGCGGCGCGCGGGCGTGCGGCGCGATGCCTCGCTCCCCTTCAAGCTGCGCGACCACGCCCTGTTCCTGGGCTATGTCCCCTTCGACCAGCCGCGCTATGCCATCGCCACGGTGATCGAGCATGGCGGCCATATCTCCCGCGTCCAGGACGCCCCGATGATCTCGGGCGATTGCCTCTCCTATCTCTATGATCCCGCCAAGGCGCTGGAGAAGCTCGACGGCCTCGAGAAGGAATGGGGCGGAACGCCGCAGGCGCGCCTCTCCCGCCAGCTCAATGCCTATCGGATCGCCAAGGGGCTGGCACCCGTGCCTGAAGCCGCTGGCGCCGCCAATGTCGCCGAAGCACCCACCCAGCCGGAAGCGCCCGCCGGGGCGCCGCCGGCCAGCGACGCCGCGACACAGGCGCCGGCCGCCGGCACCGGCCCGGCACCCGTACCGGCCGAGGACGGCGCCGCATCTTCCCGGAGCCCGCAATGACGCCCCTGGTCCCCGAGAGCATCGCACGCCTGCCCTGGAAGCTCTATGCGCTGCTGACGGCCATCGCCCTGTTCGGCGGCATCGTGCTCTACAGTGCGGCCGGCGGCCATGTGGCGCCCTGGGCGAGCACGCAGATCATTCGCTTCGCCGTCTTCCTCGTGATGGCGGAAGTCATTTCGCGCATTCCCCTGTCGCTCATCCGCGACCTTGCCTTGCCCGGCTATGTCGTCGTGCTGGTCGCACTCATTCTCGTGGAGGCTATCGGCGGCATTGCCGGCGGCAGCCAGCGCTGGATCAACCTGGGCTTCATGCAACTCCAGCCTTCCGAGTTCATGAAGGTCGCGATTGTTCTTGCCGTCGCGCGCTTCTATGCGCTGCTGCCCATCGGCCAGGTCAGGACCTGGTCCGCCATCTGGCCCGCTCTGCTGCTCATCGGCGTGCCCTGGATGCTGGTGCTGCTCCAGCCCGATCTTGGCACCGCCACCATGATCGCGGCGGGCGGCGTCACCGTCATGTTCCTCGCCGGCCTGCCGCTGCGGCTGTTCGTCGGCTCGGGCCTCATCGGCGCCGCCCTCGTGCCCATCGCCTTCAGCTTTCTGCATGAATATCAGCAGAAGCGCGTGCTCATCTTCCTCGATCCGGAGAGCGATCCGCTGGGTGCGGGCTATCATATCAGCCAGTCCAAGATCGCGATCGGATCGGGCGGCATCTTCGGCAAGTGCTTCCTGCAAGGCACGCAGAGCCATCTCGATTATCTGCCCGAGGGCCATACCGATTTCGTCTTCGCCACCATGGCGGAGGAATGGGGCATGATCGGCGGCATCGGCGTCATCGCGGCGCTGCTGCTGCTCATCCACTGGGGCATGCGCGTGGCCCTGCGCACCGAGGATCGCTTCACGCGCCTCGTCGCGGCGGGGCTCAGCACCACCATTTTCCTCTACGTCGCCATCAACCTCATGATGGTCATGGGCCTCGCGCCCGTGGTGGGCATACCCCTGCCCTTCATGTCCTATGGCGGCTCCTCGATGCTCACCGTCATGGTGTGCATCGGCATCATACTCAACATCGACCGCAACCGCGAAACCCTCTCCGGCCGCCGCCGCTGAACGGCCCGCGCCGGCCGCACCGCCCGCGACAAGGAAATCGCACGGCCGGCTCATTTTTATATTGGCAAGGGCAATACCCCATGCTAACGGCGCCGCTCACCGCAGGGCAGCGCCTCTCCAAAGCGCCGCAAATCCGGCAGAGTGGACGCATAGCTCAGTTGGTAGAGCAGCTGACTCTTAATCAGCGGGTCCTAGGTTCGAGCCCTAGTGCGTCCACCACCTTTTTCTGCCGTTTTCCCGTCATGTTGATCGGACTCGCTTAGAGCGGTTGGGAAGTCAGTTGGGAGATTCCCCCCTCCTTTCGAGCTTCCGGATCGCAGATTCAGCAAGGCGCGGATCGCGTTTCAGATAGTGGGCATCCAGGATCGCAGCGACATCGCGAAGCGAATGCCCGGTGATGGTGGCGATCTCCGCTTCGCTGCATTCGGCCAGCGCCAGCCGCGTAACGGCGGTGCCGCGAAGATCATGGAACGTGACGCCGACAACGCCCGCTTTGGCGCACGCCTTGCGCCACGAAGCGCGGAAGCCGGACTCGGTCCAGGCTGTGCCGTTTTCGGTCGCCAGGATGGTCAGAGGGCGCGGCTTGCCCTCTTCGATTTCGGCCAGCTTGCGCTTCGCTTCGTCCAACGCGGCCTTCAACGGCGCGCCAGCCGGAATGCTGACGCGCGCACCCGTCTTGCTTTGCTTCAGACGAATGTGCGTGCCGTTATAGGCGCTCCAGGTGAGCTTCAACAGGTCGCCTTGCCGCTGCCCGGTCCACAGCGCCAAGATGAGCGCCAGCCGCAAATGCACGGGAGCCTTTTCCATGAAGGCGGCTTCGTCTTCATCGCTCCACACGGTTTCGGAGCGGCTGGACCTATAGAGGCGGCCAGGACGCTCGCACGGGTTTGTGTGCAGCAATCCGCGATTGAAGCCCCATGCAATAATGCGCGCAAGGACGCTGAAGCGGTAATCAGCTTGCCGCCGCGACACGACGCCGATGCGATCCCGCCACGCCAGGAACTCGCCGCGTGTGCGCCGATCATCCATGGCCTTCAGCGGGAAGTCAGCGAACTCGGCTTCAATGTGCTTGATGTGCTTTTTGTAATCGGCGCGCGTCTTCGCTGCCAATGACGTGAAATCCGATGACCCTTGGAAAGCGTCGATAACGGATTGCAGCGTGTCCTTTGGCGTGCGGCGCTGCGCTTCCACAGCGGCATGATAGCTGGCGATGAACTCCGGTGATCCCGGTTCGCCTTCGAGCCGTGGGCCGCCCTTCCCTAGATAATAGTAAATCCGCTCGCTTCCGTCCGCGAGTTTCTTCTTGGTCCGATTCAGCCCCTTTAGATTAACGCGCGTCACGCTTCGCCTTCCATTCATCAAAGGGAGTCGCCGGTTCGGAAGTTACTTCCGTCCGATGATCGAAAATAAAGGTGCCATCGGGCAGCACAAGCGTCCGCACCATAGGTAAGCCTGTCGCCTTCACGGCTTTCGCCGCGCGAGTTAGATCGGCTTGCTTGAATGGTGCGGGACGCTTGGCCATGACCGTGACTCAGAATGCGCCGTTCAAGCGCACATTCACGGAAGCCGACGGGTTGGCCGCCGCTGTGACGGCAACGCCGATCTTGGTGTTGCCGCTGGCCGTCTTGTTCACCACTTTGTTGGCGGCGTCATAGTAGAGCACATCGCCAACGCTGATCGCCAGCGCCGAAGTCTTGGGGAGCGTGAAGACGCCCACCACATCCAGCGCGAACGAGTCTCCGATTTCAGCATCCACGTTGCTGACGCCGATGATGGAGCCGATCACCACAACATCGCCAGAAGCGACGGCAGCGGCAGCCGTGACATCCAGGGTGTCACCCCTTTGGACAAAGTTCTTCATTTCAACATCCTTTGCGAAAATAGACGGTGGAAGGGTTGCGGCCACCGGACAGCAAGGCGATTTCCCGATCAGCCGCCGCAATGGCGGCCTGCATCTCGCGATCAGACGTGAAGGTGATTTCCTCCCCGTTCTGATCGCGGAGGGACCGGATGCCCTTCAGGCGAGCCTCAAAGAGCTTGTCCCGCCATGCCTGTATGGTTGCCGCGTCCATGGCTTAGATTTCCTCACCGGGATTGCGGTAGATGCCGCGCCAATCCAGGGCACCGGCTCCGAAGTCGAGAACCACGCGCCATTCGCGGCCAAGCACGTCCCAACCTTCCCGGCTGGCCAATTGCGGCCCCGGTGCGCTGGAGAGATAGCCATAGGCGAGCGTGGGCACCTGTGCCGGGTCCGCCGCGATATACCAGGCACCATCTTCAAGCCCCGGCTCCACAAGAAGCTGGAGCTTACCCGCGAAGGGATTCTGACTGTCCACGGTGATAGCGGCCAGGCTGGCAAGCAGTTGCTCGCCAACGGTTTCCAGGTCCGCCGCGACAAGCAGGAACTTCGGCGCGACGTTGATGCGCGTAGTGCCATCAATGCCGGTCTGGTTCCGCATGGCGAGACGTGCGGCGGAAAGCTCATCCACATCGGGAGCCGCGCCGGTATCGGCCAGGTTGCCGTGCGAGGCATGGAAAAGCGGCTGGCCGTCGCTCATTGTGACGCCCGCGCTGCTATTCGCCAGCAAGACGGAAAGCAGAAGCTCCCGCTCCGTATTGGCCGCTGCGATACCGGCATTGCGGGCGAAGTCGCCAAGCACGCCGAACCGATCATTCACCAGCACTTGCCGGGTGAGGCCGAAGATTGAGGCGTAGGTATCGAGACGAAACTTCTCTCCGTTTTCGGAAATGGTTTCGTGCTTGATCTCGCCTGCCTCATTGACCTTTTTCAGCGTGGGCAGGCCACCCGTCCGGATTGCCGTCATGTCCCGGAAGTCCGGAATGTTGCGCTGGACGGCGATACGCTTCAGCGGCGATTCCGCTGCCCGATAGGCGGACAGCACAATGCGATTGCCCGCATCATCCAAGGTGATCGGGAAATCGGACGTGGTGCCCATGGCGCGCGTGATGAGCGCATCGGTGCCAATTGCATTCACGTTGCGCTCGCCTGACCGGGTGAGGCACAGCCGCATATGGTCCTGCATCCCCAAGCCCATATACTGACGCGCCCCGTCGCTCGGCTCCGCGCCGGTATAGGTGGCGGCCAGCGCTTCAGCCTGGAGGCCGCGCGTGACAGCCGGGTCTTCGCTGGAGCGGCCCACAGTGATCGGCTGGCGATTGCTCATCTCGGCAAGGATTCGAGCGTTGGCGTCTGCCAGGCTCGGTTCCTCATCAATGAGGCCGTCAATGAAGGTGCGGGACACGCCCCGCGCCTCAAAGCCGCGAATATGCGCGTTGATATCGGCGCGCGTCTCCGCCTCGGAAGCAACTTCCGTTTCGATTTCATCTTCCATGCTTGGACTCCTGACAGAGGCCGCCGGATCGGCGGGTATGGGTAGAAGCGATGCTTCCATTAGGTTTGCCCCTGCCACGGTGCGGACGAGACGGCCGGAACGGTCTCGGCTGTCTGAAAACTTAGAGACGGAATAGCCGATGGAGACGCCGCGAAGGTCGCCACGCTCCACAGCGGCCCATGCCTCATCATTGGAAATGTGAGCGGTGCCCACCATGAGGCCATTGCGGAAACTGATATCCCGCACGCGGCCTAGAATGTCGCGGAAACTGCCCGTGCGATGCCCGTCTAGAAGCGGCACGCCATCGGCCGGAATCTCCCAATGCGCCGGATCGGCGGAAAGGCGTTCAATCCCGTAGGACCGGCGCACATCGGCAAAGCCAGACAGCACCACTTCCACCGTCCGCGTCTCGGCATTGAGCGAAGACGGCTGGAGCGGGTGGCGGCGCGTGACAATTTCGGCGGCCGTGGCGCGTGTCATGATATCAGCGGGCGCGGTTCGCATAATAAGCCCCCTTTCGCTGATCTTCGGTCAGGCGCTTGCCTGCGTCCGTCACCTTGGCACGTTCCAGGATTTCACCGGAAAGGAGCGGCGCAATCGGGCCAGTGTAGCAGCCCGTGAAGAGCCGCTGGCCGGTGTCGATGCAGGCGATATCGACATAGTATCTAGGCATTGGTTTCCTCCGAGAGATTTAGGTTTGCCTCTCGGCGCTGGTCAGACGCCCTTTCCTGGTCGATTGCTTCAACATCCCACCCAAGTTCCGCGACGGCGCGGCGGCGGCTGATAAGGCCCAATTTCAGCATCTCGGCTGTGGCGGAAACATCCTTTTGCGGGTCCACGGCACCGGGACGGGGCGCGATGAACTCCGCCTCTTCGTCCATGGAAGTTAATTCGCCCGCGAGATAAAGGCGCGTCACGAAATGCTGCCAGATCGGCCGCAATAGCTGTGGCACGATCAGGCCATATTGCGCGGCTTCCGCACGGGTATTCAGAGAAATCTGACCGCTGCGAAGGCTGGAATAATTGGCGTCTGACAGGTCGCCACTTACCTTGTGCGCTGGCAGGCCGAAGCCCGCTGCGATCCGGCGCAATTCATGCTTCAAGAAGTCGCCAGCTTGTGCCGATTGCTGTGGCGTCACAATATGCGGCCGATATCCACCCGGCACGATCTTCAGCGCGCCAGGCTCCAAGCCGGACTCCATGACGGAGCCGCGCTGATCGCCCTCAAAGGGGAAGGCCGCGCCCATGTCGTTTTCATTGACAAGCAGCACGCCAAGCAGGGCGGAAGTCTTGATGCCTTCCGCAATCGCGTGCTCGGCACTGGCCAGCGTATCCGCCGCGATCAGCACGGACGCTCCCCACGGAACGCCCCTCACCTGATCGGGGGAATCCTGACGCCAGACGCGGACATAACGGGAGCGGTCCAGCCGCTCAATTTCGGTATCCTGATCGCGGCGGATGTAACAGGCCGTTTCCTGCCCGTCCGTCAGTTCGATCCCTTCGCGGACAATGTGGCTGGAGCCATCGGCGGAATAGTCGCCTGCAATGGCGCTGTGCGGCAATTGGAGCCACCGGCCGTCCGGCTGAAGCACGGCAAAGCCTTCGCCGTCGCGGACCATGGCGCGCACCATGTTGACGGTGAGGCCGTCCAGCGTGCCGCCGCCCCATACCGCATTGGCGGCGAAGGCTGTCCAGGCCGTCATGAGCGTGGCCGTCTTGGGAATGATGCCAAAGCCCGCGCCCGCAATGGCGTCCGTCCAGGAATCCACCGCGTTCCGCCAATATCCGTTGTTCTGATATTGGTGACGGGAGCGCAGCGCGAGACTGGCGGGCACAGGGCTGATGCCGCCATTGACGCGCCACTCGCCCCACCGGCCATCCGTATCGCGGAAGCGCGGCGCAATCGCGGCGGCCTCATAGCCGCGACGGCTAAAAAGGCTCCCAATGCGCGAGAGGATGCCTTGGGGCGTGGCCATGTCAGTTGGCCTTCGGCGGGTTCAGTTCGCGGTCTGAAATCGCCTCGCCCTCTTCGACTTCTTCGATAAGCGCGACCAGCGGGTCCAGGATGTCGTTCAGCGACAGCGACAGACGACCGACGACGCGCTTACCCGTCGCAAGATCATGGGCGTCTATGATCTCTTTGGCCTTATCAGAAGGTCCGCCCTCCCCTTCATATATGAATTGGGGGCGGACTTCGCTGTCACCGTTCAACAATTCAAACTCAACAGTGCAGGAAGTGCCATTCAGCGCGGCGTCTATCGCGTTCTCCAGTCCGCTGGCAAAGCGCGTGATGTTCGGGGCGGAGTGCAAATCCGGAAAGCGAAAAATCTTGTCGAACGCCTTCGCGCCCATGCCAAGGTCAAGCAGCTTCGCGATGACGCGCGCCTTCGCCACTTCATGCAATGGGAAGATCGCTGGTGCCTTCTCGCCGCTTCCCCTGACTCCGGATGGTCGGAGAAGCCCGGCCGTGACGAAATCGCGAAAGCGGCGATGCAATGCGCGAGCATTTGGAGCGGATAGCCGATCAATCTGGCTATTAAGGTCCGCAATTTCGGTTAGCGTATAGTCTTCCATGGGGTTCGCTCCAGGTTGATTTGCCTCCGATTAACCGCATTGCGGAAAACCGTCAAGCAATTTCCTGGGATTTGCGTCAACGGATTTCCTTGACTCCTCATATGCGCTGCATTATAGGGCTGTGCGTTGGCCAGCGGTTCCAATCGTCAGGGATATGCCAGTCCCATTCCTCGGTTCCGCAAACCGGCAAGCCTCTGCCAGGCGGGGGCGGTCAGAGAGCTTTTCAACTTTTGTAGGGGTTGCTGGCTACTCTGACCGCCCTTTTCGGCAGAGCACCTGGCAGAAGGAAATGGCAATGAACGACAAGCCGCTTGAAATCCTCCCTTGGGGAATGACTCAAGATCGCCTGGACCGCATGGCGAGCAATCGCGCGGCGGCGCATCGCGGAATCAAAATCACGCTATGGATGGGCGCGGCCTTCGCTGCCTTTTGCTGGTATTGCGCGCTGACTGTTAGCGGCTAACGGAAGTTACTTCCTGCCGTTGAATGTTCTCCGGACGTTCCCCATATTGCGAGCGCAAAATGGGGGAACTGCCGTGCCTGCAATGACGCTAGCTGAAAACCTGCTTTATACCACAATCAAGCTGATCGCCTTTAAGGGCGGAACGCCCACAAGCACGGGCACCGGATTCATGTTCGCGTTTGCCCAAGACGGAAATCAAATCGTTCCGTGTATCGTCACAAACAAGCATGTGGTGAACGGAGCCGATATGATCCGTGCCCGCCTGCACTTCGGTAAGGATGACCAGCCAACAGGCGAATATGTTGACTGCAATTTTGACATTTCCGGCGGAGTGCCATTTTGGCATCCAAACCCTGACATTGACCTATGTGCCTTCGCCTATGCTGACATAATCCGCCAGGCTGAATCGCAGGGGAAGACGATCTTCTTTCGGCACTTGGATATGAGCCTTGTTCCTGAAGATGACGACTGGCCGTATTTCGACGCCTTAGAGGAAGTTACCATGATCGGATGCCCAAACGGGTTGGCCGACGAAGTAAACAATCTTCCCATATCGAGGCGAGGAATTACAGCCACGTCGCTTGGCAAAGATTATAATGGAAAGCCGGAGTTCATGGTGGACATGGCCTGCTTTCCTGGATCATCAGGCTCACCTATCTTCATCTATGATAGAAACGGGTATTTGGACCGAAAAGCCAACACCTATAACATGGGCACGCAACGCATTAAGCTCGTGGGAATCCTTTATTCTGGTCCGCTCATCTCGAATGATGGCAGAATCGTCCTCTCGCACATGCCTCGGGTGGAAGTCGCATCTATGATGCACTTAGGAAACGCCATTCGTGCATCAGAATTGCGCGTGCTTGATCGGTTGATAAGGGAAACGACTACTGTGCCAGTCCCGCCCGCTGAAGTGGGTGAAGTCGTCGAAAACTAGCCGCTCATCCATTTAGAGCGCACCACAGGCGGAACGGCGGACGGCAAAGCCGCCACACTCGCAAGCTCCGCTTCGCGGCGGTCCAGGTTCACCGTGACAAGCTGACGCGCCGCCATGCCATAAACAAGGCAGTCCAGAGCTTCCGCACGCTTGCCGGGGATTCGCTCGAAGCGGCGGAAGGGCTGGCCGCGCACATACCGCACAACCCGCCTCTCGCTGGCTACTTGCTCGAAATAGACCGGCTCCAGTGATTGACTGAAGCGAATTGTCCGGCCGCGTGCCAGCCGCGTCAGGATTTGCGCCTTCAGGCCATCCACGCCGATCAGGAAGAGCGGCACACCCTTGGCGCTGGAACGGGCGATAGCAGGCCGATTTCCCGCCAGATCTGTCGGCGGCGGTCGAATCGCTCGACGAA
>CBIMKI010000005.1:0-28176 GCA_966244395.1 uncultured Sphingobium sp. | reverse complement strand
GGCCCAGCCGCTTCAGGACTTCCTCGGCGCAGTTCACCATCCGCTCGTGCTCGTCGTTGGACTGCTCGGGCGTGGTGATGGAGACCAGCTCGACCTTGTTGAACTGGTGCTGGCGGATCATGCCGCGGGTGTCGCGGCCCGAGGCGCCGGCCTCCGAGCGGAAGCAGGGCGTCAGCGCAGTGAAGCGCAGCGGCAGCGCGCTCTCGGGCAGGATCTGCTCGCGCACCAGATTGGTGAGGCTCACTTCGGCGGTGGGGATGAGCCAGCGTCCGTCCGTGGTCTGGAAGAGATCCTCGGCGAATTTGGGGAGCTGTCCGGTGCCGAACAGCGCCTCGCCGCGCACCAGCAGCGGCGGATTGACTTCCTCATAGCCGCGCTCGCCCGTCTGCCGATCCAGCATATACTGCGCGAGCGCGCGATGCAGGCGCGCCATCTGCCCGCGCAGCGCCGCGAAGCGTGCGCCGGACATGGCGGCCGCGCCTTCGAAGTCGAGGCCGAGCGCCGGGCCGAAATCGGCATGGTCCCGCGGTGTGAAGTCGAAAGTGCGGGGCGTGCCCCAGCGGTGCGCCTCGACATTGCCCGTCTCGTCCGCGCCTTGCGGCACGTCGTCGGCGGGCAAGTTGGGGATAGCGGCAAGGCGGCTCTGCACGGCGTCGGCCAGGGCTTTTTCCTGCGCCTCCAGCTCCGGGAGCTTCGCCTTCAGTTCCGCCACTTCGACCTTGAGTGCTTCGGCAGTGTCCTTGTCGCCCTTGCCCATGGCTGCGCCGATGAGCTTGCTCGCTTCGTTGCGGCGTGCGAGGCCCTCCTGCATGGCGGTGGAAACGGCGCGCCAGCGTACATCTTCCTCGCCGATCGCGGCGGCAAGCGGCTCCAGCCCCCGGCGCGCGAGCGCGGCATCGAAAGCGGCGGGATTCTCGCGAATGGCTTTGATGTCATGCATGGCGCCAGCCTATGCCTCGCCTCCCCGGAGCGATCAAGCGCCAAGCCCCGGCGCGTTCAGGCTGTGACAAGGTTAAGCCGGGCAAATTCGTAACCATGATGTGCGCATAGGCCTTTGTCCGGCCCGCGTGGCGCGGCGAGACGGTCCGCTTGCGCGGGCACTTGTTTCGCTAGGGCGCGGGCAGTATAGGCCCGGCCAGTCGGGTCGCCGCGGCTGGTCTGGTTAGAGGCGGTTTTCGGTTGAATACTGGAGAGTTGAATGGCCTCGGTTGCGGATTCGGCTGCTGACAAGAATGGCGGGGCTCAAGCTGTCCGGGCGGACTTGCCCGACGGTTACCGGCCATCGTCCGACGAGGAATTCATGGGGCCGCTGCAGCTGGAATATTTCCGGCGCCGCCTCATCGACTGGAAGAAGCAGATCCTGGCCGAGGCGGAAGGCACGCTGGCCACGCTCCAGTCCGAGCCGCTGCGCGAGCCCGATCTCAACGATCGCGCCTCGAGCGAGACCGATTGGTCCATCGAGCTGCGCACGCGCGACCGCCAGCGCAAGCTCATTTCCAAGATCGACGCGGCCCTGCGCCGCATCGATGAGGGTGAATATGGCTATTGCGAAGTGACCGGCGAGCCCATCTCGCTCGGCCGCCTGGAGGCGCGCCCCATCGCCACCATGACCGTGGAGGCGCAGGAGCGCCACGAGCGGCAGGAAAAAGTCTCCCGGGACGATTGACGCCATGAATCCCCGTCTCGCTCATCTGCTCGGAAGCCCCGGATTTGCGCGATTGGTCATGGCCCAGCCCGCCGCCCCGCCGGCGCCTGCCCAGGTCGCGCCCGTGGCCGCCTGGGAGAAGCAGCGCGCCGTGCGCGACAGCCTCTTCCTGCTGACCAATGTGGCGCGGGTGCGCGGCGGCGCGAGCGGCGAGGCGCGCGTGCGCAATCTCTCCGCGGCCGGGCTGATGGCCGAATGCAAGATCATGCTGCGCGTGGGCGAGCGCGTCGTCTTCGACCTGCGCGGCATTGGTCAGGTGAGCGGCCGTGTCGTCTGGGCCAGGGGGCTGCGCGTCGGCGTGCTGTTCGATCGGGAAGTCGATCCGCGCCTCGCCCGCAAGCCCGTGGGCACTGATCCGAGCAAGGACATTCCCTTCTATGTGCGTTATCTGCCGCCCGCCCCGCCGCGCAGGCCCTGATCCGCAGCGGAAAAGGGTTAAGGTTTACTGCACGCTATTCTGCTAGGCTCGTCGCATGGCGGACTCCGATTCCAACGAAAACGCCGGTCAGGTCGCATCCAGTTCACCGGAGCGGGCGAAGAGGGACAGCCTCTTCCTGCTCGCCGAGGTCATTCGCGAGACGGGCGAGGCCGGCGGCAATGCCAAGGTCCGCAATCTCTCGGCGACGGGTCTGATGGCCGATTGCGCCCTGGCGTTCCTGGTGGACGATCGGCTCGTCTTCGACTTGCGCGGCATCGGCCCGGTCGCGGGCCGCGTGGCTTGGGTGGACGGCATGCGTATCGGCTTCGCCTTCGATCGCGCCATCGACCCCCAGCGTGCCCGCAAGCCCGTGAGCAGTGGGCAGGAGAGCAAGGTGCCGCTCTACCTGCGCTATATCAACCATCCCGCGAGCCTGAAGCGATAGGGTTGCAGCTCGGGATGGCAGCCGGCCGGGAAGGGGGCAGGATCAACTCTTGCTCAATTTCCGCACCGTTCGTCTCCGGTCTTCGCCGGGCAGGCTCTGAGTAGCCGCTAGCCCGTCGAAGCGGCGTATCGAAGGACGCCACACAACGTCGAGATGCTTCGATATGGCCGTCGCTGCGCATTTCGGCGCTACCTCGGGACGTACCCGGCACGCACGGGCGGTGAAAGGGAAGTCGCCGCCGGTTGCGCACCATATTCATGATGCCCGACCCGCAGCGGCCGGCAACGCAGCCCCGTCCCGCTCAGGCGGCCGCGTATCAAAAATAGATTTTCCGGAAAAAGGACACGGAGGAGAGCAGCCTCGAGGCGCTCGATCCTCCGCGGTCGCTTGGCGCGTGCCGGGCTTTCACCGGCGGCACCTCTCCTCAATATTCCTTATATTTGCGCTAGCGACAGGGGTTGGTAGTTCAATTTTGAGCAAAAAAAAAGGCCGACCTCATAAAAAGGCCGGCCCTTGAGTCTTAGGAGAGGATGCCTGAAAGGCCTCTCCCATTTAGCAAAATGTAAATTTGCTGCAAGTGCGAAATGCTTCAGATTGCATGCATTTTTTGCATCATGAAAATAAAATGTTGATTTCTAGGCATAAAAATCGAAGCGAGCGGCGCGCTCGGCGCAATGCCTGCATTTCACTGCGCCATTTCTGCAAAAGAGATATTGCACGCGCGCGCATAAGAATATTGCACTGCGCTCGGGACTGTGCGCATTTTCCGTACGAGCACTGACGCATTTATGCCACTCGCCGGGATTGACCCTGCCTTTGGGACACTGGCCACATCGTGCCCCATCCGAATCGCGACTCGGCGGTGCGGCAGGCGTTCAGCCGGCTGCTCCGTAAACCCCGCAGGCGGCAGGATCGCCGTTTTCCAGTCCGCGTCGCAGAGCGCCCATGCGCTGTTCGCTGGTGCCGTGGGTGAAGCTGTCGGGCATGGGCTTCTGGCCCGCCTGAGCCTGTAGCGTATCGTCGCCGATGGCGCGCGCTGCGCGCAGCCCTTCCTCCATGTCGCCCGGTTCCATGAGGCCAGTGCGCGCGGCCCACACGCCGGCATAGCAATCGGCCTGGAGTTCCACCTTCACTTGCAGCGCATTGGCCTTCGTCGTGCCGAGCTGCTGCTGCGCCTGGCGCACATTGGCGAGCGTGCCCTCCAGATCCTGGATATGATGGCCCACCTCATGCGCGATCACATAGGCCTGGGCGAAGTCGCCCGGCGCGCCGAAGCGGTTTTTCAGTTCATTGTAGAAGTCGGTGTCGAGATAGATCTTCTGGTCGGCCGGGCAATAGAAGGGGCCCATGGCCGACTGGGCCGCGCCGCAGCCGGAGTCGCCCGCGTTCGAATAGAAGGAGAGCACGGTCGGCGTGTAGCGCTGGCCATGTTCGGAGAAAATCTGCGTCCAGACGCGTTCGGTCGACCCCAGGATACGCAGCGAGAGGCGCTGGATGTCGGTCAATTCCTCCAGCGCGGGCCGCTCGCCCGGCGCCTGCGAGGGTGCGCCGCCTTCGCCCGAGAGATTGAGCAGGCCGCCGCCGCCGCCCAGCAGCGCAACCGCGATCACTGCGACGACCATGCCGCCGATGCCGAAGCGGCTGGCGATGAGCGGGATTATCATGCCCAGAAGGCCGCCCCCACCGCCGCCAAAGCTCAGGCCGCCGCCACCGCCGCGCTGAACTTCATAATTGGTGCTTTCGCGTTCCTCGTCGAGACGCATCGCCCGTCGCTCCCATCATGGCCGTTGCGCCGAATGTATGCCGGGCTTCCGCATAAGAAAAGGCGAAGCGCGATCCGCGCGCCGAATCGAGCGCGGGTGCCATATGAGTGGAAGCCGCCCGGATATTGGGCTATTCCTGCCGCAACGCGCCGGCCCCGCGTCTCGGGCCGCACAGCGATGACGGCAAGGAGAACAGGCATGGCCCAGGCGCTTCGGCTTGCGGGAAAGACAGCGCTCGTCACCGGTTCCACGTCCGGTATCGGCCTTGCTTATGCAAAAGCGCTGGCTGAGGCGGGCGCCAATCTGGTCATCAACGGCTTTGGCGATCCCCAGGCGATCGAGGCCGAGCGCCGCGCGCTGGAGGCCGCCAGCGGCGCCCGCGCGCTCTACAGCGATGCCGATCTCACCGATGTCGCCGCGATCGAGGCGATGATGCGGCAGGCGGCCGATGTCTTCGGCGGCGTCGACATCCTCATCAACAATGCCGGCACTCAACATGTCGCCCCGGTGGAGGATTTCCCGCTCGAGAAATGGAGCCTCATCATCAAGCTCAATCTCGAGTCCGCCTTCCATACCAGCCGGCTCGCCGTCCCTTATATGAAGCAGCGCGAATGGGGCCGGATTATCCAGACCGCATCGGCCCACAGCCTCGTCGCCTCGCCGTTCAAGAGCGCCTATGTCACCGCCAAGCACGGCCTTGCCGGCTTTACCAAGACCATCGCGCTCGAGCTTGCGACTCATGGCGTCACCGCCAATTGCATCTCGCCGGGCTATGTCTGGACGCCGCTGGTCGAGAAGCAGATCCCCGATACGATGACGGCGCGCGGCATGACGCGCGAGCAGGTGATGAACGACGTGCTGCTCGCCGGCCAGCCTACCAGGCAGTTCGTCACGCCCGAGCAGGTCGCGCAGGTGGCGCTCTTCCTCTGCTCGGACGCGGCGGCGAACATCACCGGCGCCAATATCAGCGTGGACGGCGGCTGGACGGCAGCCTGAGCGCCCTGCGGCCCACCGCTCAGCCGCGGCGGGGCGGCGTCCTGTCCCCCAGATAGCGGACGTAGAAGGGAATGCCCTTGCCCGGATCGGTGCCGACGGGCTTGCGGGCGTCCTGCGGGTCGATCGCGCGGTCGAAGGCGAAGCCGATGCGCATGCCCTGCGCCCGGCGCACCGTGCCGGTCACCGCGCCGATGCCGCGCAGGTCAAAGGCGAGCCGGTCGCCCACCAGAAAGGCGAAGTCGCAATCGGCCAGCAGGCCGGTCGCCGAGAGATTGCGGATCTTTGCCTTGCCCATGGGCTCGCCTGTCTCGCGAACGACTTCGGAGAGCAGGAAGAGGCTGTCGCGCTGCGCGCGCGCCTTACCGGCCGGCGCATCCGGCCGGCTATGGTCGTCTTGATCGGTCACATTTATCGTTCTTGTGCGACGGTCCGGCGGATGAAGCTAGCCCAAGGGAGCTGTCTGATACGGTGCACTCGTGCACATAAGCGCACATTTTTTAGGGCGCTTATGCGGTAAAGCGCTTGACCCCTCCCGTGGGAGGGGAGGGGTCTGCGTGGGGTGGTTGTGGGAGTATTCAGCGCCGTGGGGGAGCGCTGAGGAGGTTTATAGACCGCCTTTGTCGCGAGACTTTGTCGGCATCCCATGAATTTGTATCAATTTGTCGCAGCCTCCGCGGGGTGGGCTTTGGGCCGCTCAGCCCGGCAGGCTGCCCTCGGCGAACAGCCATTCCATGGCGTCCTGCGGCTCGGCGAAGACCCGTACGTTGGTGAACGGGATGGCGCGCTTCGCCTGCATGCTATTGAGCGCTGAGCCGGTGACGATGGCGCAATGGCCGCGGTTCTCGCGCATCAAACGTTCGAACAGCGCGGCGAAGGCCGTGCCCACATCCGCCGATTGGACGGGATAATCCCGGCAGTCGGCCAGCACGCGGTAACTCGGGCGGTGCTGGCGGATGCGCTCGTGATGGTCCAGATAGGCCTCCTCATAACCGCGAAACAGCTCCATCGGCCAATAGCCCGTCTGGAGGATGGCCAGCAGGGCGCGATCGGGATCGTAGGAGAAGCTGTACATAAGGCGACCTCGTCTGCCGAGGCAGCGGTGTCTTTTCGCGGCGTCCGTCCCCGGTGGCGGGAACGCTACAACAGGGAAGTGCACCACGAGGTTAACGGAGAGCGCTGCTCAGCCGCCCAGCCCGCCTTCTGCAAACAGCCAGGCCTTGGCCTCGTCCACCTCGGAGAAGACCTGCACATTGGGCTGGGGGATGGCGCGCTTGGCCTGGATCTTGTTGAGCGTGGAGGCCGCGATGATCGCATAATGGCCCTTGTTCTCGTTCATCAGCTTGCCGAACAGCGCGCCGAATGCCTCGCCGATCTCGGTCGACTGGACAGGATAGTCGCGACAATCGGCAAAGACGCGATAGTTCTTGTTCGTCAGCCGGATTCTGTCGTGATGGAGCAGATAGGTCCGCTCATAATCGCGAAAGACGCTCATCGGCCAATAGCCCGCCTGGACGATCGTCAGCAGAATATGCTCGGAATCGTAAGTGAAACTGAACATGAATCCCCCTGGCGGCGCTCCGATTTATATCAGAGTCGATGCTCACATTCTAATGGGGCCGGCGTGCCCGCGCCAGTACTCCAATGGCGCCTTGAGCCATAATGGTGACGGTCGCGCGAGGCGCCTAGTTGCCGGCTGCAAGCCGTCAGGACTGAATGCGACCGGCAGCTAGAGACTTGCGAAGAGCGCGCGCCCTTCCTGTGCCGTCACCAGCATCGTCTCGCCTTCGGTCAGCCAGCACTGGCCCGCCGACCAGGCTGCGCCGTCGATGGTGCCGGCACCCGTCAGCGGCATGAACCAGCCCTGCACGCCCGCCGCGCCGATCCGCGCCGATCCGGCCGGCAGGGTGGTGAGCCGCAGGGCGAACGGCGCTTCGTCCCGATCCAGCAGATTGCCCTCGATCCAGTCCGCGATATTGACCGGCGCCCGCGCATAAGGCTCCGCCCGGCTGACCGCCACGCCATCCTCCAGATGCAGTTCGCGCGGACGGCCATAATCGTAGAGCCGGTAGGTCACATCGACATTCTGCTGCACCTCGACCAGCATGATGCCCGCGCCGATGGCATGGACGGTGCCCGCCGGAATATAAAAGAAGTCCCCGGCTTTCACCGGCTTCCAGTCCATAAGTTGCTCGATCCGCCCGTCGAGCGAGGCGGTGCGCAGCGTCTCTGCGTCCAGTGGCGCGATGGTGCCCATGCCCAGCGTCGCGCCCGGCTCGGCCTCCAGCACCAGCCAGCATTCATTCTTCCCGCCGGGCAGGCCGCGCGCGCGGCCTTGATCGTCATCGGGATGGACCTGGATGGAGAGGCGCTCGCTGGTGAAAAGATATTTGACCAGCAGCGGCGGATGCTCGCCCTCCGGCCCGTCGAACCACACCTCGCCGATCCGCCGATCCGCGCCGTCCGGGAAGAGCGCCGGCAGATCGTCGCGGCCCCAGGGCTTCTCCACATATTTGGTGGCCAGCTTCCTGGCCGGGTGCGGCGTGGTCATCGGCCTGGTCCCTGCATCGGTTTTGGTTCGTCCTGTGGAGCCTGTGTCCGGTCCCGGCCCTGCTCCAGCATTCGTCGTCCCCCGATCCACACTTCCAGGATGCGCACCTGCGGCAGCGCCGAGGGCGCGGTGGCGCTGATGTCGCGGTCGAGGAACAGGAAGTCGGCCTGCTGCCCCGGCGCCAGATTGCCGAATCTGCTCTCCGCGAAGCCCGCATAGGCCGCGCCCCATGTATAGGCGCGCAGCGCCTGCGTGAAGTCGATCTTCTGCTCGGGCAGCCAGCCGCCCGCCGGCTCGCCATTCGCGTCCGCGCGGGTCATGGCCGCTTGGAGGCCGATGAGCGGATTGGCGGGCTCCACCGGCGCGTCCGATCCGAAGGCGAGCGGCACCCAATTGTCGAGCATCGTCTTCCAGGCATAGGCGCCCGCCAGCCGCTCCGGGCCGAGCCGCGCAAGTGTCATGGTCCGGTCAGAAACGGCATGCTGTGGCTGCATGGAGGCAATGATGCCGTGCAGCGCGAAGCCCGGCAGGTCGGCGGGGTCGACGATCTGCGCATGCTCCACGCGCCAGCGCCGGTCGCCCTCATAGGTCTGCGCCATGGCGTCGATGGCGCTCAGCACGTCGGCATTGGCCTTGTCGCCGATCGCGTGGATGGCGAGCTGGAAGCCGTCCATGGCGGCGCGGCTCATCTGGTTCTTGAGCTGCGTGTCGGTCATGCGCGGCAGGCCGCTCTGTGTGGGCGCGTCGGCATAGGGCACCTTGAGCCAGGCCCCGCGCGATCCCAGCGCCCCGTCGAGCAGCAGCTTGACGCCGCCCAGCCGCAGCCGGTCCTCGTAGAGCCACGGGCCGGGCGCGGAGCCCGCGATCAGCCCGGCCTGCTCGGTGCCCGCGGCATAGCCCATGATGCGGATGCGCAGCCGCCCCGCGTCGCCCGCCCGGCGATAAGCCTGCCAGGCCTCGATGGTGGTGCCCATGTCGGCGATGGCGGTCACGCCGCGCGCGAGGAGCTGTTGCTGGGCGAGGCCGAGCGCGGCGTCATAATCCTTGGGCAGGGGCTTTGGCAGCACCTTCTCCATGAGGGACCGCGCCGTGTCGATGAGGATGCCGGTCGGCTGCCCGGCCTGCATCACGATCTCGCCGCCGGCGGGCGACTTCGTCTTGGCGGTGATGCCGGCGGCCTTGAGCGCGGCGGCATTGGCCCAGCCGGCATGGCCATCGACCCGGCCGAGCCAGATCGGCTTGTCCGGCGCGATGTCGGCCAGGTCCGCGGCGGTCGGGAAGCGCCCCAGGCCCCATTTCTCCTGGTTCCACCCTTCGCCGATGATCCAGGGCCGGTCCGCATTGGCGGCGGCATAGGCCGCGATCTTCGCCCTGGCTTCCTCCAGCGACGCCGTGTCCGAGAGGTCGAGCGTCATCTGCGCGAAGCCCAGCTCCATCACATGGCCATGCGCGTCGATGAAGCCGGGGACGAGCGTGCGCCCGCGTCCGTCGAGCTTGAAGTCCGGCCGCTCCGGGCGCGGATCGCCGGGGCGCAGGCGCGCTATCACCCGCCCGTCCTTGTCGATCACCAGGCCACTGAAATGCACGAGGTCCCCCGTCGCGTCGACGGTGATGCCGTTCACATTGTCGATCAGCGTGTCGGCCGGCGCCGGGGCAGCGAGCAGCAGCGCCAGCGCGGCGCCGAGGGGGCGGACGGTCAAGGGCAGCATGGTCACGTTCCCGCTCAGCCCTTCCGGGGCATGGGCAGGCGGCGGACGAGGGCGCTGGTATCCTGCCGCGCGCCGCCAATGGCCTGCACGTCGGCATAGAACTGGTCGACCAGCGCCGTCACCGGCAGCGTCGCGCCGATCGCCCGCGCCTCGTCGAGCGCGAGGCCCAGGTCCTTGCGCATCCAGTCGATCGCGAAGCCGAAGTCGAATTTGTCCTGCGCCATGGTCCCCCAGCGATTGTCCATCTGCCAGCTCTGCGCCGCGCCGCCGGAAATCGCCTCATGCACGCGATCGAGGTCGAGGCCGGCGCCCTGCGCAAAGCGCAGTGCCTCCGAGAGGCCCTGAAGCACGCCGGCAATGGCGATCTGGTTGGCCATCTTGGTCGTCTGCCCCGCGCCCACCGGCCCGCAATGGACGATCCGCGCAGCATAGGGCTGCATGACGAGGCGGGCGGCGGTCATCGCCGCCTCGCTGCCGCCGCACATGATCGAGAGGGCGCCCTTCTGCGCGCCCGCCTGTCCGCCCGAGACCGGCGCGTCGATGAAATGAAGGCCCCGGCTTTCCGCCTCCAGCGCCAGCGTCCGCGCGATTTTCGCCGAGACGGTGGTGTGGTCGATGAACAGGCCGCCGGCCTTCAGCGTGCGGAAGGCGCCGTCGCGCCCGATGGTGACTTCCGCCAGGTCATCGTCCGTGCCCACGCAGCAGAGCACGATTTCGGCCTCGCTCGCCGCCTGGGCCGGGCTCGTCGCCGCCTCGCCACCATGCTGGTCGACCCAGGCCTGGCTCTTCCCCATGGAGCGGTTGAATACGATGAGTTCGTGGCCGGCCCGTGCGAGATGGCCCGCCATCGGTCCACCCATGACGCCCAGTCCGATAAACGCGATTTTTGCCATGGAGGGGGCATAGAATATTTTCGAGTCGGATGGAAATATCCGACCGCGTGGAAAATGCGGCAGGGCATGAGACAGGCGCACGGATTTCGAGTCCAATCGGAATCGGGCGCCGTCTAGCCTGTTTCATCCGGCCGCCAGATGGGATAGGGCGCGCGCCATGGACAGGATCGACACCATCGCCGCGCAGCGCGCACCGGACGGCCATGTGGACAGCGCTCTGCCTGTCAATATTGCCGATATCCGCGCGGCCCGCGCGCGCATCGGCGATGCGATCCAGCATACGCCCACGGTGATGAGCAAGACGCTCTCTGCGCTCACGGGCGCGACGGTCTATCTGAAGTTCGAAAACCACCAATTCACCGCAGCCTACAAGGAGCGCGGCGCGCTCAACCGGCTGATGCTTCTGGACGAGGCCGCGCGGACCAAGGGCGTGATCGCGGCATCGGCCGGCAATCATGCGCAGGGCCTCGCCTATCACGGCGCGCGCCTGGGCGTGCCCGTCACCATCGTCATGCCGCGCACCACGCCGCTGGTGAAGATCATGCAGACCGAGGGGCACGGCGCCACGGTCGTTCTCTTCGGCGAGACGTTCGATGAGGCCAATGCCCATGCCCGCGAGTTGGAGAAGAGTGAGGGACTGACCTTCATCCACCCCTTCGACGCACAGGATATCATCGCCGGGCAGGGCACCGTCGCGCTGGAGATGCTCGAGGACGCGCCGGATATCGACACGCTGGTCATCCCCATTGGCGGCGGCGGGCTCTTCTCCGGCATGGCGACGGCGGCACGGGCGCTCAAGCCCGGCATCGAGCTGATCGGCGTGCAGGCCGAGCTTTACCCTTCCATGTACGATCATGTGAAGCAGGCCAATCTGCCGACCGGCGGCGATACGCTGGCCGAGGGCATTGCCGTCAAGGAGCCGGGACAGGTCACGCGCCGCTTCGTGGAGGCTCTGGCGAACGAGGTCGTGCTGGTCACCGAGCGCGCGCTGGAGCAAGCCGTGAGCCTGCTGCTCCAGATCGAGAAGACGGTGGTGGAGGGTGCGGGCGCCGCGGGCCTCGCCGCGCTGATCGAGCACAAGGCGATGTTCGCCGGTAAGACGGTCGGCCTGGTCCTCACCGGCGGCAATATCGACACGCGCCTGCTCGCCAATGTGCTGCTGCGCGATCTTGCCCGCTCCGGCCGCCTTGCGCGTCTGCGCTTGCGCCTTCAGGACCGTCCCGGCGCGCTCTTCCATGTGGCGCGCATCTTCCACGAGGAGCAGGTCAACATCATCGAGGTCTATCACCAGCGCGTGTTCACCTCGCTGCCGGCCAAGGGCCTCATCACCGACATCGAGTGCGAGACGCGCGACGAGGCTCATCTCCAGCGCCTCGTCGCCGCGCTCGGCCATGCCGGCTACGAGGTCACGCCCGTCGAACTCGCCTGACGTCGGGACGTTCCGCCGTCCCGCCGACACTCGGCCGTCATTCCCGCGCACGCGAGGATGACGAAATCCTCTTGTTCGCAACGGCCCCTAAACCCTGCTTCGCAACGGCCCCTAAACCCTGCGCATCACCAGGTCGCAATGATCCGTCACCAGTAAGCTGCAATCGCAGCTCAGCGCCCGCAGCTTGCGGGGCTGGTGGATGATGATCGCGCCGCGCTGGGTGCCGAGCACGCCCGATGCCTTGAAGCGCGCCAGCACGCGGGTGAGGTAGGAGCGCCCCACGCCCAGAAGCCCGCCAAGCTGCGCCTGGGTGAGCGGAATGGCGCGGCTGCCGGTGCGGTTCATTACGGTGCAGAGCCAGCGCGCGGTGCGCTGCTCGATGCTGTGACGGGCATTGCAAGCGATCGACTGGAGCAATTGCGCGATCATGCAGTCCGCGTGGCGCGTCAGCACCTTGTCGATTCCCGAGGACTGCATGCGCAGCTTTTCCAGCGCCTCGATCGACATGCGGAAGAAATCGCCGCCATATTGGACGCAGCAGCGGGCATAAGCGGGCAGATATTCGTCGCTGATGAGGCTGCCGACCACGCCCTCGCGGCCCACCATGGTGCACTCCACCGTCTCGCCGTCCGCCATGGGGACGAGATAGGCGACCAGTGCGCCATCCCGCGGAAAATAGACATGGCGCACGATCGCGCCGGGCTCGACAATGACATGGCCGCTGCGCAATCTCACCTCCTCGAGGTGCGGCATCACGAGAGCGCGGTCTTCCTGGTCGAGAGCGCCGAGAAGATCGCTGCCGAGCAGGTCGTCCGTCATTACTGCCATGCCTTGTCCTTACGCCCACTTGTGAACATACAACCGCTTGATTCTGTGCAAACCATTGGCGGCGGATGTTGGTTCCAGGATCGGCAGATGCGGCTCGCTAGAGAAGGCGAGAGTTGGACGATGCCGGGCCAGCGCCGCGCGGCGATGGGCCATGGCAGGCAGCTAGTGGGGGCGCCGGCATCGTCCATTCGCCCATTTGAGGAATCCATATTTGACGAACGCCCGTATCGCTGCCCGCTTTGGGCATGTCCTCGTCGTGGAAGACAATTCCATCATCGCGTTGCAGCTTGAAATGATCCTGGAGGACCTTGGCGTGGCGCGCGTGACGCTGGCTGCGGACGCGGACGGCGCGCTGGCGGCGCTCGCGACACATGCAATCGATGCAGCGCTGGTCGATGTCATGCTCGACCGGGGCGACAGCAGCGATGTCGTGGCCGCGCTGCGCGAACGCGCCATTCCCCATGCCATCATGACCGGCCTGGAAAGCGAGGCCCCGATGCTGGGTCAGGCCGCCTCCGCCCCGGTCCTCAGCAAGCCCTTCCTGCCCCAGGAACTGGAAACCGCGCTGGAGCAGCTCTGCGGTGAGTGAGGGACGCCAATAATCTGATGTGCTCCTTCCTTCAGTGCTCCTGCGCAGGCAGGAGTCCAGGGCGTTCGTCCACCACGGCGCACTACTAAACCACCGAATATCCGGCAAAACATCGTCACCCCGGCGAAGGCCGGGGTCCATGACGCCCTCTTCGGAGGCGCCTGACCCCCCTCGGCTCCTGCCTGCGCAGGAGCACTCAAGGGGAGCGCATGCCCAACGCCCCCTCAATCCAGAAAAGCGATCGTCCTTATCTCCAGGCTCTCGCGTGGCGGCGCATCGGCGGGTGTGCCGGGCACGTCGATGGCGGTGTGTCCCGTGAACTGCACGGCGTCCGCATCGCTGTCGAACAGGCGGAAGACGAAGGCCTCGTCCGGCTGCATGCGCGGCAGCCAGGTCCAGCGATGCGCGGGATTATAAGCGAGGTTGAAGCCGAACAGCGAGCGTCGCCCGGCATCGCCGAGTCCGCCCACCACTTCGCTCGGGAAGAGATCGCCCCGCGAGACCGTGCTGGCGTCGCAGAGCGCGAGCGGCACTCGCTCCACCGTCCGCAGCGGCCGCCACACATTGATGAGCATATGCCGCCCCGCGAGCAGTCGCCCGGCGTCCTCCGGCGCGATCTGGTCGAGTGTGAAGTCGCGCACCGTGCGTGCGCCATAATCGACATGGGCGCCGAACGCCGGGAGATTGCCGTCCGCGCTCGTCGGCGCATCGGTGCGGAACATGCCGCCGAAGCTAATAACCCGGCGCGCCCCTGTCAGGTCCGCGACCAGCGCCTCCGCCTCCCGCCCGAACTGCGCCATGCGCGCGCCCGGATCGGTCAGACCAACCGCCACCGAAGGCCCACGCGCCACCACGAAGCCGTTGCGGTCGAAGGCGAGCGCGTCGATCTCGCCGCGCAGGTCGTGCACGGCCACTTCATGCGGGTCCTTGGGCCAGTAGCTCGCGGCCCGGTCGGCGGCATTGAACACGGCGGATTCGCCCCGGACCACATAGTTGATGGTCGTCCTGATCGCGTTCACTGACTCTGCCTCTCCTTGTCCTCGCCCTCACGCGGGCGAGTGAACAGCCGCCATTGTCTTTCCTTGCCCGCCAGCATAGCCTCCGCGCAAAGAGGAGAGAAGGGCGGACCGGCAAGAGCCCGCTCGGGGAGGATGGATGGCGCAGGCCTATGATCCGCGCGCGGTGATCGCCGCGCGGCCGATGATGCTGATGCAATGGCTCATCATCGCCATTCCGGTCCTCATCAACATGGTCGATGGCTACGATATCCTTGCGTTGGCACAGGCCGCGCCGGTGCTGGCGGAGGAGTGGCGGCTGGGCCCCGATGAGCTGGGCGAGCTGTTGAGCTTCAGCCTTGCGGGCATGGCGGCGGGCGCGCTCGGCGTCTCCCCGGTGGCGGACAATATGGGGCGCCGCCCGGCGATCCTCTTCTGCCTCCTCATGATGAGCATCGGCATGTTCGGCGCCGCGCTTTCCCATGGCTATTGGGGCATGGCGCTGGCCCGCTTCGTCACCGGCATCGGCATTGGCGGCATGACCAGCACGGCCGGCGCCATTGCCATGGAATATGCCAATGAGAAGCGCCGCGAGTTCGCGCCCAGTGCCGTCGCCTCGGCCTATCCGGTCGGCACGATCCTGGGCGGCATCGTCGCCATCTCCGTGCTGGGCGAGTTCGGCTGGCGGGGCATTTTCTGGTTCGGTGGCATGCTCTCGGCGGTGCTCATCCCCATCTGCTGGTTCTTCCTGCCGGAATCGCTCGAATTCCTGCTGAGCCGCCAGCCCAGGAACGCGCTCGCCAAGACCAATCGCGTGCTCTCCCGCCTCAGTCTCCCTCTGCTGGAAGCGCTCCCGCCACCGCCCGCCCGGCCGGTCCATTCCGGCGGCGCGGTGCGCGAGATCCTGGCGCCCGAGCATCGCGGCGAGCTGCTGCGCCTGTGCATCGCGCATCCGCTCAACATGTTCTCCTTCTATTTCATCATCAACTGGGCGACCAAATGGGTGACGGAACTGGGGCTCTCCACCGCCGCCGGCATCTCTTATTCCATCTATGTCTCCATCGGCGGCATTGCGGGCGGGCTGGTCGCCGGCTGGGTGGCGGGCCGCGTGGGCGTCAAGCGGCTGATGGCCTTCACCTTGTGCGGCATGGCGGCGATGATCGTGGTCTTCGGCCTGCTGCCGCCCAGCCTGCCGCTGCTCGTCGGCAATGCCCTGGCGCTCGGCGCCATGCTGTTCGGCTCGGCCTGCGGCTGCTGGCTGGTCATCGCCTACGCCTTCCCGCCGCAATTGCGCGCCACCGGGCTCGGCATCGCTTCCACCGCCGGGCGCGTGGGCTCCATCTTCGGCCCGTTGACGGCGGGCTATCTGCTGGCGGCGGGCATGGGCAAGCCGCTCATCTGCGTGCTGCTCGCCATTCCCGCTCTGCTCGCCGCCCTGGTCTTCTCCACCGCGCGCCGGGCCTGACGGGCGTCCCGGCGTGGCGCCGTTCGTCGTCTTCGTGGTAAATTGACTTTAATCCTGATTGGGTTAGCGGCATAGTTTATGGGAGCAACGAGTCCCGTGCCCGCGCCGGCACAAGGAGATGATGTGAGCGCCGCCTTTCGCTTTCCGCGTTTCTTCATGACCAATGCCGGTCCTTGCCCTTATTTGCCGGGCAAGACGGAGCGGAAGGTGTTTACCGAGCTGGCCGGCGAGCATGCCTCGGAGCTTAACGACGCGCTTGGCCGCATTGGCTTTCGTCGCTCGCAGAATGTCGCCTATCGGCCGAGCTGCGCGGATTGCAGCGCCTGCGTCTCGGTGCGGATCGTCGCGAGCGAGTTCAAGCCCAATGGCACGCAGCGCCGCCTCATCAAGCGCAACAGCGATCTGGTGGTGAGCGCCTGCAAGCCCTGGTCCACCGCCGAGCAGTTCGCCCTGCTCCAGCGCTATCTCGCCAGCCGCCACCCGACCGGCGGCATGACCGAGATGGACGAGGTCGATTTCGCCGACATGGTGGAGCAGTCGCCCGTCGACACCTATGTCATCGAATATCGCGAGCGCGGCACGGCCGGCCGCCCCGGCAAGCTGGTCGGCGCCTGCCTGACCGATCGGCAGGGCGACGGGCTCTCGATGATCTACAGCTTCTTCGATCCGGACTGCACGGACCGCATGGGCCTGGGCAGTTACATCATCGTCGACCATGTGCTGCGCGCCCAGCGCGCGGGCCTGCCTTATGTCTATCTCGGCTATTGGGTCGAGGGCTCCGAGCGCATGGGCTACAAGATCCGCTATCGCCCCATCGAGCGGCTGGGCCGGGGCGGCTGGGAGCGCTTCGAGCCGGAGCAATCCGGAAACAGGGACCGGCCGGCCGGCGACGCTGCTCCGCGCACCGACCCGCCCCTGATGCGCGACGCCGAGGGACGGCTGCTCAAATAGGCGATGCGATCGGCGAGAGGGGGCCGGCGGTATTGGCGTCCGGTTGCCTGTCTGTATCTTGCGTCGAACCTTTCCCGTCATTCCCGCGAACGCGGGAATCCAGCAACAACGGCGGCGTCCGAACTGGATTCCCGCGTTCGCGGGAATGACGGTGGGGAAAACCGCGAAGGCAGTTTTCACCCAAAATCGGTCATGAAGCGGTCGCCGCCCGCAAAGCTCACAAGCGCCAGAAAAACGGAAAGCCCGCATGCCTCCCCATCCGGCATGCGAGCTTCCGAATAAGCCCCTCGGGCCGCAAGTTCCGGATCCCCGCCAAATGCCCCCCGGCTCGGGTCTCCGGGCCAATGGGCTGACGCTCATCGGCTCTCGCTGGAGACAGAAATAACAGCCCGCCCGAGTCGTTACCAACGCGTTAACACTGATTATCAGTCCCAGTTCGGGACAGGCTCTGACTCAGCCGGCCACGGCGGGGGCGATCGCCGCGCAGAGCGCCTCCAGCCCGGTGGCATCGGCCGCGTCGAAGCGCCCCGGCCGTGGACTGTCGAGATCGAGCACGCCCACCAGTCGGTCCTCATGCACGATCGGCACGACCAGCTCGGAGGCTGAGGCCGCGTCGCAGGCGATATGGCCGGGAAAGGCATGGACGTCCGCCACCATCTGCGTGCGCCGCGTCGCCGCCGCCGTGCCGCACACGCCCTTGCCGAGCGGGATGCGGATGCACGCGGCCTTGCCCTGGAACGGACCCAGCACCAGCTCCGTCCCGTCGAAGCGGTAGAAGCCCGCCCAGTTGAGGTCCGGCATGAATTGCCAGATGAGCGCGGCGATATTGGCCATGTTGGCGACTGCGTCCGGCTCGCCCTGCGTCACCGCGCGCGCGGCGGCGAGCAGGTCGGCATGGAGCATGGCCTTGTCGGCGGGGGCTGCGGGCGTGAAATCGTACATGCCGCTCGTCTAGGAAAAAGGCGGGGTCTCCGCCAGCCCAGTCAGTGGTTGGCCACCCCGAAAGTCATCTGGAGGGGGTGAGACTTGGCTCATGGCTTTCCGGCCGACGCCTGGAATGGCGCCGATCCTTCCCGCTTATGCCTTGCAGTGCGCGCCCGAACGTGATTCATCGGCGGTGGATCGGAAGGCGAGGGCGCAATCATGGCCATCAAACGCAGCGAGGGATCGAACCCATCGCAGGACACGCGCACTCTCGCGCGTGAGGTCGCGGCGCGCAGCGTCGCTCAGCTCGAGGGCGGACTGGCACGCATTCTGGGCGAGACCGGCGCAAACAACCGCTGGCTGCTCGGTGCGCTCGTCCTCCTGAACGGCGGCGGCATCGCGCTGGTCGCGGCGCGCGGTCACATGCTCGGGTCCGAGGCGATCGGCCAGTCGATGAGCTTCTTCGTCGTCGGCGCGGCGCTCGCCTTGCTGGCGGCGCTCGTGGGCGCCGGCGCCGCGTTGCTGCTGGCGCGCCAGATCGGCGAGGCGAGCGCGCTCTGGACACAGGTGGCGAGCAGCGGAGACCTTGGCGAACCGGCGCTCAAGGCCGCCGCGCGCGTTCGCCAGATCGGCCTCGCTGCCGCGTTCGCGAATCTCGGCCTCGGTCTTGTCTCGCTCATTCTGTTCGTTGCCGGGGCCATGACTCTTGCCGGCGGCCTCGCGCCCGTGTCCGCCGGAAAAGCGCCCGGAAATCCCGCCGAACCGCTCCTCAACGCCGCCATGCCCATCGCACCACCCGCACCCACCGTCGCACCGCAGCCGAGCCCAACCATCGCGCCGTCGCCCACGCCGACCCAGACGCCGCAAGCGCGCACGCCATCACGCCCGGTCCGCACGACCCCGCCGCGACCCACCGCGACGCCGGCCTCAACGCCCGCGGAGACCGCGCCCGTCGCGCTCCCTCCGGTGAACTGAACGCTGCGCCGCTATCCCCCTTCCGCCGTCACACCCGGGGGGGCACAGCCACGTCTACGCCAAAAAAACCAAGAAGAACGCCATCCCCTCAATCCACCGACACTTTCCCCCGCCCGGCTTTCACCCCGCTGCGGGCCTTCTTGGCGTCGACGCGCCGCGCCTTGGCGGCCTTGCTGGGCTTGGTCTTGATCCGCCGGGCTTCCCGCTCATCCGCCTTGTGGAGCAGGGCGGCGAGACGCGCGCGGGCATCCTCCCGATTGGCCTCCTGCGTGCGGAAGCGCTGGGCGAGGATGATGAGCGTGCCGTCCTGCGCCAGCCGCGTGCCCGCCAGCGTCTTCAGCCGCCGGTAGCTCTCCGGCGAGAGGCCCAGCCGGTAGACGTTGACGCGCAGCTGCACCGCGCTCGCCACCTTGTTGACATTCTGTCCGCCCGGCCCGCTCGCGGTGACGAAACGCTCCTCCAGCGCATCCTCCGGGATGAGCCGTTCGCTCACGCCGGCGCGTCCAGCGCCTCGGCATCGGGAAAGCCCGCTTCGGCGAAACGCGGGGGCACCGGTGCCCGCGCGTCCACCGGCGGCTTGTCGCCCCGTGGTATGGTGATGCGCCGGGCATGGAGCATGAGTCCGCCGGTCCAGCCGCTGTCCTTCCCCTCGGCCCGATAGACCGGATCGCCCAATATGCCGAGCCCCAGCCCATGGAGCGCATGGGTGCGCAACTGATGGGTGCGCCCGGTTTCCGGCGTGAAGCGGATGAGTGCCCGTCCGCCGCGTGCCGTGAGCAATTGCCAGCGGGTGAGCGCGGCCTTGCCCTTGGCGTCCGGCACCATGCGCCAGCCGCTCTCGCGCGTGCTGGTCTTGCCGAGTGGCAGGTCGATCACGCCCTCCATCCCTTCCGGCACGCCGTCGAGCACCGCCAGATAGGTCTTGCTCACCGCCCGGCTCTCGAAGGCGGCGGTGAAGCGCGCTGCCGCCTTGGGATTGCGCGCGAGCAGCAGGCAGCCGCTCGTGTCCCTGTCCAGCCGGTGGACCGGCACCGGCCAGCGTGCAAAGCCGAAGGTGAGGCCGGCCAGGTGGTTTTCGAGACTGAGGCTCCCGTCGCGCGGCGGATCGACCGGCAGGCCGGTGGGCTTGTCGATCACCATCGCCTCGCCGTCGATGAAGACGACGCGGTCGGCGAGCGGAGAGGGCGGCGGGGCAGCGCGGCGGCGGGATCGGGGCGGGGCGGACATGCAGGAGCGTATAGGCGCGGGGCGCGCAGGGGGGAAGCCACGGCGGGAACGCAAGGGGGCGCCGGGGGTTCATTCAAAATTAACCTTTGTCGTTCACACACCCTATGGTTAATAGTTGCGTTTCGGATTGCGCCCTCGCACGGGGCCTTCGAAGACCGGCAAGAGGGGCTAGCATATGCGCGTGCTGCTGATTGAAGACGAACCGACGACCGCCAAGGCGATCGAGTTGATGCTCACGACCGAGGGGTTCAATGTCTATACCACCGATCTCGGTGAAGAGGGGCTCGATCTCGGCAAGCTCTACGATTACGACATCATCTGCCTGGACCTCAACCTGCCGGACATGCACGGCTATGACGTCCTCAAGAAGCTGCGCACCGCGCGGGTCCAGACCCCGGTGCTCATCCTCTCGGGCATTTCGGAGATGGACAGCAAGGTCCGCTCCTTCGGCTTCGGCGCGGACGATTACGTCACCAAGCCCTTCCACAAGGAAGAGCTGATCGCGCGCATCCATGCGGTCGTGCGCCGCTCCAAGGGCCATTCGCAGTCGGTCATCCGCACCGGCAAGCTCGCCGTGAACCTCGATGCCAAGACGGTCGAGGTCGACGGCGCCCGCGTGCACCTGACCGGCAAGGAATATGCGATGCTGGAGCTGCTTTCGCTCCGCAAGGGCACCACGCTCACCAAGGAGATGTTCCTCAATCATCTCTACGGCGGCATGGACGAGCCCGAGCTCAAGATCATCGACGTCTTCATCTGCAAGCTGCGCAAGAAGCTCGCTCTGGCCTGCAGCGGCGACAATTATATCGAGACCGTCTGGGGCCGCGGCTATGTGCTGCGCGATCCCGACGAGGTCGAGGATTCGCCCGAGGCGAAGGTCGCCTGACGGCCTGAAGACCATCCAGCAAACAGGGCAGGGCCGGCGGAGCGATCCGCCGGCCCTTTTCCGTGGGAAGAGCCGAGCGGTCGTGCCGTCATGCCACGGACTGTTATCTTGAAGCCTATTATCTGACGCACACTCTCCGAACCAGGCCATCATTCCTCGAGAACCAAGCCAGTGCTCCTGCGCAGGCAGGAGCCCAGGGCGATCAAGCGCTGCCATCGCGTTCACAGGCAATTGCGCCGTCGAGACCTATGGAAGCGTTTCTGCGCCCAGTGCTCCTGCCTGCGTAGGAGCACGGTGGTGCCGTTGCACAGCGCCTCTCGTCACCGCATCCCGACAATCCATGGCGCATCCGCCGCCCATCGCCCCGCAAATTCCCCCTTGCCCGCACGCCCTCTTTTGCGCAGATTTCCCTGCTCGAAGGGAGGGGGGCTTCTCGGCGATGATGGTGCGCTTGTCCGGGCGCGGCCCGGTTTCGGTCCTGCGGAGCATCGCGGTCCTCGCCGCCATGGCCCTGCTGTCTCTCGCGCCGACCGCCGTTCCGGCCCAGATCGGCCCGCAGCTCTCCCCGCGCGATCAGATGGGCCTGCCGCCGACCCGTACGCCCACGATGTGGGATCGCCAGCCGGCCCTTATCGCCCGCAGCCTTGCACGCATTCCCGATCGCGCGGTCGACCGGCTTAATATCTATGCGCTCGCCATCGCGCCCATTGCCCGGCAGCATCTCTTCTCGCGCGAGGCCAGGGCCGTGCTGCGGGCTCTGGCGGAGAATTATGGCGGGACGGCCAGCGGCGGCATCCTGCTTTCCAATGCCGCCATCGACACGCGCGAGGCGCCGCTCGCCACGCAGGACAATATCGCGCACATCCTTGCCGAGCTTGGGCGCCGCAGCCGCGCCGCGCCGGACGATGTCGTCATCGTCTATCTGACATCGCACGGCGCGCCGGACGCCACGCTGGAGAGCGGCTTGCCGCCCAATCTGCCGATCCCGCCGATCTCGGCCGATTCCCTCGCCGCCGCCCTGGCGCAGGCGCGGATCGGCCGCCGGGTCATCATCGTCTCGGCCTGCTTCGCGGGGAGCTGGATTCCGCGCCTTGCCGATGACGACAGCATCGTCATCGCGGCCGCCGCGGCCGACCGCACCTCCTTCGGCTGCGCAGAGGACCGCGATCTCACTTATTTCGGCGAGGCTTTCCTCACCGGACCGTTTGCGCGCGGTGCCTCGTTACGTGACTCGTTTGAAGGCGCACGGGCTATTGTCACGCGCTGGGAGCAGGAAGAGAAGTTGCCCAATTCGCTGCCGCAGGTCCATGTCGGCAAGAATATGCAGGCCTTCTGGACCGCCGCGACCCGCGCCCCGGCATCCCGCGAGGTTGCCGCCGGGCCGTGAAATCCGGCCCTTCGCGCGCCTCCGCGCTCAGTCTTCTCCCGTGCTCAGGAACCAGCAGTCCGTGCCTTCCAGGCCGATCGCGGTCAGCCTGCCCGTTGCATAGGCGCCGGTGTCGATGCCGATGCGGTTGCTCCTGCGCTCCACCGATTCGCGGATCGAGTGGCCGTGCACGATCATATAGGGATGCGGCGCCTCGTCCTCCAGGAAGGTATCGCGGATCCAGTAGAGGTCCGTCTCTTCCTGTTCCTCCATCGGCACGCCCGGCTGGATGCCGGCATGGACGAAGGCATAATCGCCGATGATGGCCATGCTGTTGAGGCTGGCGAGAAAGTCCTTGTGGGCCTGCGGCACGGCCTGGTCGATCCACTCCCAAAGCTCGGTCGCGCTCATCCGGTCCAGCTCGTCCGCGCGCGCGCCATAGCTCATCAGCGTCTCGCGCCCGCCCACGCCCTGGCGCGTGAAGAAGCGCACGGCCTGCTCGTCGCCTTGGATGGCCATCTGGAAGACCTGCTCGTGATTGCCCATCAGGCAGGTCACGCTCGGCCACTGCTCGCGCAGCTTGATGATGAAGTCGATCACTTCGCGCGAGTTTGGCCCCCGGTCGATATAGTCGCCCAGCAGCACCAGAGTTGTGTCGTCGCGCTGCTTGCGCCGCCAGTCGTCCCCGCCGATCCTGTCGAGCAGCTCCATCAGCAGGTCGACGCGGCCGTGCACGTCGCCGATCGCATAGACGCGCCGGTCCGCTCCGACGGAGGGCGGACCGGCCAGCATGGGGCGCTCGCGTTTGGATCGAAGCATCTCGAACATGTTTTACAGACACCGCGGTGGAACGAAAGACGATGCTTACCAGTCCACGCCTGAACCAATCCTAAAGAGCGCGCGGTCGGGGCATGGGTTCAAAGGCGCGGCAGGGTCACGCCGCGCTGCCCCATATATTTGCCCGCGCGGTCGGCATAGCTCGTCTCGCAGGGCTCATTGCCTTGCAGGAAGAGGAACTGGCAGGCGCCCTCATTGGCGTAGATCTTCGCAGGGAGCGGCGTCGTGTTCGAGAATTCCAGCGTGACATGCCCTTCCCAGCCGGGCTCGAGCGGCGTCACATTCACGATGATGCCGCAGCGCGCATAGGTCGACTTGCCGAGGCAGATGACCAGCACGTCGCGGGGAATGCGGAAATATTCGACCGTGCGGGCCAGCGCGAAGCTGTTGGGCGGGATGATGCACACGTCGGTCTTGCGGTCGACGAGGCTCTTGCCGTCGAAATCCTTGGGATCGACCACGGCGCTGTCGACATTAGTGAAGATCTTGAACTCGTCCGCCACACGCGCGTCATAGCCGTAGGAGGAGAGCCCGTAGCTGATGCATCCTTCGCGCCGCTGGTTCTCCACGAACGGCTCGATCATGCCCTGCGTGCGGGCGGCGTCGCGAATCCACTTGTCGGAAAGAATGGCCATGGGCAGCGTGCTAATGGCTCGGCGGGGCTCTGGCCAGAGCCCTTGTCGGGCGGCCGGAGGGATCAGCCCATGGTCGCCGGCCCGAAGGCGTGCGGCAGCAGGTCGGCCAGCCGATGCCGCATCACTGCTTCGCCCGATCCGGCAGCACACAGGATCGCGATCTCGCGCCCCGCCACCTCCTGCGCTTCGTTCAGCACCTGCCGGCACCGGCCGCATGGCGTCACCACCGTATCGCCGGGCCCTTCGATCGGCGCGCCGGCGACTGCTATGGCCGTGATGTCGCGCAGGCGTCCCTGCGCATTGGCCGCCGCCACCGCCACTGTCTCCGCGCACAATGAGAGGCCGTAGCTCGCATTCTCGAAATTGCTGCCGGTCAGGATCGTCCCGTCCGCAAGGCGCAGCGCCGCGCCCACGGCGAAGCGGCTATAGGGCGCATAGGCATGGTCCATGGCGGCCCGTGCCGCCGCCACCAGTTCCCGCTCGCTGTCCGTCAGTGCGCTCACGGCCTCACCACGTCCCACTCCACCGGCCCATCGATGCCCGGCACGCGCCGCCATGTCGAGGCCGCCCACATCACCCAGGGCCGCGTCGTATAGACCGGCGCGAAGAACTCGCCCTCCACCCACAATGTCCGGTTGATGCCGGAGGCGAGGTCATAGGCCTGCTCGACCGGCTGGCTCACGCGCAGTACGGCGGGCTTCCCGCCATGCGCCTCGATCTGGTTGAGCGCGATGTTGAGTTCGGCCAGCAGCCTGTCCCGGCTCGGGCGGGCCGGGCAATCGGGCGTGAAGTCGATGGCCAGCACCGGCGGCAGCATCGCCGGGTCGCGCGGCACGGTGGCGATGAAGGCGGTCGCCTGTACCGTCGCGCTGGCGCACAGGCTGTAGCGGTGGACGGCGCCATGCTGGATGCCTTCCGCGCGCACCCCTTCCAGATTGGCCGCGAAGGCCGGGTCGCGCTCCGCCGCGCCGGAAGAAGCGAGCAGATAGGCGAAATCCACGCCGCCCGATTGCACTGCCGACCAGTAGATCGTGCCCGTCTTCGCCGAGACCGTGATGCCCTGGATCGGATAGCGCTCGCGCGGCGGCGCCCAGCGCTTGAGGCCCCAATAGGTGCCTCCGCCCACCAGCCCGGCGATGAGCATGGTGAGGATGAGGATGCGCAGCGGCGTCACCTTGATGCGCCGCTTGCGCTGCGGCCCCCTGAGGATCACGGACATGTCTTGTCGTCAGCTCCGGATGTGCAGCACGCAGATCAGCGTGAAGAGCCGCCGCGCCGTATCGAAATCGAGTGTCACCTTGCCCGCCAGACGGGTCATGAGCAGTTTCGCCCCGTCATTGTGGACGGCGCGCCGCGCCATGTCGACCGTCTCGATCTGCGCCGGCGTCGCCTGCCGGATCGCCTGATAATAGGATTCGCAGATGGAGAAATAGTCGCGGATCGGCCGCTTGAAGCTCGCAAGGCCCAGCACGATCGCCTCGATCGGTCCATCGTCCGCGCGCCTGATCTCTATCACCAGCCGCCCCTCGCGCACCGCCAGGAACACCTTGTATGGCCCGGCATAATCGTCTGCGCAGGCCCGGCAGGGCGCGAAGCTGTTGTCCTCGAGCAGGTCGTAGATGGCGATCCGCCGTTCCTGTTCGACATCCGCGCTGCGCCAGAGAATCGTCTTCTCATCCAGCGTGATCTCGATGATGCGGCGGTCGGCCATGGTCCGGCGACTCCCCTAGGCCCGCAGCGCGGGCGCGGCAAGGGGCGGGCTGAGGGAGGGGGCGAGAGGCTGGGGCTATGGCCTCATTGCTGTAGTTGCCCCGCGCCTTCGATCTTCAGGCCCATTTTTTCGAATTGCGCCATCAGCATGGCGCGCTGGTCCCATTCCAGCATCGGGTCGGCGCCGACGATGGGTGCGCTAATCGGCGTCACCCGCAAAGCGCCGGCCTCATTGAGCTTCAGCAGGGTCGTCGCGCCCGCCATGGTGACGGCCACCTCGCCCGAGCGCGCGTAGAGCTGCTTGGGCATGCTGCTGGCCAGTTCGCCGCCATAATAGATGCGCTCGCTCAGCGTGATGAAGTCGCCGCTGCGCCCTTCGAAGAAGTAGGAGATGCGCAGCGGCTGGTCGAAGCCGAGCGTGTCGAGCCGCTCGATCGGCGGCGGCCCGTCGTCCGAGGATGTGGCCGCATCGTAGCGGATGCCCTTCACCGCAAAGGCGGGCTGAAGGCCGTTGATGATCGTGTGATTGCCGAGCACGCTGTGCGGGATGCACGCGGCCGACCAGCCGTTCTTCCCGGCCGCGTCCGGCGCATCCTCACCCGGCTCGGCCTCGCGCACCGGCGCGCACCAGGTCAGCTTGAGGTCGATCCTGCGATAGTCCTCATCGTCGATGGTGCCCATCATCGGAATGCCGTTGCGGGACTGGGTCAGGCGCGATTGGGTCGGGAAGCCGTAGAGGATCGTGCCGGCCGCCACCATGCGCTTGCCGAGCAGCGTGGAGATGGAAATGTCGCGCGTCAGACGGCCATGATAGGCGTGGCGGAAAGGCAGGCTCGCCAGTTCCTCGCCCGTCGCGAGCGGTCCATCATGGATCGCCGCGCCGTCCTCCGTCATGAGTGCGGGGAAGGGGAACTGCTTGATCGCGGCCAGCTGTGCCTGGTTGGGCGTGCGACCGATCCGCATGTCGATCAGGCTTGCGCCTTCGAGGCGGTAGAGCGCCTGGCGGTCGATCGGCCCCACCAGCGTCAGCGCGGCCTCGCGCTTGGGGCCCACGGTGAAAGCCATAGGGCCGATCTCGGCGAGATAGCCGCCCTTGGGAATGGCGACGCCCGCCTCCGTCTGCGCCATCTTCCCGCCGCGCCGGCAGGATGCGAAGCTGCTGTCCTTGGCTGGCCAGCCCAGTGTCGCCGTTCGGGCGGGCACGTCGCGGTCGGCCGTGGAAAGCGCGGCATAGCGCGGCCGGTCATAGTCCCTGTCGCAATTTCTGAGTTCCACCGTCAGGGCAGGGCGCGCCGCGTCCGCCAGGACGCGGTAGGGCAGCGGGGCCGGCAGTGGCTGTGCGGCCTTGATGATGGTGACATGATAAGGCTTGGCGCCGCGCTCGGTGACGGGCTCGGCGACCCGCTCGAAGCGCCCGTCGCCATCCTCGTCGATGAAGCAGGAGAGGTCGCCGCGTGCGCCGGCGGGGCCGCAGAACGTGCGCGCTCCTTCGGTGAGCGGCAATTCTTCCGCGCGCAGGCGCGTGATGCCACCGCCAGCAAAGGCGCGCCACAGGAGTGGCGGGGCCTCGCCTGCGCCCTCGATTGTCGCGACCTGCACCGGCCGGACCGTAAAGCGCGCGAGCAGGCCATTGCCTTCTTCGCGACGGAGGACCCAGAGCGACCCCGGCTTCACGTCGGCGTCGATTTCCCCCAGCACCAGCGGTACGTCGATCAGCGCCGATTCCCTGATGACGTCCGCGCTGGCGAACTGCGCGCGGCTTGGCGCGCCGTGCAGGGAGAGTAAAACTGCGCCCGCGCACAAGAGCCCCCGATGTCGCCGAACCTGCATTCTCTCCCCCCTGCGCCGCTATGGCTCACCGCCCTTTAGGGGCAACGCGCCGCACATCAAGTGCGGAAAGGGGCGAGCAATGGAGAAGGCTGCGGGTATGCCCACACACAGGCCAGCCGCTCACGCTCGCGGCGACTTGTCCCCGCTCTTATCCACAGCCTGTCCACGCTGCAAAATACGCGCTTGCGCCTTGCGCCCGATGCGCGGATGGAGGGCGACCATGTCCGATCCCGTCCGCCTCAATCCGGTGCCCGATGCGCCCGCCGAGCAGCGCCTGCCGCGCAATGTCGAGGCGGAGGCCGCGCTTCTCGGCGCGCTCATGATCGACAATCGCATTGTCGAGGACGTACAGATGACGCTCGGCGCGCAGCATTTCTACGAGCCGCTGCACGGGCGTGTTTACGAGAAGATTCTCAAGCTGGTCGACCGTAATATGGTGGCCAATCCAGTGACCTTGAAACCGATGCTAGAAAATGATCCTGCTCTGAAAGAGTTGGGAGGCATTGGTTATCTCGCGCAGTTGACTGGTTCAGGTGCAGTCGTCATCGGCGCGCGGGACTTCGCTCGGCAGATTTATGAGTTGGCGCTGCTTCGCGAGCTTGTTGAAGTCGGACGAGGCTTGGTCGACAAGGCACTGGATACCTCGGAGGCGATCGACCCCAAGGGCCAGATCGAGGAGGCCGAGGTCGCGCTCTACAAGGTGGCGGAAGCGGGCGGAGACACCGGCACGGTCAAGACGTTCGCGCAGGCCACGCGTCTCGCCGTCGACATGGCGGAGAAGGCGCTGAATTCAGGCGGCCATGTCTCGGGCATCACCACCGGGCTGGATGGGCTCAACGGCAAGACTGGCGGCCTCCACAATTCGGACCTCATCATCGTCGCCGGCCGCCCGGGCATGGGCAAGAGTTCGCTTGCGACCAACATCGCCTATAATGCGGCGCGCCGCTGGGTGCGCGACATGGCGGACGGCATCGCGCCGGAGAAGTCGGTCGGCGCGCCGGTCGCCATCTTCAACCTGGAAATGTCCGCCGATCAGCTCGCCACCCGTATTC
>CBIMKI010000004.1:0-28340 GCA_966244395.1 uncultured Sphingobium sp. | reverse complement strand
GCGCATGTTCGGCCGCACGGATCAGGAAATGATCGGCACCGACGCCAGAGCCGCCGGTTGGCTGGATGAAACCGCAGCGCAGCCGCTCGCGGACCTTGTGCACGACATGATCTCCGGCCTGAAGGATCGTGACGTGCTGGAGTTCATCTTCAAGGGCGCCGATGGCGTTAGTCTTGACGCCGAGTGTTATTGCTCGGCGTTGCGCGACTTTTTCGGCAGGCTGATTTCCATCAATATCCAGATTCATGACGTGACCGAACGTCGGCGCGCGGAAGCGACGCAGCGGCTGCTGATCGGCGAACTCAACCACCGGGTGAAGAATACGCTCGCATCGGTGCAGGCTATCGCCTCACAGACGTTGCGCCATTCGAGCGGGCCATCGGAATTCGCGCCCACCTTCATCGGACGCATTCATTCACTCAGCACGGCGCATTCCTTGCTCAGCGACGCCACCTGGCGCGGTGCGAGCCTGAGCGAGCTGGTACAGGGCCAACTCGAGATCGGAGTCATCGGTCCCGAGCGCATGCGCGCTTACGGCCCCGACCTGGAGCTGGCGCCCGAGCCGGCCCTGCACCTTGCCCTCGTCATTCATGAACTGGTTACCAATGCGGTTAAATACGGCGCGCTTTCCGATGGAGTGGGATCGGTCGACCTCAACTGGTCGATCGTTGATGAAATGATCCGCTTCGAATGGACAGAATCGGGCGGTCCACCAGTTCATAAGCCGCGCCGCAAAGGCTTCGGTTCACTTTTGATCGAACGCAGTATGCGCGGTGAAGGCGGCGTTGCGGAAGTGGCCTACAATCGCGATGGTGTGCGTTGGCTGATTACGTTGCCCGGTAACAAGATCGTCAGGAAGAAGGGCGGCCGAAACCGTGCTTCGATCCCGGAGAATATGCCATCACCAACCGAAAAGCCTCGCTCCTCAATGGAGGTGCTGGTCGGACGAAGGGCGTTCGTTATCGAGGATGAACCGTTGGTGGCGTTGAACATTGTCGACTTGTTGGAGCAGGCCGGCCTCGAGGTCATGGGCCAGGCCGCCACCAAGAGCGAAACCTTCAAGTTGCTTGACGAACTGACGCCTGACGTGGTGCTTCTAGATGGAAATCTGCAGGGCGAAACAGTGGAGGATGTGGCAGACCGCCTCCTTACCCGACGCATCCCCTTCATCATGGTGAGCGGCTATGGCCGCGAACATCTGCCGCCGAGCCTGAACCAGATTCCGGTAATCGTGAAGCCCTTCAGCAGTGCAGAGCTGCTGGAGGCGCTCGATCAATTGATGGCCCAAAATTTACACGAGAAATAGCGGCAAGATATTTGGCATTGGGTTCAACTCCCAGAATCCAGGCAGATCGTGGAGGTCTCGCGCGCGGTCCGATCGCGAAACATGCTGAGCGCCGGTACGGGGCGAAAAGCTTGCTGTTGCAAGCGCTACTTACTTGTTCTCTCAAACCACGCTGGCGACAAAAGCCCGGATTTCCGCGAAGAGATCCTCGTCCTCCGGTGAGAGCCCGCCAAAGCCGCCATGAGGCATGGCTTCCCACACATGCAGGTCGGCCCGGTTGCCGATGCCTCGCAGCTTCCGGTGGAAGAGCACGCTGTTCGAGAGAAAGAGGTCGCGCGTTCCGGTCTGAATGAAGGTCGGCGGAAAATCGGTAAGGTCCGCGAACAGGGGCGAGATGTAGGGATCATCGAGCGACGTCTCGCCGGCATAAAGTGCATTGCATTGTGTAAGGCTGCCCTTCAGCACCACATCGAGCAGTTCGTTGGTGCGGAAGCTGTCGCCGCTTTCGGTAAGATCGATCTCAGGCGTCAGCAGCACGACACCGGCCGGAAGCGGTAGGTCCGCATCGCGAATCATCAGCGTAGCGGCTGCGGCGAGATTGCCGCCCGCTGAGCTGCCGGCAATGATGATGCGTTTGGCCGGCCAGTGCGCCAGCAAAGCGCGATAGACCGCCACGCAGTCGTGTGGTGCGGCCGGGAAGGGATGATCGGGAGGCATGCGGTAATCCACCGAGACGCAGAGCGCGCGCAGACGGTCGGCATTGTTCGCTGCATGCACGCGAGCGAATGCCCCGCCGCCGAACACGAAGGCGCCGCCATGGAAATAGAGATAGATCGGGTCTGCTGCGGCGTCCCAGCCGTCCGGCTGTGATATATAGCAGGGCACGTCGCCGATCGTCTCGTCCGTGACCGGGCTGCGGGCACTGGCGCTCATCCGCTCGACGATAGGCGCAAACAGAGTGGCGCGCTGGACGATCAGCTCCCGCCAGGCGTCAACATCGCTGGCAGATGGCCAGGCGACGCGCGGATTGGCCGCATAGAGCGAGAGGTGTGCCTGCGCCTGCGCACTGATTGTCGTGGGTGGATGGATAGCCCGCGCTTCCAGTCGGACCGGATTTACCTCTTCGGTCATGTCTCGTCTCGCTCTCCCATTCTGATCCTATCCTAGTCCGCCTTGCGATCCACGGGCAAGCGGCGCGGCCGCACAGTCGCTTTCTCCGCGCTCGGGCGCTGGCCGGACATGCGCTGGTAAAAGCGGGAGAAATAGCTGGGGTCGGAGAAGCCGAGTTCGGCCGCCACGTCTGCCGCATTTGCATTGGTGAAACGCAGCAACTGCTGGGCCTCGCGGAGCAGCCGCAGGTTGATGAGCTGGAGTGGCGTCGCGCCAAGTGCTTCTGCGGTCTGGCGTGAGAGGGTTCGCGTTGTGCAGCCGAGCTGGCCGGCATAGAAGGAGAGGCGATAATGGCTGCGGTAGTGCAGGTCGACGAGCGTCTGGAAGCGCCGGACCAGCTCGCGTTCCAGAGCAGTGTCTTGATGGTGCAGCGCCAGTCGCAGCCAAGCTTCACCAAGCGTGCGATGGGCCATGTGGGCCTGGGTAAGGAAGCGTTCGCTTTCGAGGCGCAGCAGCTCTCGCCCCAACCGCAGGAGTCGGCGTCCGTGGGGGCTGGCAATGATCCGCGCCTCAGCCTTCTTGAGCTGTGCGCGCAGGCGATCCTGCCGGACCAGCCCTTCCACGAACGGCTGGGCGATGGTGAAGACCAGGCCGACCACGTCCGGTGAGAAGCGGAAGCCGTGTACCACGCCGCTCGGCACGCAGATCAGCAGTGGCCCTTCGAGGGCCTGCTCGTGGGCTCCGAGCCTGAAGTCGACCTGTCCGCTGGCAATGAAAAGTACCTGCGATAGTGCAGGATGGAGATGCGGCGCGATATGCCACCGATAACGCTGGCTGCGGGCGCGGATGGTCTCGCAATGGAACAAGTCGTGACGTTGGCGTTCATTCTCTTCGCCATAAAGATCGTAGGCCGGGATTGATGGGGAGGGTCGTTCCATGTCTGAAAAGTACCAAAGAACGTCTGGACTGTCCCTTTAAAACACGCGGTTCGCGGCACAATATCCCACAAGGCAATCAGGCGAGGACTCCCATGAAGACACAGGTCTGTATTATCGGCGCGGGCCCGGCAGGACTGATGCTGGGGCATTGGCTGCGCATGGAAGGAATTGACTGCATAGTGCTCGAGCGTGCGACCGGCGATTATGTGCTTGGCCGCATCCGCGCCGGCGTGCTCGAGAGCGTGACGGTCGACATCATGGCCCGGCTCGGTCTCGATGCGCGGCTGAAGGCGGAAGGGCTTCCGCATGACGGCTTCAACCTCGCCGATGGCGAGCGACTCATCCGCATCGACATCGCCGCACTGACCGGGCGTCATGTCGTCGTTTACGGGCAGACCGAGCTGACCCGCGACCTCATGGACGCCAGCGCGCCGCGGGGGCTGCAAGTGGTTTACGAGGCGGCGGACGTCGCGTTGCACGATATCGAGAGCGACAGGCCGCACGTCACTTATGTGAAGGATGGTAAGACGCAGCGCGTCGACTGTCGCTTCATCATCGGGTGCGACGGGTTCCATGGGCCGAGTCGGCAGGCCATTCCCGCTTCGGTCGGCCAGGCTTTCGAGAAGGTCTATCCCTTTGGGTGGCTCGGCATTCTCGCCGATGTGCCGCCCTGCAATCACGAACTCATCTACGCCAATCACGCGCGGGGTTTTGCGCTCGCTTCCATGCGTTCGCAAACCCGCAGCCGCTATTATATCGACGTACCGCTCACCGAGAGCGTGGAGGACTGGCCCGACGAGCGCTTCTGGGGCGAGCTTGCGGTCCGTCTGGGGCCGCAGGCCGCCGCGAACATCACGCGGGGTCCGACTCTGGAAAAGTCCATTGCGCCGCTGCGCAGCTTCGTCTTCGCGCCGATGCGCCACGGCAGCCTGATGCTGTGCGGGGATGCGGCCCATATCGTTCCGCCGACCGGCGCCAAGGGCCTCAATCTCGCGGCGAGCGACGTTTTCTATGCCGCGCAGGCCCTGACAGCCTATTTCCGGCATAACGATGCTGACGCCATTTCCGGCTATTCCCAAAAAGCGCTGGCGCGGGTCTGGAAGTCCGAGCGGTTCAGCTGGTCGCTCACCATGCTCATGCACCGCTTCCCGCAGGATGGCCCGTTCGAACGCGCGATGCAGGTGGCCGAGCTCGATTATATCGCCTCGTCCCGCGCGGCGCAGACCGCCATCGCGGAAAACTATGCCGGCCTGTCGGTCTGACGCCGCGTCGACTTGACGGCCCGGCCTCTCCCGCCGATGCTCCCGTGACGGCTGCATTGGCGGAGAGGACGGCATGACGCGTGAGGATTTCCAGCGCTATCTGGACGCATTCAACAATGACGATTTCGATGGCTTCTCGCGCTTCTATGCCGACGACGTCGATTTCAACCTTGGCGGGCGCAAGCGCATCGTCGGGCGTGGGGGCATTGTCGACTTCTACCGCAAGGTGAAGCAGCATATTCGCGAGGAACTGCGCATCATCGACATCGCCGTTGCGCCGGATGGCATCGGCCTCCACGTCTACACCAGGTTCACGACCTTCGAGGACTGGCCGGACTTCGAACTCTGGCCGACCATGGCCGGCGACGTGCGCGAGATCGAGAGCCTCGTCCTCTACAAATATGACGCGAATGATAAATTCACGCACATCAAGTCGGCGCGCTTCCGTGAGTTCTGAGGGCGGGGCGGCGTTATGCTCCAGCGAAGGCCGGACTCCGGGGCGATCATGCTCCGCGCCGCATCGCCAGCGAGGCTAAAGCCACCCCTCCAATATCTGATCCGGCGGCCGATCGCCGCCCACCCACATGCGGATATTCGCGATGACCCGCTCGCCTGAGGCAATGCGTCCCTCATAGGTGGCCGAGCCCATGTGCGGCGTCATCACCACATTGGGCAGCGCCAGCAGCCGGGGATCGATCTGCGGCTCGAACTTCCAGACGTCTAGCCCCGCGCCGGCGAGCCGGCCTTGCTCCAGTGCCTCGACCAGCGCCACTTCGTCCACGATCCCGCCGCGCGAGGCGTTGATGAGATAGACGTGCGGCCGCAGGAGGCCGATCCGCCGCCGATCGATGAGATTTTCGCTCTGCGCATTGCGCGGCGTGTGAATGGTGAGAATATCGATCGCGGCGAGCATTTCGTCGAGGTCGGCGTGCCAGGTTGCGCCCAGCTCTTCCTCCACAGCCGCCGCGGCCCGGCGGCGGTTGTGATAATGGATGGCGAGGCCAAAGGCCCGGGCCCGCCGCGCAACCGCCTGACCGATGCGGCCCATGCCGACGATACCCAGCGCCTTGCCGCCGATGCGGTGGCCAAGCATGCTGCCGGGGCTCCAGCCGGTCCATTCGCCCGATCTCACGAGCTTTTCGCCCTCCGCCAGCCGTCGTGGCACCGAGACGATAAGTGCCATGGTCATGTCGGCCGTGTCCTCGGTGAGGACGCCCGGCGTGTTGGTGACAATGATGCCGCGGGCCCGTGCAGCCTCGAGCGCGATATGATTCACGCCCGCACCATAATTGGCGATGAGCTGCAATTGCTCGCCCGCGCCGCCGATCAGTTCGGCATCGAGATCGTCCGTGACAGTGGGGACGAGCACGTCGCAATCGCGCATCGCGGCCGCGAGTTCCGCGCGGCTCATCTTCGCGTCGCTATCGTTGAAGCGGGTGTCAAAAAGCTGTGCCATGCGCGCCTGGGTCTCGTCCGGAAGTCTCCTTGTGACGATGACGCGCGGTGTGGCTGGCCGAGAACGCCTGGGCATGATCGAGGCGCATGCGCCGCGCGCGCGTGTCGGTCAAGGGCCTTGTCGGGCAGCCGCACGGAACCGGCTCTTGCGTTCCCCGTTCCGATTGATAGGTGCTGGGTCATGATAAATGGCCCACATTTCGGACGGGGCAGACAAGGGAAATTCGCGGAACATGACGGTGCGACTGGCAATCCTTGCTGCCTGCGGGCTGGCGGCGCTGGCCGGAACGGGCGGCGCGCACGCTCAATCGGTCAAGAAGCCGCCTTATTGGGCGTCGATCGCCAAGAGTGAGGCCGTAATGCGTGTCGGCCCCAGTCGCAATTTCCCCGCCAATTGGGTCTATCTGCGCCGCAACCTGCCGGTCCGCGTGATCGAGGTCTATCCCGACTGGCGCAAGGTCGAGGACCCTGATGGCACGACTGGCTGGATGCACGTGCGCTTGCTCAAGGACGAACAGACCGGCATCGTGAAAGGCGGCGAAACCGCGATGCGGGACAAGCCCTCCGCCGGCTCGCGCATGCTCTACAGGCTGGCGCCGGGCGTCGTGGGAAAGCTCTCGGGCTGCGCCAGCGGCTGGTGCGCCTTCGAGGTCGAGGGCAAGTCGGGATATGTGCCGGCCGACAGCCTGTGGGGCGCCACAGACTAATGCTGCGCCCGCTTGCACTTCTTCCTTGATCGGATAAGCTTGGCGTCAGGTCGGGCGTTCCGGGTGCTACGTCCGAGCCGATAAGCGGCTTCGGTCGCACATCTGGGGGGATTGCACTTGCTCCTGTCGCGCAACCACGCGCCGTCTGCCGATCTCGCACCTTATATCCGGCAATATTATGTCTTCGAGGCGCACCTGCCGGCCGACTTCGAACTGATCGACAAGCTCATGTCGGAGACGGCGTTCATCCGCATCCTGCTGAAGGGCGATTGGGCAGCCGAGCTGGATCCCGGCATCTGGTCGAGCTTTGGTCCGGTGCCGTTAATGGGCGCCAACGGCATCCCGGCGCAGGTGCGGGTGCGCGGTCCTTTCCATGTCGTCGGCATCGCGATCCGCCCGATGGGCTGGCGCTGTCTGTTCGATTGCCCGGCGAGCGACATCGCCGATCGTGCCGCCGGTCTGATTGAGGATCCGTTTCGGCTGTCCCCGCGCCCCTGGCCGACCATTGGGGCGCGCTTGCAGATCAGTTATACGTCGAGGTCGCAGCCGCCGATAATGATGGCGCCATCGTCGCCGCCATCGAGGCTGTGGTCCGCACGCGTCTTGCGACGCGTCCCTATCGTGCACCCGATGCGGCCATGGAATTTTTCGAGATGATCGCCCGGCACGACAGCACGATGCCCGTGGCGGACGCGGCGGCTCGCCTGCGACTTTCGACGCGCCAGCTTGAGCGCATCTGCCGCGCGACTTTCGGCCATACGCCCAAGGTCGTGCTGCGCCGCAGCCGGTTCCTCGATACTTCGCAAGCCATGCGAGGCTTTGGCGAGCCCAGCGCCGATCAGCTCGCGGCTCTGCGCTATTTCGACCAGAGCCATCTTAACCGGGAGTTCCGTCATTTCTTCGGCATGACCCCGGGCAGCTTCGAGCGGACGGCGACGCCGCTCTTCACTGCGGGACTCAAGCTGCGGGCTGACGGGGGCGCCTGAGGCGCGGGCTCAGCGGGGCAGGGCGGCCGCTTCTCGCGCGAGCGCTTCCACCTTCGCAGGGTCGAGCGGACCTTTGGGCACCACCCAGCTTCCGCCCACGCAGCCCACGAAAGGCTGGGCGAGCCATTCCGGCGCATTGTCCGCGCTAATTCCGCCTGTGGGGCAGAAGCGCGCCATATTGAACGGAGCCGCGAGTGCCTTGAGTGCCGGCAGGCCGCCGCTGGTCGACGCCGGGAAGAATTTGAACCGCTTAAGCCCCAGATCGAGGCCGCGCATAATGTCGGCCGCAGTTGCAACGCCGGGCAGGAACGCCATGCCGGATGCGATCGCGGCCTTGCCCAGTGCCTCGGTAAGCCCGGGCGAGACGATGAATTGCGCGCCCGCGTCGAGCGCTGCGTCCAGTTGCCGGGAATCGAGCACAGTTCCTGCGCCCACCACTGCGCCCGGTACGCTTGCCATCGCGCGCATCACATCCAGCGCGGCGGGCGTGCGCATCGTCACTTCCAGCGCGGGCAGGCCGCCTGCCACTAGCGCTTGCGCCAGGGGGACGGCATCGTCCACGGATTCGACGACCAGCACCGGGATAACGGGCGCCAGTTCCATGAGCTGATCGACCGAGACGCTCATGCCGCTCCCTCCCTGAATGCTGCCGCCGCTGCGCCAAAAAGGCCCACCTCGTCATGCAGGGCAAGGCGGACGGAGATGGCCTGCATATAGTTCTGGAACCGCCCCTTGGCCACGAAGCGGGGATGGAAGCCGCTTGAATTCAACACAGAATCACGAAGGCGCTCCGTGAGCTTGCCCGCGAGCACGATGGCCTGTGCACCTTGAGCCAGCGCCAGATTGCCAGAGACCGACCCGTAAGCCATGCAGAAGCGTTCGAGTGCGGCACGGGCGAGGGGCATGCTGCCGCTGATCGCTGCCGCCCAGAGTTCTGCATCGTTTATGGGCTCGGCCTCGCTCTCGCTGATGGTGGCGATGGCCTTGTAGAGCAGGTTGAGTCCAGGACCCGACACAATGCGCTCGGCCGAGACGCGCTCGACCTTGAGCATGGAGCGCACAGCCTTGGCAATGCGCGCCTCGATCTGGTCGAAGGGCGCAAAGTCGATGTGTCCGCCTTCGGTGGCAATGATCTGTGGCACGCCATTGTGAAAGGCAATCATGGCGACACCCAGGCCCGTCCCTGGCCCCAGTACGGTTACGGTGCCATTGCGGGGCAAGGGCTTGTCCGGGCCGAACAGCAATTTGAGTTGGCTGAGCGGCAGGCAGGCCACGGCGTGGGCAACGCAGGCGAAGTCGTTCACCAGCCGCACACTGCCCAGACCCAGTTCCTGCGCGATTGTCGCCGGGCGAAAGGTCCACTGGCCATTGGTGAGGCGGATCTCTTCGCCCACGATAGGCGAGGCGAGGCCGATCACTGCATCGTCGGGCAGAGCATCGGCTTCATCCCGTACATAATGCTCCCAGCAGTCCTTGAAGGTGGGATAATCCGCCACCTTGTACTTATGGATCGGTCCGAGCACGGGCGCCCCGTCCTCGAATGTCGCACAGGCAAAGCGGGCATTGGTCGCCCCAATGTCCACGGCAATGATTTCCTTCACGGGCCCCTCGATCGCTTTCTGTTGTGTTTTCAAACTTGTGATTACGTTCATCGTTCCGCGTCCATTGCTGCCAATATGGGCGATGCGCCCGCTTCGGCGAGATCGCTATTGGCACGGAACAGCGCGAAAAGTTCGCGCCCTGTGTCGAACGGCGGCGGTGGCGCATCGGCGTGGGCGCGCGCCTCCCATTCGGCCGGGGCGACGAGCGCTTCGAGCTGACCCTCCACGGCGCAGACGCGCACCATATCGCCATCGCGCAGCTTGCTGATCGGCCCCCCGCCGAGCGCTTCTGGCGAGAGGTGGATTGCCGCCGGCACCTTTCCGCTCGCGCCGGACATCCGCCCGTCCGTTACCAGCGCGACCTTGAAGCCCTTGTCCTGAAGCACGCCGAGCGGTGGCGTCAGCTTGTGCAACTCGGGCATGCCGTTGGCACGCGGTCCCTGGAAACGCACGACCACGACCACGTCGCGGTCCAGCTCGCCGGCCTTGAAGGCGGCGATGACCTGATCCTGATCCGAGAAGACGCGCGCGGGCGCCTCGATGGTCCAGCGCGCCGGGTCCACTGCGCTGGTCTTCATGATGCAGCGCCCCAGATTGCCCGAAAGCAGCTTCATGCCGCCATCCGCGCTGAACGGATTGGAAACCGGGCGCAGGATCGCCTCATTGCCGGGCTGTGTCGGCGGCTCGTCCCAGGTCAGCGCCTCATTGTCGAGGCTCGGCATGCGGCCGTAATCGGTGAGATCTGCGCGGGCCACCGTCATGATGTCGCGGTGGAGCAGGCCCTCGCGCAGCAGTTCCGCGATGACCCAGGCCATGCCGCCTGCGGCGTGGAAATGGTTCACGTCGTCCGCGCCATTGGGGTAGACGCGCGCGATCAGCGGCACCACGGCCGAGAGTTCGGAAAGATCGGTCCAGTCGATGATGATTCCGGCGGCGCGGGCGATGGCGGGCAGGTGGATCGCGTGATTGGTCGAACCGCCGGTCGCGAGGAGGCCGATGGCCGCGTTTACGATGGCCTTTTCGTCCACGCACTGGCCGAGCGGGCGGTAATCCTCGCTGTTCCAGCCGATAGCGGCGACGCGATGCGTCGCGGCGCGCGTCAACTCGGCGCGCAGCTTCGTGCCCGGATTGACGAAAGCCGCGCCGGGCATGTGCAGGCCCATCACTTCCATCATCATCTGGTTGCTGTTGGCCGTGCCGTAGAAGGTGCAGGTGCCCGCGCCGTGATAGCTCGCGCTCTCGGAGTCCAGCAGCTCGGCCTTGCCCACCTTGCCCTCTGCATAGAGCTGGCGGATGCGCTGCTTTTCCTTGTTGGCAAGGCCCGAGGGCATGGGGCCGGCCGGTACGAAGATGGTCGGCAGATGGCCAAAGCGCAGTGCGCCGATCAGCATGCCCGGCACTATCTTGTCGCAAATGCCCAGCATCAGCGCGCCCTCGAACATCGCGTGGCTGAGCGCTATCGCGGTTGACAGGGCAATGGTGTCGCGGCTGAAAAGCGATAGCTCCATGCCTGCCTGTCCCTGCGTCACGCCGTCGCACATGGCAGGCACGCCGCCTGCGACTTGCGCCGTCGCGCCCACCTCCCGCGCGGCGATCTTGATGGCTTCGGGGTAACGCCCATAAGGCTGATGAGCCGACAGCATATCGTTATAGGCAGTTACGATACCGATATTCACTGCCTCGCCGGTGCGGATCATGGCCTTGTCCTCGCCGCTCGCCGCGAAGCCATGGGCGAGATTTCCGCAGCTCAGCATGCCACGGTTCGTGCCGGCGTCCCGACCCCGCTGGATGAGGTCGAGATATTTCCTGCGGCTCGCAGCGCTACGCCCGACTACGCGCTGCGTCACCTTGGCGATGATGGGGTGCAGATCAGTCATGCCAGCTCGCTCCGTCCCTCTCGATGAGAGCGATGCCCGCCGAAGGCCCCCAGGTCCCCGCCGCATAGGCGACGACCTTCTGGCCGCTCTCCTTCCAACCCGCGACAATACTGTCGATCCATGTCCATTGAGCTTCCACTTCGTCGCGGCGCACGAACAGCGTCGTGTCGCCTTCCAGCAGGTCGAGCAGCAGCCGTTCATAGGCGATGCGGCGGCGGTCCCCGGCAAAATGATGGGCGAGGCTGACGTCGAGACCCACTTCTTCGAGCTTGACGCCTTCGCGGTCCAGCCCCGGCCGCTTGGCCATCAGCATCATGCGGATGCTCTCCTCCGGCTGAAGACGGATGATGAGCCGATTGGGTTCCAGCGGATTTGCCTGGCCCTTGCGCTTGAAGATGCTGTGCGAGACCGGCTTGAACTGGATGAGGATTTCGGACTGGCGATTGGGCATGCACTTGCCGGTGCGGAGATAGAAGGGCACGCCGGTCCAGCGCCAATTGTCGATATAGGCCTTTAGCGCCACGAAGGTCTCGGTGTCGGACTCCTTGCCCAGTTCCTCGAGATAGCCCGCGACCAGCTTTCCCTTGACCGCGCCATCGCGATACTGACCGCGCACGCTGTGGGTACGCACGGTTTCGGCATCCAGCGGCCGCAGCGAGCGCAGCGCTTTCACTTTCTCGTCGCGCACGGCAGTCGAATCCATCCGTGCCGGCGGCTCCATGGCGATGATGGAAAGAATCTGGAGCACGTGGTTCTGCACCATGTCGCGCAGCGCGCCCACTTCGTCGTAATAAGAGACGCGGCCTTCAAGGCCTACCGTTTCCGCGACGGTGATCTGCACATGGTCGATTGCGGTCGAGTTCCACAAGGGCTCGAACATCCGGTTGCCGAAGCGGAGCACCATGAGATTCTGTACCGTTTCCTTGCCGAGATAATGGTCGACGCGAAAGATCTGCTCCTCGGCGAAGAGTGCGCCGATGGCGTCGTTCACTTCCTTCGAGGAAGCGAGATCCTTGCCTATCGGCTTTTCCATGGCGATGCGCGTGCTCGGCACCACCATGCCCGCCTTTGCGAGCGCGCGCGCGGTCGGCGCGAACAGCGAGGGCGGTGTCGAAAGATAGACGGCGACGGGGCCCTGACCGACCTCATTGACGCGCTCGGCGAGCCGCGCGAACTGCGTTTCGTTATCCGGCGAGGCCGGACAATAGACGATCATCTTTAGGAACTGTTCCACCTTGGCGTCGTCATGGATTTCAGCCGTGACATAGATCTTGAGCGCGTCCGCGATCGTTTTGCGGAACGCTTCGTCGCTCAGTTCGGTGCGGCCGGATGCGACGATGGCGAAGGATGCGGGCAGCAAGCCGTCCACCAGCAGGTTGTAGAGCGATGGGAGCAACATGCGATGGGCGAGATCGCCTGTCGCGCCGAAGAGAATAAGTGTCGCGGACTTGTCGGACAATGTGCGGCCTTTCCCCAGCATAGGGTCACGAAACAGGCTGCACCATTTCCCCTTAAGGAAAGACAATGATGCGCGCAACGGGTTGAGCAGCCCTTTTCGCACTTGCAAAAAGCATAGGCGTGGCCCGCCTGCAATGACGAAAGGGCGCGAGCTGCGCTTCCGGCTTGGAATGGCGCGAATGCTCGCCTATAGGCGCTCGACGCGCCCGGGATGCGGATGTGGCGAAATGGTAGACGCAGCGGATTCAAAATCCGCCGGAGCAATCCATGTCGGTTCGAGTCCGACCATCCGCACCACGATCGCCAAAACGCCGGGGCAGCCTTCTGTCGGCTTTTCCTTATGAATGAAGTGTGGACCCGGCACTTCGGTGGGTCGCGTTGTGATGACGGCCGCCGCAGGACGACAGCGCCTCAGATCGTCGACGCGGTGATCGGCACATCTGAGAAGGAGATCATGACGGGACGCGGTATCCCGGCTTCGAGGGTGTCGGCCGCATTTGGGGTGGCCCGCATCACGAACGCGAGCGACCAAGAGCCCCTGTCGGCCCGAAGTGTTCCGGAGGTCCTGTAATGCAGCGCCATGGTCAGGCTTCGGCCGGGATCGATATAGCTCATGGCGGCGGCATCCATCTGCCGTTCGTTTTCGGAGCAACGCCGCATGCTGTCGCCGCACGCCGCTAAGCCCGATATCTCTGGGCGATGTAGGCTGCCGCCTGAAATCAGGCTCAAATTTTGGGAACGGTCCCGATTGGCGTTTCCGAGATGGATTCTGTGATTGAGCCGATTGGTCAGGCGGACGTTGAGGGAGAGAAGCGATCCGGCAGAGCGAGCGGATAGATGTCCGCTGAAAGACCGTCCGATTCGGCATTGGCAATGGGCCGGGTAGCCGCTGTCTGGGCTTGGGGAGGGTTTTCCGCTTGGACCGGCGTCGGGCGTGGAGGGGCTGCGAGCGGCTCCGCCTCGGATTGGATGAGGGCGCCTGGCGCACCATAGCCCTTTTCCACAGCTATGTTCGAGAGCTTTTCCGGATAGATATGGACGAGAACCCGGCCCATACTGGAAGCGGGCGCAAGTTTACCGTTCGCCAGATTTACCGCGATGGGCGCGATAATATAGGCACAGGTTCCGGTGATGGCGGCCCACAGGATTTTCCTGACGGCTTGGGCCAGTTGCCTCATCTATGTTTGCCCCTCTTCTCCCTGTCCGAAGATTAAGGTAGCCATTCGGAGAAACCAACCCTGTTTGGCTTCACTTTGCGAAAGATTGCCGCATCAAGATGCGGGCCTGCTGCGTACGTTGCGCTCAGCGCGTCGCTTCGGTCAGAGGGGCCGTGCCGGTATGTCAGGCCGGGCTGTCAGGCTTGCACCTGCCTCAGTGCCACATCGTTCATGAAGCGCGCGTCGTCGCCTGTGGCAAGCCATTCAGCTTCCGCGCCGATGGCGCCGAGCATGTCGGCAAGCGCGTCCATCTCGCTCTTGTGATAGTTTCCGAGGACATAGCCATGGACGCGATCCTTGTGGCCCGGATGGCCGATCCCTATCCGTACGCGGCGGAAGGCGCTGCCGATATGCGCCTCTGCCGAACGTAGGCCGTTATGGCCCGCCGTGCCCCCACCGCGCTTCACCTTGACTTTCATCGGTACCAGATCAAGCTCGTCGTGGAAGACAGTCACATCTTCTGCGCTGAGTTTGTAGAAATCCATCGCGGCACGGATCGAACGCCCGCTTTCGTTCATGAACGTGGCGGGCTTCAACAGCAGAATCTTTTCAGGGCCGATCCGCCCTTCGGCGAACCAGCCCTGGAATTGCTTCTTCGGCGGTGAAAAGCCGTGAATGTCGGCAATGACGTCTGCCGCCATGAAACCGACATTGTGCCGGTGGAGCGCATATTGCGGTCCGGGATTGCCGAGGCCGACCCAGAGTTGCATCGATGCGCTTCCCCGTTCGGCGAAGGATTACTCCTCGCCTTCGCCTTCTTCCTTGGTCGTGTCGCCTTCGCTCGACTTGAGCGCCGACGGGGCCACGATGGTCGCGATGGTGAAGTCGCGATCGGTGATAGCCGATTCCACGCCCTTGGGCAGCTTGACATGGCTGATATGGATCGATTCACCCACGTCGAAGCCGGTGAGGTCAATGGTGATGTCGTCCGGAATCTCGGCCGCATCGCAGACCAGTTCCAGTTCGTGACGCACGATATTCAGCACGCCGCCACGCTTCAGGCCCGGCGAGGCCGGCTCGTTCACGAAGGTAACGGGCACGTTGACGTGCACCTTGGCGTGCTCGGAGACGCGCAGGAAATCGGCGTGGAGCGGGCGATCAGTCACGGGATGGAAGGCGACGTCCTTGGGGAGCGTACGAATCTTCCTGCCGCCCACTTCGACCATGACCACCGAGTTGAAGAAATGACCCGTGCCTAGCAGCTTGACGAGGACCTTCTCCTCGACGTGAATGGACTGGGGATCTTCATTGTTGCCATAAATGACGGCGGGAACGCGGCCCTCGCGGCGGAGAGCGCGGGAGGCTCCCTTGCCTGCCCGATCGCGCGCCTCGGCCGACAGCGTAAGCATATCGCTCATTGCGTGTCTCCAAAAGCAGATTGAGTTCAGTCTTCCGCCACGCCTCCAGGGATGACCATGACGGAAGCCGGCGCGCATAGCGGCAAAGGCACTTAAAGGCAAGCCCGGCGACATGATGCGGTCTTCGGCGGACCAGATGGAATAGTCCACATCCTGAATAAGGGCGAACCATTCCTCTGGGGAGTTCGAACCTTGCTAACCCAGCGCTTCCTGCACCGCAGCGACCAAAGTGCGCGCGCCGACGGGCTTGGGAAGGTTGCGGGCGCCGTCGAACGCGTTCGGCCCTTCCGTTGCGATATTGCCGGACGTGACGAGAAAGGGGATGCCGCTGCCTTTCAGCCGTTCCGCAAGCGGCGCTGAGCTTTCGCCATGCGCAAGGTTGATGTCCAATATCGCGAGGCTACAGTCGCGCTCGTCGAGGAGCGACATGGCCGAGTGCAGGTCTCCCACTGGGCCGATCACGTCGAAACCGGCATTTTCCAACATGGCTGCGATGCCAAGGCCTATCAACGTCTCATCCTCAACGACCAGAATCTCGCGGCCCGTACCGGCTCCTTTGGTCGCTCCATCCGGCGCGGAGAGCAGGCATGACCAGAGGTCGCCCTGGCTATCATCGGCCAGCTTGCGGCGCGCGGGGTTGCGCGGGCGTATGATGGCGGAGGCGGCCACCACGTTGCCGTCCAGGTTGTGAATAGGTGAGAGGGAGACGGAGACGGCAATGTCGCGCCCGTTGCGGGCGGTTCGTACGGAATGGAAGCTCGCGACCAACTCACCGGCGAACACGCGGCGCAGCGCTGCCGCCTGCTCGTTAACCCGGTCGGGCGGGATAAAGCGGCTGAGTGGCAGGCCGATCATCTCGCGCTCGGGATAGCCGAAGTGAATCTGCGCGCCGCGATTCCAACCGATCACGGTTCCGGTCACGTCGACGGCGATGATCGCATCGGTCGCGCTACGCACAATCGCGGCCAGAAGCGCGTCGCTTTGCGCGAGCAACTGATCATCGATCCGGAACTCGCTAAGCTGTGTCATGCTTATCGACTCCAGTACCAGGATTTCTGCGATGCCTGGAGTATGACTCAATCCCTGGCGATTGCAAATTTCGTTAATGAATGACTTGATCTACTCTCATTGCACGCGGTCGACGTGCCAACCCCGCGTCGTCAGCTCTGCGATGAGGCCCTCCGCGCCCGGCAAGTGCCCTACGCCAACCGCAATGAAAGGAACTGTGCCCTTTTCTCGCAAGAGCAAGTCGATGCGGCGTGCCCAAAGCGCGTTGCGGCGCTGGACAAGCGCGGTGCGTAATTCTGGTAATTGATCGATGGATCGGGCAAACTGCGCCCCGATCAGGGTCATGTCCCCTCGCGCCCAGGCTTCGTAGAGTGTACGGACCATGGTCGGTGCTTCATCGGACTCGCGAACAGCTTGCTTCAGCAGGGCGCTCTGCGCGGCCGGTGACAGGGCATCGAACAGGCCGAGTTGCTCCGGAACCGTTTCGAGACCCCGGACCGGCTGGCCCGCATCCCGAAAACGTTGTTCCAATATGGTCTCGCCGGCCGCTTCGACCGATGTGCCAGCTTGTCCATTGGCAGCGGCGCTGATCAGCAGGGCCGCTGCCCAGCTTTCATAGTTGTCCAGATCTCGCAAGATGGTGGGAGAGGCTTGCACCAATGCGGCCAACCGTTCCCGGTCCTTTCCATCCAGTCGCTGTGCGACGGGAAGCAGGGCAGGCGTACGGCCCAACGCCTCGAATGTGCCGCGCCCGGCGCGCTCTTGGGCGAGGCCGCTCGCCTCCAATACCAGAATGTCACTTTCTGCCACGGCCTTCTCAAGCAGCGGAGAGAGCCAACGGGCTCCGGACGGAACGACGTGAATCGTGCCAAACAGCCAGCCATGATGTTCGCCCTGCGACACGCGCCATAGAGCCGGCCGTGCCGTTTCGCGATGGTCTTGCCAAATGAGTGCTCCGATTGCCGTAAGGACGATAAAAGCTGCCAAGAGGCCCCACAGCCACGTGCCGCGGCGGAGGAAAGAAGGCGCCCAACTCATTGCTTAGCGCTTGACGAGGGTCGATTTGATCCGGCGCGCCCTGAGCGCGTCTTGCAGGCTTTTCTTGCCGGCGAGGTGGCCTGCGCCAACGGCGAGGAAGACCGTACCGGGTTGTTTTAGCCGCGCCTTGATCCACTCCGCCCAACGCCCATTGCGGGCGAAAAGGAGCTTCTCGGCAAGCTCCCGGTCGTCTTCCATTCCCTGATTGATCGTGTGAGCCAGCGCCACCGGATCCCCCGCGCTCCAGGATGAGACCATGTCGTTCAGTGTCTTGTCGATTTCGCTCTGCTCGTTGATCGTCTCGATCAGCATACGGATCTGCACCTCTTCGGACAGATCGTTGAAGAAGCCGAGTTGCTCTTCGGTGGTTTCCAGGCCGATCACCGGCTTGCCAGCCGCTTGGGCCTGCTTGCGGAGCTGATTGTCGATCCCCAGCGTGGCGTCATAACCGAGTTTGCGCAGCGGCGCGCTGGTCAATGTCACGGCCGCGAACCAAGGCTTCATGCGGTCGATGACTGCGAGTGGCAGCCTATAGTCCCTCAGCAGAGCCGTGAAACGTGGGCGGATGTCCTCTGGCAATTTCTCGGTGAGCGGTTTGCCGCTTACGTCAAGCGCCTGCCGCGCGACACGCGCCTGCATGGCGACATCTTCCTGGTCGGCGACCTCAAGAACCAGCTCGTCCGACGTATCGAACGCGCGCTTCACTGCGCCGTCCAGCCAATATATGCCGGGCCGCAGGATGTGGATTGTGCCGAAGAGATAGATCGTCGTGTCCGTATCTTTCACCACCCAGAGTGCCGGCGTGGCGCGGACATCCTCCTGTGCGGCCTTACCCGCGGGTTTGTCGTCGTCCTGCGTCTGCGCCGCGAGAGGCACGCCAAATAGGGCCAGCATGGCGACGAGGGCAGCGATCAGCCGGGAGCAGTAGGTGGGCAAGCGCATTCTCTCCTCGGGCGCTCCGCGCCGTCCGTATCCTGCCTCGTCACATCGCGACTTTGGCGCCCATGTGCAAGCGGGAGCTGTCGCTCGGCTTGACCGCTTGCCCCCCATGCGTCAAAGCGCGGCGGTTTCTTGTATCGGTACTGGGGGAGCAGGCATGGCCGGCGAGAATGGGAAGCCGCTGAGTTTTCAGCGCCTGATCCTGACGTTGCATGATTATTGGGCGGCGCTGGGCTGTGTGATCCTGCAACCGTTCGACATGCGCGTGGGCGCGGGGACATTCCATCCGGCGACCACGTTGCGGAGCCTCGGCCCTGATGCCTGGAACTGCGCCTATGTGCAGCCCAGCCGCAGGCCCACGGACGGGCGCTATGGCGACAACCCCAACCGCCTCCAGCATTATTACCAGTATCAGGTCATCATGAAGCCGAGCCCGCCGGATCTCCAGGCGCTGTATCTCGGCTCCCTAGAGGCCATCGGCATCGACCCGCTGCTGCACGACATCCGCTTTGTCGAGGACGATTGGGAGAGCCCGACGCTGGGCGCCTGGGGACTGGGCTGGGAAGTCTGGTGCGACGGCATGGAGGTGACGCAATATACCTATTTTCAGCAGATGGGCGGCTTCGACTGCAAGCCGGTCGCGGGTGAGCTGACCTACGGCCTTGAGCGTTTGGCCATGTATATTCAGGGCGTCGACAGCGTCTACGATCTCGTCTTCAACGATGCTGTGGGCGATCGTCCGGCCGTCACCTATGGCCAGGTCTTCCACGAGAACGAGCGCGAGATGTCGAAGTGGAACTTCGAGGTTGCGGATACGGACAAGCTCTTCCGCTGGTTCAAGGACTGCGAGGAGGAATGCACCGCCAGCATCGCCGCCGGTGTGCCGCTGGCTGCATATGAGCAGGCCATTGAGGCGAGCCACGTGTTCAATCTGCTTCAGGCCCGCGGGGTCATCAGCGTACAGGAGCGCGCCAGCTACATCGGTCGCGTGCGCGACCTTGCCAAGGGCAGCTGCGAGGCCTGGATGAAACATAATGGGTGGGCGGAATGAGCGGGCTTCTTCTTTCCCGGTCGAGCCCAGCCGTGCTTGCGGAGTGCGAGGCGTGACTGCCGATTTCCTTCTTGAGCTGCGCTGCGAGGAAATTCCGGCGCGTATGCAGGCCAGGGCGAGCGAGGACCTCGCGCGCCTTTTCATTGAAAAGCTGGCCGAGGCCGGTCTTCGGCCCGGTCGCATCACATCCTATGTGACGCCGCGGCGTCTGGCACTCATTGCGCATGCGTTGCCCGCCGCGACGCAAGCCGTGAGCGAGGAGCATAAGGGGCCTCGGACGTCCGCGCCGCCGCAGGCGCTTGAAGGCTTCCTGCGCAAGACCGGTCTTACGCAGGATCAGCTCGAGGATCGCGACGGTATCTGGTTCGCGAGGGTGGAGAAGCCCGGTCGCGCCACCGCGCAGGTGTTGGCCGAGACGATCCCCGCCATCGTCCGCGCCTTTCCCTGGCCCAAGTCGATGCGCTGGGGCGATGCGAGCCTTTCCACGGAGAGTCTGCGTTGGGTACGTCCGTTGCAGGGCATTGTCGCCTTGCTCGGCGACGATGTGGTCGATCTGGAGATCGGCGGCATCCGCTCAGGCGCCGCGACCACGGGCCATCGTTTCCATCATAGTGGCACGATCACCATCGGTTCGGCCCATGATTATGTCGAGAAGCTGCGGGCATGCCACGTGATCGTCGACCAGGAAGAACGCAAGGCGCTCATCGAGAGACAGGCCAATACGCTTGCTCATGAAGCTGGACTGGAGTTGATTTCCGATGCCGGCCTCGTCGCGGAAAATGCCGGCCTTACCGAATGGCCCGTGCCCCTGCTGGGCTTCTTCGATCAGGCTTTCCTCGAGGTGCCGCCGGAGGTCATCCAGCTCACCTTGAGGATCAATCAGAAATATTTCGTGCTGCGCGATAAGTCCGGCAAGCTCGCAAATGCCTTTATCTGCACTGCCAATATCGAGGCGAAGGACGGTGGCAAGGCCATTGTCGAAGGCAATGGCAAGGTTCTGGCCGCGCGCCTGTCCGATGCTCGCTTCTTCTGGCAGCAGGATAAGAAGACTCCGCTCGCGGATCAGGCAAAAAAGCTTGGCCGCATCACCTTCCACGAAAAGCTGGGCACCGTCGCGGACAAGGTCGAGCGCGTGGCGAAGCTCGCTCGCTGGCTGGTCGAAGAAGATATTGTCGGTTCTGGTGCTCGTGCGAACACCGGCGCTCAGGGCGAGGCTGCTTCCGCGCAGGACCGCGCAACTTTGGCCGACCTTGCCGAACAGGCGGCCCGTCTCTGCAAGGCTGATCTCGTCACCGAGATGGTGGGTGAATTCCCCGAACTCCAGGGTTTGATGGGCGGCTATTACGCCCGCGAGGAGGGCCTGCCGGTCGAGGTTGCTGACGCCATCCGCGATCACTACAAGCCCGTGGGGCAGGGCGACGAGGTGCCGACCGCGCCGGTTACGGTAGCGGTGAGTTTGGCCGACAAGCTGGACACGCTCGTGAGCTTCTTCGTCATCAAGGAGCGGCCCACCGGATCGCGTGATCCCTTTGCCCTGCGCCGGGCTGCGCTTGGCATCATCGAACTGATCCTGCGCAATGGCATGAGGTTGGAACTGGATTATGCCACGGCGCGGGCGAGTTCATTGCTGTACAAGCAACGCCGCACCAACGATAGCGAGGCGGCCGACGCGTGGCGGGCGGAACATCTGTCTCCCGAGCTATATCGCGCGGTCCCGGATTTCTTCGTGGATCGCCTCAAGGTTCAGCAGCGCGAGGCGGGGGTTCGGCATGATCTGATCGATGCCGTCACCAAGCTCGAGATCCGTAAGGATGACCTGCTGAGCGATCTCGCCCGCGTGAAGGCGCTTCAGGCTTTCATCGGCACCGATGACGGCGCCAATCTGCTCGCAGGCTACAAGCGCGCCGCCAATATCCTCAAGAAGGAGAATTGGGACGGTGAGGGCGCTCTCATGAGCACGCCCGGTTCGCAGGGTATCTCACAGACGGCCGAGGAGGATCCTCTGGTGGGTCTCGACGATCCGGATCTGGCAGAGGCCATTCAGGTGCATGAGGCGCGTTTCGGCAATCATCCTTCGGCGCCTGCTTATGCACCCGAGCCTGCGGAGGCTGCGCTGATCGCTGCGCTCGATGCGGCCGAACCGCGCGCCGATGCGGCCCTCGCCATCGAGGATTTTGCCGGTGCCATGGCTGCACTCGCCAGCTTGCGCGCACCCATCGACCGCTTCTTCGACGATGTGACCGTGAACGATGCCGATCCGGTTAAACGTGAATCGCGATTAAACATGTTGACCCGTATTCGCGCTGCGGTGCACAAAGTTGCGGACTTCTCAAGGATCGAGGGTTAGTCGCGGGAGTGGATCCGCGTCACCCGAGCGGGGACCGCACAATCAGAACAGACCTGAGGTCGCCCAACAAAACGGCGGAAGCGCCGAACATCAGTGCAGGATGGGAACGGGATATGACCAAATATGTCTACCGCTTCGGCGGTGGCGCGAATGACGGCGGCAAGGGCGACAAGAACCTCCTGGGGGGCAAGGGCGCCAATCTTGATGGCATGGCGGCGATCGGCCTGCCTGTGCCGCCCGGTTTCACCATCACGACCGAAATGTGCACGCGCTATTATACGGACGGCCAGACCTATCCCGAGAGCCTGAAGGCCGAGGTCGCTGACGGCATCGCGCATATCGAGGCCGTCACCGGAAAGCGCTTTGGCGATGTCGCCGACCCGCTGCTCGTCTCGGTCCGCTCCGGTGCGCGCGTTTCCATGCCCGGCATGATGGATACGGTGCTCAATCTTGGCCTTAACGACGAGACGGTCGAGGGTCTTGCAGCCGTCTCCGGCGATACGCGCTTTGCGTGGGACAGCTATCGTCGCTTCATCCAGATGTACTCGGACGTGGTGCTCGGCCTCGATCATGGCGCTTTCGAGGAAGCGCTGGAGATCGCCAAGGAAGACAAGGGCGTCTTCCTCGATACAGAGCTGGAGGCAGACGACTGGCAGGCGCTGGTCGCCGAGTATAAGTCGATCGTCGAGAAGCAGTGGGGCAAACCTTTCCCGCAGGACGTGCACCAGCAGCTCTGGGGCGCCATCGGCGCCGTGTTCGGGAGCTGGCAGGCCGAGCGCGCCAAGGTCTATCGCCGCCTCAACAACATTCCCGGCGACTGGGGCACGGCCGTCAACGTGCAGGCGATGGTGTTTGGCAATATGGGCGAAACCTCGGCCACGGGCGTCGCCTTCACGCGCGATCCGGCGACGGGCGAGAACGCTTATTATGGCGAATATCTCATCAATGCGCAGGGTGAGGACGTGGTGGCGGGCATCCGCACGCCGCAATATCTGACCAAGGCTGCTCGCGAGCGGGCGAACGCCAGGCCGCTCAGCATGGAAGAGGCGATGCCGGAGACCTTCGCCGAGCTGGCGAACGTCTTCCAGATCCTCGAGACCCATTATCGGGACATGCAGGACATCGAGTTCACCGTGGAACGCGGCAAGCTCTGGATGCTCCAGACCCGCTCGGGCAAGCGCACCGCCAAGGCCGCGCTCAAGATCGCCGTGGACATGGCGAGCGAGGGTCTCATCACGCGGGAAGAAGCTGTGATGCGCGTCGACCCGGCCGCGCTCGACCAGCTTCTGCATCCGACGCTCGATCCTGATGCGCCGCGCGACGTCATCGCCAAGGGGCTTCCGGCGTCGCCCGGGGCCGCCTCGGGCATGATCGTGTTCGACGCCGAGACAGCCGAGAAGCGGGCGGAGCTGGGTGAGGCTGTCATTCTCGTGCGTATCGAGACCAGTCCTGAGGATATTCACGGCATGCACGCCGCCAAGGGTATCCTCACTGCGCGCGGCGGCATGACCAGCCACGCCGCTGTGGTGGCGCGCGGCATGGGCCGGCCCTGCGTCTCGGGCGCGGGTAACATCGCCATCGACGGCGCGAGCCGCACGATGAGCGTGGGCGGCCGCACGCTCAAGGAAGGTGAGATCATCACCATCGATGGTGCCAGTGGCGAGGTGATGGCCGGCGAAGTGCCGACCGTGCAGCCCGAGCTTGCCGGCGATTTCGGCACGCTCATGGAATGGGCCGACGAAGTGCGCCGCCTCAAGGTGCGTGCCAATGCCGAGACCCCTCAGGACTGCCGCACCGCGCGCGAGTTCGGCGCGGAGGGCGTGGGCCTGTGCCGCACCGAGCATATGTTCTTCGACGAGGCGCGCATCACGGCCGTCCGCCAGATGATCCTGGCCGATGGCGAAAAGGGGCGACGCGAGGCGCTGGCCAAGCTACTTCCGGAACAACGCGCCGATTTCGTCGGCATTTTCGAGGCGATGGCGGGCCTGCCTGTCACCATCCGCCTGCTCGACCCGCCGCTACACGAATTCCTGCCACATGAGGACAGCGAGTTCGCCGTGGTGGCACAGGCGGCGGGCGTGGGCATCGAGGCGCTCAAGCGTCGCGCCGCAGAACTCCATGAGTTCAACCCCATGCTCGGCCACCGTGGTTGCCGGCTCGGCATCACCTTCCCCGAAATCTACGAGATGCAGGCTCGCGCGATCTTCGAGGCGGCGCTGGATGTCGCCAAAATCAGTGGGCAGGCGCCGATCCCGGAAGTGATGATCCCGCTCGTCGCAACCGCGCGCGAGCTGGAACTCATGAAGGCCGTGGTCGACGAGACAGCGAAGAGGGTCTTCGCCGAGCGCGGTGAGAGCGTCGACTATATGGTGGGCACCATGATCGAGCTGCCGCGTGCAGCGCTAATGGCGGACCAGATTGCGAAGGTAGGGGAATTCTTCTCCTTCGGCACCAACGATCTGACGCAAACCACCATCGGCATCAGCCGCGACGATGCGGGCCGCTTCCTCACCCAATATGTCGACAAGGGCATCTTCCCGCGCGATCCGTTCGTGAGCCTCGACATCGAGGGCGTGGGCCAGCTCATCCAGATCGCTGCCGAACGCGGCCGCCGCATCCGCACGGGCATCAAGCTCGGCATTTGCGGCGAGCATGGCGGCGATCCCGCCTCGATCGCCTTCTGCGAGAAGACGGGCCTCGATTATGTCAGCGCCTCGCCCTACCGCGTGCCGATCGCGCGTCTCGCGGCCGCGCAGGCAGCCTTGGCAGCCCGCTCGAAATAAGCGCGCGACAGGTCAAAAAAGGGGTTGCCTCGGGGGACGGGCGGGACTATCTGCGCCTCTCCCAAGGCGGCCTGCCGGTTGCCGGGACACATGGTCAAGCACCCGTAGCTCAGCTGGATAGAGCATCAGACTACGAATCTGAGGGTCGGACGTTCGAATCGTTCCGGGTGCGCCACCATCAAGAAGGCCTTCCGCAAGGGAGGCCTTTTTTGTGTTCGGATTCACGGATGCTCGTGGTTCACGATCAGAGCGGCGAAGGCAGGGTCAGGCTTCGACAGGGTTACACGCGGCTTCAGGCCAGCAGATCCTGCGCTTCGGGATGATCCTGGAAATAGCTGACGATGAAGCTGCATTGCGGATCGACTTTCAGGCCCTTGGCTCGCACGTCTTCCAGCATGCCCTTGACCAATCGGCTCGCGATGCCCTGGCCGCGCAGCGCAGGGGGCGTCACGGTGTGGACGATGGCCAATATGTCGCCGCGGCGCACATAGCTCGAATAAGCGGTGCCGCCTTCCAGCGCGATCTCGTAGCGCGCCTGGGCTTCGTTGTGTCGCACCTCGTCGCTGGGCATGGCTTGTTCTCCGGTCCGGGGTTCAGATCATGCCGATAACGCCCTTCGCGGGAAATCGCTGCGCCTGTTTCGTCATCGCGTTGGACGGCGCGTGCGGACGCCACTAATCCGGGGCCGTCGAAACCCTCGGGGACGCACGCATGGATTCTCAGCTCCTCGTCATCTGCCTGCTGACGGCGGGCATCAACCTCATCGGCACACTCGCTTATGCCGCTCGTATCGCGGGCGTTCGCACCCGGCGGATTGCGATGAGCTTCGCCTTGTTCAACATCCTGGTCCTAGTCAGCCGCACCTCCAACAGCTTCCTTGGCCCTTTCCTCGCCAAGCGCATCGAAAGCCGCCTGGCGAACGGCGGCGGGGAGGCGCTCGCCGGCGATTTCCGCATGGTGCTGTGGAGCGCGAGCCTGGCGGTCTTCGTCGGCATTCTGCTGGTGCCGACCGGACAGCGGCTGTTCGCGACCGCCATCGGCTATTTCCAGAAGACCCGCTCGACTGCCCGCATGGTGCTGCGCATGGCGACGCCGGCGGGGCTGCACTCGATCCGCGAGGCGATCGCCGTGCCTCGGGTGGAGCATATCCACGACCTCATGCGGCCATTGGGCGTGAGCTGGGGCGTGCTCATCGCCAATGTGCTGGCGCAGGCGCTTATCACCGTGGGCGTGCTCGCCTCGCTCTATGCCGGCTATCTCAACCCCGAGTTCCGCGTGACGGCCTCGCAGCTCTCGGCGGTCGTGAACGGCTTTGCGACCATCCTGCTCTTTGCGCTCATCGACCCGCAGCTTTCGGTGATGACCGACGATGTGGTGGAGGGGCGCATCGGCGAGGCGCTGTTCCGCCGCACGATCGTGTGGATCTCGCTCAGCCGTCTGGTCGGCACGATGCTGGCGCAGCTTCTCTTCCTGCCGGCCGCCGCTGCCATCGCGTTCATCGCCAATCATGTGTGAGGGCGGCTGCCTCTCGTTTCAGCCGAGCCCGTGGCGGATCATCAGTGCGCCGATGAAGATGAGATAGGCGCCGAAGATCCGCCGGAGCAGCTCCTTGCTGAGACGATGGGCGGCGGCCGCGCCGAGCGGCGCGGTGATGACGGAGGTGGCGACGATCGCCAGGGTCGCGGGCAGGTTCACATAGCCGATCGAGCCGATGGGCAGGCCGGGCCTGCCGAGGCCGATGAGCATGAAGCCGATCATGCCGGGCAGGGCGATGATGACGCCGATGCCCGATGCAGTGGCGATGGCGCGGTGGATGGACTTGCCGCACAGAGTCATGACGATGATGGCGATTGTGCCCCCGCCGATGCCGAGCAGGGAGGAGAAGGCGCCGAGTGCGCTGGCCAGGCCGGCACGAAGGGGGCCGCGCGGCAGCGTGTCGGAGAAGCGCCGGTCGGCGAGCTGCGGGAAAAGGAAGTGGACGGACATCAGCATCACGCAGGCGCCGAAGATGAGCGTCAGCCCGTCGCTGGAAATGCGCGCGGCGAGCGCCACGCCGGCCGCGACGCCGATGACGATCCAGATCGCCCAGCCCCGCAGCATCTCGAAATCGACCGCGTTGCGCCGGGCATGGGCCTGCACGGACCGCAGCGATGTGGCGACGATGGTGGCGAGCGAGGTGCCGATGGCGACATGCGCCATGTCATGCGGTTGCGCGCCCAGCACGGGCAGAACGGCCATGAGCGCCGGCACGACCACGAAGCCGCCGCCAATGCCGAAGAGGCCGGCTGCGAAGCCCGCCAGCAAGCCTGCGCCCAGCATCATCAGCAGCGGCATCAGAAGGACAGGGATCGACAGTGTCATACGCAGATCAGCATCGACAATGTCACGAGCGGCAAATGCACGATTCCCCCGCGTGCCGGCGGCCGGCGCCGGCTCCTGGCCATGGCATGTTCAAGCGAATCCCGGCGTTCCGTTAGCAGGCCGGTCGCACGGAAGGCTGCGGACGCAGCGGCAAGCTGTCAAGTTCGAAGCATTGGCAAGCGCGGGTTAAGCAGCCGCTCCGCTCAGCGCTTGATGATGAGCGAAGCCGGGCGCTTGCGCGGCACCCACTCGCCCTTGCCGGGGAAATTCTTGAGGATCTCGCCATCCCACAGGCGCACGGTCCGGCGCTTGAAACGCCAGCGTCCATCCTCGCATCGCACGGCATGATCGTCATACCACCCTGTGAAACGCAATAGATAAGGCGGCTCGCCCTCACATTCGGTCACGAACGCGAAGCTGCGCATCTTCACCGATCCATCGTCCTGCGGGGTATATTGGGTCTGTGTCACATGATGCTGGCGGCCGGGGAATCCCGGCGCGTTGCGATAATGCTCGGCAATGCCGCGAATGCCCTCATGACCTTCCCAGATGTCCGGATCGTCGAACACTTCCTCGGTCATGACGGCGTCGGGCGTGAAGCAGGCGACGAGCCCGTCGACGTCTCCGGTATCGAGCGCCCAGCCATAGTCGGCGATCAGGTCCTGCAGGGCGATCCGGTCTTCGATTGCGAGCGTCACGTTCATCCTCTCCATCATGCGTGTAGCCAAGCGGATAGAGCATTTTCGCCACGCCGGGCAATGTTTCGTACGCCCGTGTCCGATCATTTCAGAGTTGAAATCAAACATGCCCGTTCGCCGCATAGAGGCGCCAGTCAGCTTTGCGAAAGCAAGGCGCGACTATCGCATCACGATTCCTGCAAAGACCTCGAAAGCCGGAGCCCAACATGACTTCGCGTGTTTCTCTTCGACTTGGCCTGCTCGCTGCGGCCTCTCCCCTCGCATTTACGGCCGCGCCGGCCTGGGCCCAGCCCGAGGCGCCCGCACAGCAGCCGACGGTGGAAGCGCTCATGGGCGATCCCGTCAATGCCGGGGAGGAAGAGGAACTCGACGAGGCCCTGGAGGGGGAGGATGTGGTCGTCACCGGCCAGCGCCTGCGCGGCTCGGTCGCGGGTGACGTCAAGCCGCTCCAGCAATATGATGCCGGCGACATCCGCGCGCTCGGCGTCAGCAGCATCAACGAACTGCTCACCGAACTCGGCCCGCAGGTGGAGAGCGCCAGCGGTCGCCCGCCGGTCATGCTGCTCGAAGGCAAGCGCATCTCCAGCCCCCGCGAGCTGATGAGCCTGCCGTCCGAAGCCATCGAGCGCGTCGACGTGCTGCCCGAGGAAGTGAGCCTGCGCTATGGCTATAGCGCCGACCAGCGCGTGGTGAACATCGTGCTGCGCCAACGCTTCCGCGCCATTTCGGCGGAAGTGGACGGGCGCGTGCCGACGGCCGGCGCAGGCAAGAACCTCGAAACGGAGCTTGGCTTCCTCTCCATCCGCAACGGCAAGCGCTTCAACATCGGCGCCGAGCTGGAGATGCAACAGAATATCCTGG
>CBIMKI010000003.1:0-29531 GCA_966244395.1 uncultured Sphingobium sp. | reverse complement strand
CCCCAAGGGCGCCTATGTGAGCTGGGACGATTTCTCCGCGCGGGCGAGCGACGCCGAGATCGCGGCCTTCGTACGGGCCGTCGGGCATATCGCGCGGGAAGCCGGGCATGTGGCGCCGGGCTATCGCCTGCTCGCCAACACCGGCGCGGACGGAGGGCAGGAAGTGCCGCATCTCCATGTCCACATCTTCGCTGGCCGGCCGCTGGGACCCTTGCTAGCCCGCTAACTGGGGAAGAGGCAGGCCGGCAGGCAATGACTCCAAATGGGGACATAATGTATCGGACAAGCCCATTTCCGTGGAAATGATTGGCACAGGTAAGACCGCCATCGGGGATTTGATCCCGCAAAATCCGTCCGGCTCTCCGCTGAATTGAGAGGGCAAAAGCGGGATCATGACGGCGCGCCCCCTGCCCGTCTCAGCCTGTCGTAGCGGAATTCCATGTGATCCCTTGTCCAACGTGCGCTTGCGCGAGGCGATTTAGGCGATAGTCTGCCGCACATTCTCAAAGGGGGGAGGCAGGCGCCCGGCGCGCTGCCACGCAGCGAAAGAGACAGACAGTCCATGATCTTCGGTCGCATCAAGCCGCTCGACGCCATTCTTGCCACGGCCGAAAAGAAATCGCTGCATCGCTCGCTCGGCGGCTTCCAGCTCACCATGCTGGGCGTGGGCGCGGTGATCGGCACCGGCATCTTCGTGCTGACGGCCGAGGCAGCGCAGAAAGCGGGACCGGGCATGATGGTCAGCTTCATCATCGCCGGGCTGGTCTGCGCGGTCGCCGCGCTCTGCTACGCGGAAATGGCCTCGATGGTCCCGGTCTCGGGCTCGGCCTACACCTACAGCTATGCCGTGATGGGGGAGCTGATCGCCTGGATGGTGGGCTGGGCGCTGATCCTCGAATATGCCGTGGCGGCGGGCGCCGTATCGGTCGGCTGGTCAGGCTATGTGGTGGGCCTCATCGAGAATGCGGCCGGCATCGACATTCCCAACGCGCTGGTCACCGGCCCGTTCGACGGCGGCATGATAAACCTGCCCGCCATGGCCATCGCCGGGCTCGTCACCTGGCTGCTGGTCATCGGCACGCGGGAGAGCGCGGCAGTCAATGCGGTGCTGGTGACGATCAAGGTCGCGGCGCTCACTCTGTTCATTGTCCTCGCCGTCCCGGTCATGAACATGGAGAATTTCGAGCCCTTCTCGCCTTTAGGCTTTGGCGGCATCGGCGCGGCGGCGGCCTCGATCTTCTTTGCCTATGTGGGTTTCGACGCCGTCTCGACCGCCGCGGAAGAGACGCGCAATCCGCAGCGCAACATGCCCATCGGCCTCATGGGCAGCCTCGCCATCTGCACGATCTTCTATCTGCTGGTCGCCGCCGGCGTGGTCGGCAGCGTCGGCGCCCAGCCGGTCTTCGGGCCGGGCGGCGAAGCGCTGGAGCCCGGCAGCCGCGAGCTGGCGGCGCAATGCGCGGCCATCGCCGATCAGGCCGTGGTGTGCTCCAGGGAGGCGCTGGCCTGGACGCTGCGCGAGATCGGCTGGCCGCAGATCGGCAATCTCATCGGCCTCGCCGCCGGCCTGGCCCTGCCCTCGGTCATTCTCATGATGATGTTCGGCCAGACCCGCATCTTCTTCGTGATGAGCCGCGACGGGCTGCTGCCCGAGGCGTTCAGCCGGATCCATCCGCGCTGCAACACGCCGCATGTCATCACCATCCTCACCGGCATCGCCGTGGCGCTGTTCGCGGCCTTCTTCCCGGTCGGCCAGCTCGCCAACATCTCGAACTCCGGCACGCTCTTCGCCTTCGCCGCCGTGTCCATCGCCGTCATGGTGATCCGCAGGACCGACCCGGGCCGCGACCGCCCGTTCCGCACGCCGGCCCTGTTCCTCACCGCGCCGCTCGCCATCGTCGGCTGCATCTATCTCTTCTTCAAGCTCGACGTGAAGAGCCAGATGCTCTTCGCCATCTGGGCGGTGGTGGGGCTGGTGGTCTACTTCACCTACAGCCGCAAGCGCAGCCATGTCGGCCTCGGCAAAATGGAGGTGCATGAGGACGATCCGGACGCGCCGCCCCAGCCGGTGCCGCCGCTGCCCTGAGCCGCGCCATCGACAGGCTTCGACAGGGTCGAAGCGATGGCTCCCCGTTCTGCGGACACCCGCCGTGCGGCTCAGCGCGTGGGCGGCGAGACCTTGGGGCGCTGGGCGGACTTGCGCGGCCGCGTGAAGAGCCGTCCGCTCTCGGCCCAGAGGATGAAGGCGAGACCCACGAAGCCGGAGATGACGAAGCCTTCCGCGAGCGGCAGGGTCGTCCCGTCGAAGCGCTGACCGGTGAGCGCGCCGATAAGGCTGGCGAGCCCCATGCGCGCGAAGCTCTGGAAGCTCGCGGCCGCGCCGGCGATATGGCCGAAGGGCTCCATGGCGATCGACCCGAAGTTCGATCCGGTAAAGCCGACCATGCCCATGTTGAGCGCGACGAGCAGCGTGAAGAGCCAGATCGGCTCGGGCTCCATCTGCGCCGCGCCGAGCTGGAGAAGGCTGAGCACGAGGAAGACCAGAAGCGCCAGATGGCTGACCCGCCGCGCGCCGAAGCGCTCCACGATGCGGCTGTTGGAGAAGTTGGCGATCGCCATCGCGCCCGCCACGCAGCCGAAGGCGTAAGGGAAGAGGTCGGCCGCGTCGAACACGTCATAGTAGATCTGCTGCGAGCTGTTGAGAAAGCCGAACAGCCCGCCCATGATGATGCCCGCGCCCATCATATAGCCAAAGCCCAGCCGGTCGGTGATGACGATGCGCCAGTTGCCTATGATCGTAGCCGGATGGATGGGCTGGCGATTCGCCGGGTCCAGCGTCTCGGGCAGGCGGAACCAGACCCAGACGAAGACCAGAGCGCCGGCGGCTGCCAGCACATGGAAGATCTCCCGCCAACTCGCGACGGCGATGATGGCCTGCCCCAGCGAGGGCGCGATCACCGGCACGGCGAGGAAGATGATGATGATGAGACTCATCAGCCGCGCCATGCGGTCGCCCTCGAACCGGTCGCGGATCACCGAGACGGCGAGCACGCCCAGGCCCGCGGCGAAGAAGCCGTGGATCGCGCGCACGGCCAGCAGCGCCTCGAAGCTGGTGACGATGGCGCTGGCAAGCCCGCCCACCGCCGCGAAGGCGATGCTGAGCAGCATCATCGGCCGGCGGCCGAAGCGATCCGCAAGGGGCCCCGCAACCAGCGAGCCGACCGCATTGGCAAAAAGATAGGCGGTGATGATGAATTGCAGCGAATTCGCCTCGGCGACATGGAGCGACGCGCCGATCGCCGGAAAGGCCGGCAGCATGGCATCGATAGCCAATGCGTTCAGCGCCATGACCGAAGCCATCATCGCGACGAACTCGCGGTCGTGCATGCGGAAATCTTGCGGCTGCGCCGTCATTGTCTTCAAATATCCCGATATTCAGTTTCATGGGGCTATGCACATTGCAGTGCACAATAGCTAGCCCTGTGAATGGATGACTGACCGGGCGCTGCGGCCCTGACGCAGCAACTCAGACCATCCGGTCCGGTTTCACGAGCCGATCATAAGTCTCGCTGTCGACCAGTCCCAGGGCAAGGCCCGCCTCGCGCAGAGTCGCGCCTGTGGCATGGGCGTGCTTGGCGATCTTCGCGGCATTGTCGTAGCCGATCTCGGGCGCCAGCGCCGTCACCAGCATCAGCGAGCGCTCGACCAGCTCGGCGATGCGTGCCTCGTTGGGGACGATGCCCTCGACGCAGCGCTCGGCGAAGCTCTCCATGCCCACGGCAAGAAGATGGACCGAGCGCAGCACCGCCGCGCCGATCATCGGCTTGAACACGTTAAGCTCCAGATGCCCCTGCAGGCCGCCGACCGTCGCGGCCTGATGATTGCCGATCACCTGCGCGGCGACCATGGTCAGCATCTCGCACTGGGTGGGATTGACCTTGCCGGGCATGATCGAGCTGCCGGGCTCGTTGGCGGGCAGGTCGATCTCGCCCAGGCCCGAGCGCGGACCGCTGCCCAGCAGGCGGATGTCGTTGGCGATCTTGCCGAGCGCGACCGCGAGCACATTGAGCGTGCCCGAGACATGGACGAGCGGATCGTTGGAGGCCAGCGCCTCGAACTTGTTGGGCGCGCTGTAGAAAGGAAGGTCGGCGATCGCCGCGATCTGCGCCGCCACGGCCTCGCCAAAGCCCGCCGGCGCATTGAGCCCCGTGCCGACCGCCGTGCCGCCCTGCGCCAGCGGCATGAGATCGTGCATCACGCCATGGGCGATGCGCTCGCGGCAATTGGCAAGCTGCTGCGCATAGCCGGACCATTCCTGCCCGAGCGTGAGCGGCGTCGCATCCTGGAGATGGGTGCGGCCGATCTTGACGAGGCCGGCCCATTGTCCGGCGCGCGCCGCGAAAAGATCGCGCAGATAGTCCAGCGCGGGGAGCAGATCGTCCGTCGCCGCGCGCGCCGCGGCGATGTGCAGCGCCGTGGGAAAGCTGTCGTTGGACGACTGGCTCATGTTCACATGATCGTTGGGGTGCACCGGCGCCTTGCCGCCGCGCCGCCCGGTCAGCATCTCGTTGGCGCGCCCGGCGATCACTTCATTGACGTTCATGTTGGTCTGGGTGCCGCTGCCGGTCTGCCAGATGACGAGCGGGAACTGGTCGTCATGCCTGCCGGCGATCACTTCGGCCGCGGCGGCCTCGATTGCGTCGGCAAGCTCGGCGGCAAGGCCGTGCGCGCGGTTCACGCGCGCCGCCGCCTGCTTCACCATGGCCAGCGCGTGGATGATGCCGATGGGCATGCGCTCCATGGCGCCAAAGGGAAAATTCTCGATGCTGCGCTGCGTCTGCGCGCCCCAATAAGCGCCGGCCGGCACCGCGACCTCCCCCAGGCTGTCGGTTTCGATGCGCGTATCGGACATGGTGACCTCCTCCAGCAGCGACGCCTACAGATGGGGCCTGCCGGCGCGACATGCAATCGGCGCGGCCCTCATCAAGCCCGGGATGGGTCGGAATTCATCCCCTCAGCAGGAACACCGCATGTTCGGCGAAGAGATTGGCATTGCCCGACCCCGTCTCGCTGCCGCCATTGAGGAACCACTGCCCGTCGATGGTCCAGCCGCGATCCTTCACCAGCGCGCGGAAATCGTCGATGGTGAGATGGTGGATGTTGGGCGTGTCGTACCAGCGGTCCGGCAGCAGCGGCGTGACCGGCATGCGCCCGCCCCAGAGCAAGGAGAGCCGCCCGCGCCAATGCGCGAAATTGGGGAAGGAGACGAAGGCCTGCCGCCCGATGCGCAGCAACTGTTCCACCACCTTGTCCGGCCGGCGCGTGGTCTGGAGCGTCTGCGAGAGAATGGCGTAGTCGAAGCTCTGGTCGGGATAATAGACAAGGTCGGTGTCCGCATCGCCCTGCACGACCGGCAGGCCGCGCTGGACCGCGGCGGCGACATTGCCCGCGTCGATCTCGAGGCCGCGGCCGTCGACATCTTTGTGCGCGAACAGCTCGCTCAGCAGAGCGCCATCGCCACAGCCCACATCCAGCACGCGCGTGCGGCCGGGAATGTGATTGGCGATGACGGCAAGGTCAGGGCGCAGCGTCTCAGCCATGGCCGCCGTCCATGCGCGCCACGAAGTCCGGGTCCAGCCGCTCCATATAGCGCTCGGGCTTCAAGGGCGCGTGGAAGCCGAGCTTCTCGTAGACGCCGTGGGCATCGAGCGTGGTGAGGCCGATGCGGCGCAGGCCCTGATAGCCGGGATGATCGAGGAACCACTGCACCATCTGGCGCCCCAGCCCCCTGCCCCGCGCCGGCGTGTCGATCCACACGTCCGCGAGCCAGGCGAAGGTGGCATGATCGGTAATCATGCGCGCAAAGCCGACCTGGCCCTCCACACCATAGGCCCCCAGGCAATGGGAATTGGCGATGGCGCGGTCCACCACCGCGCGGTCAATGCCCGGCGACCAGTAGCTCGACGCGAGCCAGCCGTGGATGCGCGCATTGTCCAGCCGCGCCTTGTCGTCGGACAGCTCGATCATCGCCTCGCCCTCAGGAAGCCGTCGATCACGCGGTTCATCTCCGGCGCGTCGAGCAGGAAGCTGTCATGGCCGAAGGGACTGGAAAGCTCGACGAAGGTGGCGGGCCGCCCGGCGGCATGGAGCGCATGCACGATATTGCGCGATTCGGCGGTGGGATAGAGCCAGTCGCTGTCGAAGCTGATGATGCAGTAGCGCGCCTGCGACTTGGCGAAAGCGAGCGCCAGGCTGCCGCCATGATCCTCGGCGAGGTCGAAATAATCGGTGGCGCGGGTGATGTAGAGATAGCTGTTCGCGTCGAACCGCTCGACGAAGCTGATGCCCTGGTGGCGCAGATAGCTCTCCACCTGGAAATCGGCATCGAAGCCGAAGGTCTTGGCTTCGCGCGCCTGGAGCCGCCGGCCGAACTTCTCGGTGAGGCCCGTCTCGGAGAGATAAGTGCTGTGCGCGGCCATGCGCGCCACGGCGAGACCGGCCGAGGGGCCCTGCCCGTCGGCATAATACTCGCCATTGCGCCAGCGCGGATCGGCCATGATCGCCTGCCGCCCGACTTCGTGGAAGGCGATGTTCTGCGCGCTGTGGCGCGCGGTCGAGGCGATCACCACGGCCGCCTCCACCCGCTCGGGGAAGAGCGTGGGCCAGGCCAGCGCCTGCATGCCGCCCATCGACCCGCCGACCACTGCGACCAGCCGCGCGATGCCGAGATGATCGAGCAGCATGAGCTGCGCGCGCACCATGTCCGCGATGGTGATGACCGGGAAGCGCATGGCATAGGGCATGCCGGTGTTGGGATCGAGGCTGGCAGGCCCGGACGAGCCCATGCAGCTGCCCAGCACATTGGCGCAGATGATGAAGTGCCGCTCCGGGTCCATCGGCTTGCCCGGCCCCACGGCGCGCGTCCACCAGCCCGGCTTGCCGGTGATGGGATGCTCGGAGGCGACATGCTGGTCGCCGGTCAGCGCATGGCAGATGAGGATCGCGTTGGACCGGTCCGCATTCAGCGCGCCATAGGTCTCATAAGCGATGTCGACCGGCGCAAGCGTGGCGCCGCTGTCCAGCCTGAGCGGACCGGGCAACTGCACACAGCGGCGCAGGCCGAAGCGCTGGTCGGTCGGCGGGCTGCTCGGTTGTTCGGCGACGGACATGGTGCACGCAGTTGGGACTCGCGCGCGGGATTGTCAATCGGGCCGCCGCGCAGGCCCGATTTGGCGCGACGCCAACGCCCGGCCCTGATAATGAGACGGCTTGACGCAGCAGACTTCTGGCCGCGCGCTCCTGCCCCCAGTCTCGCCCGGCCCCTGCCCCTTTCCTCCCATTTTTGGTTGTCCATGCATTTTTCAAGGATTTTCCGCTCGTCAAACAGTGACATGGCGATCGATCTCGGCACCGTGAACACCGTCATCCATGTCCGCGACAAGGGGATCGTCCTGAACGAGCCCTCGGTCATCGCGCTCGAAACGGTCGAGGGCGTGCGCCGGGTCAAGGTCGTCGGCAACGAGGCCAAGCTGATGATGGGCAAGACGCCCGGCAATGTGCAGGCGCTGCGGCCGCTGCGCGACGGCGTCATCGCCGACATCGACGTGGCCGAGCAGATGATAAAGCATTTCATCGACAAGGCGCTGGGCGGGGCGAGCCGCCTGCGCCGGCACGAAGTGGTGATCTGCGTGCCCTCCGGCTCCACTATGGTGGAGCGGCGCGCCCTGCGGGATTCGGCGACCAATGCCGGCGCGCACCGCGTGCAGCTCATCGAGGAGCCGATGGCCGCGGCGATCGGCGCGGGCCTGCCCGTCACCGAGCCGCGCGGCGCCATGGTGGTGGATATCGGCGGCGGCACGACCGAAGTGGCCGTGCTCTCGCTGCGCGGCATCGCGCACAGCAGCTCCACGCGCGTGGGCGGCGACAAGCTCGATGACGCCATCTCCGCTTATGTACGCCGCAAGCATAATCTCATGATCGGCGAGATGACCGCCGAGCGCGTGAAGTGCCAGATCGGCGCCGCCACTCTGTCCGACGATATGTCCGAGCTGATGGTGAAGGGGCGCGACCTCGTCAAAGGCCGCCCCGCCGAAATCCGCCTCACCGAGGAGGAAGTGGTCGGCGCGCTCGCCGAGCCGGTCGGCCAGATCGTCGCGGCGGTGCGCACCGCGCTCGAACAGACCGCGCCGGAACTCTCGGCCGACATCATCGAGGAAGGCATCACCGTGACCGGCGGCGGCGCGCTGCTGCGGCGCATCGACCGGGCCATCGCGGCCGAGACGGGACTGCCCGTGCGCATCGCCACCGAGCCGCTCACCTGCGTCGCCAAGGGCGCGGGCGCAGCATTGGAGGACCGCTTCTACGACGGCATCCTCACCACGGGCTGAGCGGGCCGCCTCTCCCGCGCGCCCGCCCATTGCGCTTGCCGGGGGGCGTTCCTAGATCGGGGAGCCCGCCCTCTTGCCGTGAGCGCCCATGCATTTCGCCCCCGACGCCGCCGCCATGGAACAGATCGCACGCCGGGCCGTGGCGCAGATGCCGCCGCTGTTCCGCGAACATCTGGAGGGCATCGCCGTCCATGTCGAGGAATTCGCCGATGCCGAGACGCTCGACGATCTCGGCATCGAGAGCCGCTGGGGCCTGCTCGGCGTCTATCAGGGCCGGCCGCTCACCGAGCAGAGCATCTGGGACTCAGGGCTGCTGCCCCCGCGCATCCGCCTGTTCCGCCAGCCGCTGCTGGCCGAATGGCGGGAGGAAGGCGGCGATCTCACGGACCTGATCGTCCATGTTCTCGTCCATGAGGTCGGCCATCATTTCGGCTATTCGGACGAGGAGATGGAAGCCATCGATGAGGGGTGGGGCGAAGACTGAGCGGCGGCGCAGGCGCCCATTCGCGCTCCCCTTTGCCAACAGCCGCGCCCGCCGCTAAGGCGCGGACCATGACAGACGAGATCGCGACCGCCGAAACGACCGCGCAGGCCCCGGTTCCAAAGGACTGGATCATGGCCATCGCGCCCTATGTGCCGGGCAAGTCCGTGACGGACGACGGGCGCAGCGTCGCCAAGCTCTCCTCCAATGAAAATCCGTTCGGCACGGGCGAGGCCGCGCGCGAAGCCTTCCGCAGTGCCACCGACTGCCTGGAGCGTTATCCGGACAGCGGCGCAGTGGACTTGCGCACCGCGCTCGCCGCCCATTACGGGCTGGACGCCGCGCGCATCACCTACGGCACCGGATCGGACGAAGTGCTGCACATGGCGGCCGGCACCTTCGCCGGGCCGGGCGACGAGATCATCTATTCGCGCTTCGGCTTCTCAGTCTATCCCATCGCCACGCGGCGCGTGGGCGCGACGCCGGTGGTGGCGCCGGACAAGGACTATGCGACGGATGTCGATGCGATCCTGGCGCGCGTGACCGAGCGCACCCGCCTCGTCTTCATTGCCAATCCCAACAATCCCACCGGCACCTTCACGACGCGGGCCGAGATCGCGCGGCTGCACGCCGGCCTGCCCGGGAATGTGCTGCTCGTCATCGACCAGGCCTATTCGGAATATCTCGACGCGAGCGACGACGATGGCGGGCTCGACCTGGCGCGCAGCGCGCCCAATGTGCTGGTGACGCGCACTTTCTCCAAGATCTTCGGCCTCGCCTCCGCCCGTGTCGGCTGGGGCTATGCGAGCGCGGAGGTGATCGATGCGATGCACCGCATCCGCCAGCCCTTCTCCTTCAGCATCGCGGCCGCGCGCGCGGCGGTGGCGGCGCTGGCCGACACCGATTTCGTGCACAGGAGCGCGGCGCACAACCGGCTCTGGCGCGCGCGGTTCGAGCGCGAGATCGAGGCGCTCGGCAACAAGGGGCTGCGCGCCGTGCCGAGCAAGGCGAACTTCTCCCTCGTCCTCTTCGAGGGCGAGACCAGCGCGGAGACGGCCTATAGGGGCCTGATGGACGCGGGCTATATCGTCCGCTGGCTGCCGGGGCAGGAACTGCCGCACGGCCTGCGCATCACCATCGGCACGGAAGCGGAGATGACCGGCATCGTCGCCGCGCTCCGCCGCATCGTCGGCGCAAGCTGATGATGCCCTTCACGCGCGTCACCGTCATTGGCCTCGGCCTCTTCGGCTCATCCATCGCGCACGGCATCCGCGCCTTCATGCCGACCGTGCGCGTGACCGGCCATGATGCGAGCGCGCAGGTGCGCGAGATCGCCCGCCGGATCGATCTGTGCGACGACATCACCGACACGGCCGGTGCATCGGTGATCGATGCCGATCTGGTGATCCTGTGCGTGCCGCCCGGCGCCATGGGCACGGTGGCGGCGGCGATCGCGGCGGACCTCCCCGCCGAGGCCATCCTCTCCGAAGTCGCCTCCTGCCAGACGAGCGTGATCGCCGCGATCCGGGAGGCACTGCCCGCGGTCACGCTGGTCCCGGCGCATCCGGTGGCCGGCACCGAGAACAGCGGTCCCGAGGCGGGCTTCGCGACGCTCTTCAAGGGGCGCTGGTGCATCCTGACGCCGCCCGAGGGCACGGACCCGGCGGCCGTCGCGCGCGTGGGCGAATTCTGGAAGCGGCTGGGCTCGGACGTCGAGACGATGACGCCCGAGCATCACGACCTCGTCCTCGCCGTCACCAGTCATCTGCCGCACCTCATCGCCTATACCATCGTCGGCACGGCGAGCGACCTTGAGGATGTGACGCAGAGCGAGGTCATCAAATTCTCGGCCGGCGGTTTTCGCGACTTCACGCGCATCGCCGCGTCCGACCCGATCATGTGGCGCGACGTGTTCCTCGCCAACAAGGAGGCGGTGCTGGAGATGCTGCAACGCTTCAGCGAGGACATCTCGCGCCTCCAGCGCGCGATCCGCTGGGGCGATGGCGAACAGCTCTTCGATCATTTCACCAAGACCCGCGCCATCCGCCGCTCGATCATCGAGCAGGGCCAGGACGATGCCGCGCCGGACTTCGGCCGGCACCACGAATAGACGCCCTCCCTTCAGAGGTAGTTAACCATTTTTCCCTAGCGGACACGCCGGCTTCGGCGCGTGCCTGCCTGCTTCCCGCCCCCAACCATGCGGGCCGGCACCGGCGCCGCGACGCCGCCGCCGCTTTATACAGGGAGAAGAAAATTGACGATCAAGTCCATCTGTTTCGGCCTTGCAGGCGCCGTGGCGATGCTGGCGGCCGCGCCGGCACTCGCGCAGGACGAGGCCACGGTCACCGTCGGCGTGACCGGCGGCACGCTCGGCCTCGGCCCGGAAATCGGCTATCGCGTCAATCCCACCATCGGCGTCCGCGCCAATGCCTCGTTCCTGGGCGTCAGCCATGATTTCGACGTCGACGACATCGACTATCGCGGCAAGGTGAAGCTCGAATCCTATGGCGCGATGATCGACGTCTATCCGTTCCAGGGCAGCTTCCGCCTCTCGGGCGGCTTCCGCATCGACAAGAACCGCGTCAACCTGACCGCGACGCCCACCGCCAACGTCACCGTGGGCGATGTGAGCTATACCCCGGCGCAGGTCGGCACGCTCTCGGGCCAGGTCAAGGCCAGCGAGTTCGTGCCCGTCGCCACCATCGGCTATGCCGGCGGCCTGACCAGGGGCCTGAAGTTCGGCGTCGATGCCGGCGTCATGTTCCAGGGCAAGCCCAAGGCCCAGAACCTGACCGCCACCGGCACGCTCGCCACCAACCCGGCGTTCATTGCCGAGCTGGAGAAGGAGCGCCTCAAGGTCAATCGCGACATGGAGGATTATCGCTTCTACCCGGTCCTTCAGCTGTCGGTCTTCTACGCTTTCTGATCCAGCGGATCTGAACGATCATTGCGGGCGCGGGCCGGGAGGTCTGCGCCCGTTTTGTTTCCGGGATGCGTTTTGGTGGGCGCTAGCGCCGCTTGACCGGCCCTCTCTGGCCGGACGTATGCCGAATGTTGGCGGGGCGCCCCTGCCGGCGGACCGGCCCGCCGGGGCGGCGGCGGTCGCCCCGCTCGCCGCGCGGCATGGGCATGTAGCTGGCGCCCTCCGGGATCTCGAAGCGTAGCGCGCCACTGATCGGATCGGATTCGACGAGGCGCAGGTCGAGCTTGTCGCCCAGCGCATAGCGGTCGCCCGATTGCTCGCCTTCCAGCGCCTGATGCACCTCATCGTAGAAGAAGCGCTCGGCGCCCAGCGTGGAGACGGGGACGAGACCGTCGCCGCCCAATTCCTCGACCGTGGCGAAGAAGCCGAAGCTCTGCACGCCGGTGATGCGGCAGGCGAGGATCTGACCGACCCGCTCGGCCAGGAAGGCCGCGACATAGCGGTCGATCGTCTCGCGCTCGGCCTCCATGGCGCGGCGCTCATATTGGCTGATCCGCTCGCCGATGGGCGCAAGGTCGGTCATGTCCTCGCCGGCAAGGCGCGTCTCCCTGGGGATGGCGCGATCCTTTGGCGCGGGCAGCTCCAGATCATAGGCGCCGACCAAAGCACGGTGGACGAGCAAGTCCGCATAGCGCCGGATGGGCGAGGTGAAATGCGCGTAGCTGCCGAGCGCGAGGCCGAAATGGCCCATGTTGCGCGGGCCGTAATAAGCCTGCGTCTGGCTGCGCAATATCTGTTCCATGATCTGCGGGCGCGCGGCGGCATCCGCCGGAATCTGTTCGATCAGGCGATTGAAGGTCTTGGTCGTGATGACCTGCCCCAGCGACAGCGTGATGTCGAACGTGTCGAGATAGTCCTTGAGGCTGGTGAGCTTCTCGCGGCTCGGCGGCTCGTGAATGCGGTACATGACCGGCGCCTTCTTCGCCTCCAGCGCCTTGGCGGCCGCGACATTGGCGGCGATCATATAATCCTCGATGAGGCGGTGCGCGTCGAGCCGCTCGCGAATGGCGATGCTGACGATGCGGCCGGTCTCGTCGATGACCACGCGGCGCTCGGGCAGGTCCAGCTCCAGCGGCGCGCGGGCGGCCCGTGCCTTTTCGAGCAGGCGCCAGCAGGCCCAGAGCGGCTTCAGCGCCGCCTCCACCAGATCGGCGCCGTCCGGCCCCGATCCGGCGAACGGCTCGGCCCTGACGGACGCGGGCTTGCCCTCCGCCGCGTCCATCGCCGCCTGTGCCTGCTCATAGGGGATGTTCGCCGCCACGCGGATGATCGCGCGGGCGAAGCGCCAGCTTTTCACCTTGCCGTGCCGGTCGACGACGAGGTGGCAGGCCATGGCGGCGCGGTCCTGCCCCGCGCGCAGCGAGCACATGTCCGAGGAGAGCGCATGGGGCAGCATCGGCACCACGCGGTCGGGGAAATAGACGCTGTTGCCGCGCTTCCTCGCCTGCCGGTCGATCAGCGAGCCGGGGCGCACATAATAAGAGACGTCGGCAATGGCGACGATGGCCTTGTAGCCGCCTTCATTGGCGGGATCGTCGTCCGGCGCGGCCCAGACGGCATCGTCGAAATCGCGCGCGTCGACCGGATCGATGGCGACGATCGGCAAGTGGCGCAGGTCCTCGCGCGCATCGGCATGAAGCGGGAGATCGTGGACCTTCGCGGCCTCTTCCTCGACTTCCTGCGGGAATTCATTGGGGATGCCATATTTGTGGATGGCGATGAGGCTGAAGCTGCGCGGCTGGAAGGGATCGCCCAGCACATGCGTCACGCGCGCGGTGATGCGCGGCGGGCGGCCGGTCTTCTCGGCCAGAACCAGATCGCCCGGCTGTGCCTCGCCATGCTCGCTGATCGGCGTCTCCCGGCGGATGCGCTTGTCGACGGGGCGCAGCACATATCGGCCGCGCTCGTCCTTGGCGACGACGCCCAGCATCTCCTCGGCGGCGCCGGCGAGCTTCTTCATGGGATGCGCGACCCAGCCATGGCCGGCCTGCTCGGTGCGCGCGAGGATGCGGTCCCCCACGCCCAGCGCGCCGCGCCGGCCCCGCTCGATGACGCGCAGCTTGGGCACGGGGTGGCCCTCCGCCTCCCAGCGCTCGGGCACGGCGACCACCTGCGCGCCCTCCACATCGATGACGCGCAGCACCGTCACCTTGGGCACGCCGCCCATCAGGTGGAAGGCGCGCGCCTTGCCGATGTCGATGAGCCCTTCGTCGGCCATGTCCTTGAGCAGGGCCTTCAGGGCGATCTTCTCATTGCCCTTCACGCCGAAGGCGCGCGCGATCTCGCGCTTGCCGGCGGGCTGATCGCTGTTCTGGATGAAATCGATGACCTGCTCGCGTGTCGGCAGGCCGGCGGGCCGGGGCTTTCTGGGTGATGCCATGGATGGGATATAGGGAAGAGGGCCGCGCAGGGGAATGGATGAAGCGCGGCGCGGCTTCTTCTCGCGCCGGGGCTCAGTCCAGCGCGAAATTATAGCTGTAGAAGCGCGCGTCGCGCACCCAGCCATGTGCCTCGTAGACGGACTGGGCGGCGAGATTGTCGAAGGCGGTGGAGAGCGCGAGGCGCGCCGCGCCCTGCGCGCGCGCGAAATCGGCGGCTGCCTCCAGCAGCGCCGTGCCGATGCCCCGCCGCCGCGCCCCGTCCGCCACGAAGAGATCGTTGAGGATGAAGATGCGCTTCATCCCCGCCGAGGTGAAGCTGGGGTAGAGCTGCGTGAAGCCCAATGCCGCGCCCGCATCGTCCTGCGCGACGAAGATCACCGATTCGCCGCGCTCGAACCGCTCGGAGAGGAAGGCGCGCGCGCCATCCATGTCCGAGGGCTGGCCGTAGAAGACGCGATAGGCGTCGAACAGGGCGACGAGCCTATCGAGATCGGCGATGGTGGCGGGGCGGGTGAGCATCGTCCTGGACTTTCTTCCTTCGTCATCCCGGCCTGCGCCGGGACGACGTCAAAGGCGAGCGGGCCGCCCGCTCAATCCCGCAGCAGGTCGTTGATGCCGGTCTTGGCGCGGGTCTGCGCGTCGACCGTCTTGACGATCACGGCGCAGTAGAGGCTGGGACCGGGCGTGCCGTCCGGCAGCGGCTTGCCGGGGAGCGAGCCGGGAACGACGACCGAATAGGGCGGCACATGGCCCATGAAGACCTGGCCGGTGGCGCGGTCGACGATCTTGGTCGACTGGCCGATGAACACGCCCATGGAGAGCACCGAACCTGTACCGATGCGCACGCCCTCGACGACTTCGGAGCGCGCGCCGATGAAGCAATCGTCCTCGATGATGACCGGGTCCGCCTGCAACGGCTCCAGCACGCCGCCGATGCCGACGCCGCCGGAAAGGTGGACGTTGCTGCCGATCTGCGCGCAGCTTCCAACCGTCACCCAGGTGTCGACCATCGTGCCCTCGCCGACATGGGCGCCGATGTTCACGAAGCTGGGCATGAGGATCACGTTCCTCGCGACATGGCTGCCGGCGCGCACGATGCTGCCGGGCACGGCGCGGAAGCCCGCGGCGCGGAAATCGGCCTCGGTCCAGCCGCTGAACTTGCTCGGCACCTTGTCGAACCAGTGGCCGGCGCCCGGGCCGTTGTCGATCAGCGCGTTGTCGTTGAGGCGGAAGGAGAGGAGCACGGCCTTCTTGAGCCACTGGTTGACCTGCCAGCCCCTCGCATTGCCGGCGCCGGTCGGCTCGGCGACGCGCGCCTCGCCCGAATCGAGCATGGCCAGTGCCCGGTTCACGGCGACGCGCACGTCGCCCATCGTCGAGAGGCCGATATTGGCGCGGTCCTCCCAGGCGGCGTCGATCGTGGCAATGAGGCTCGTGTCGGTCATGGCGGTCTCTTCTAGCGTCCCTGTTGATCTGGAAGCTGCCCCATAGGCCTATTCGCCGCCCTTGTGCACCCCGTGAAGTGCACCCCGTGGCGCAGTTGCCACGAGATGACCGCGCGGCCCCTTTCGTTCGCGATCCCGCGGGACTATGCCTTGGCCTCGCCATAACATGTCCGCACTGCCCGGAGAGAATGACATGAGCCGGATCAGCCTCCAGCAAGCCAATGAGATCATTGCCGGCGCCTTCGCCAAGGGGGCGCAGGCCGGCATGAAGACGCTCAGCGTCGCGGTGCTCGACGCGGGCGGGCATTTGATCGCCTTCCAGCGCGGCGACGGCGCCTCTTTCGCCCGCGCCCAGATCGCGAGCGGCAAGGCGGCGGGCGCGCTCGCGCTCGGTGTCTCCTCCCGCAAGCTGGGCGAGATGGCGCAGGAGCGGCCCTGGTTCATCGGCGCCTTTGCGAGCGGCGCGCCCCATCCCGTCATCCCGGTTGCGGGCGGCGTGATCGTGGTGGGAAGCGACGGCGCGCCCATCGGCGCGGTGGGCGTGACCGGCGACACGTCGGACAATGACGAGATCGCGGCACTGGCCGGCATCGCCGCCGCCGGCCTCACGGCGCAGGGCTGAGCGCGCCATGGCGGCGGCCATGATCGAGCGCGCGGGCCTCAAGGTCGCGCCGGTCCTCGCGGACTTCATCGCGCGCGAGGCGCTGCCCGGCACGGGGATTGCGACCGAGGTCTTCTGGGCCGGCGCGGCGCGGATCTTCAAGGCCTTCGCGCCTCGCAACCGCGCGCTGCTCGACAAGCGCGACGCGATCCAGCGCGAGATCGACAGCTGGCATCTGGAGCGGGCCGGCAAGCCCTTCGACATGGCCGACTATCAGGCCTTCCTGCGCGAGATCGGCTATCTGGCCGTCGAGCCGGCGCCCTTCGCGATCGCCACGCAGGGCGTCGATGCCGAGCTGGCGACCATGGCGGGACCGCAGCTCGTGGTGCCGGTGCTGAACGCGCGCTTCCTGCTGAATGCCGCCAATGCCCGCTGGGGCAGCCTCTATGACGCGCTCTACGGCACCGATGCGCTCGGCCCGCCGCCGCAGGGCACGGGCTATGACGCCGCGCGGGGCGCGAAGGTCATCGGCTGGGCCCGGGATTTCCTCGATGCGCATGTGCCGCTCGCGGACGGGAGCTGGCGCGACTGGACCGGCGCGGAGCCGGTTCTGGCCGACATGACCCAGCTTGCCGGGCAGCGGCCGGGCGGCCTGCTGCTGCGGCACAATGGCCTCCATATCGAGATCGTGATCGACCGCGATCATCCCATTGGCCGCAGCGATCCGGCCGGCATGGTCGACATCGTGCTGGAGGCCGCGCTCACCACCATCGTGGACCTTGAGGATTCGGTCGCGGCGGTGGACGCGGACGACAAAGTGGCGGCCTATCGCAACTGGCTGGGCCTGATGCGCGGCGACCTGGAAGCGCGGCTCGACAAAGACGGCCGGACCATGACCCGCCGCCTCGCCCCGGACCGGGAGTGGCGGGACACAAGCGGCAATCCCTTCACACTGCCGGGGCGCAGCCTGCTCTTCGTGCGCAATGTCGGCCATCTCATGACCACGCCCGCGCTGCGGCTGGGCGATGGGAGCGAGGCGCCCGAAGGGATATTGGACGGCATCGTCACCAGCCTCATTGGCCTGCACGACCTCAAGGGCCTGGGCCGCTATCGCAACAGCGCGGCGGGCAGCATCTATATCGTCAAGCCCAAGATGCACGGGCCGGAGGAATGCGCCTTCACCAACGAGCTTTTCGACGCCATCGAGGATCTGCTCGGCCTCGCGCGCCACACGATTAAGATAGGCGTGATGGATGAGGAGCGGCGCACGTCCGCCAATCTCGCGGCCTGCATCCATGCGGTGAAGGACCGCATCGTCTTCATCAACACCGGCTTCCTGGATCGCACGGGCGACGAGATCCACACATCGATGCGCGCGGGCCCCATGATCCGCAAGGGCGACATGAAGAACGCCGCCTGGATCAAGGCCTATGAGGACCGCAACGTGCAGATCGGCCTTGCCTGCGGTCTCGCGGGCAAGGCGCAGATCGGCAAGGGCATGTGGGCCGCGCCGGATCGCATGGCGGACATGCTGGCGCAGAAGATCGGCCATCCGACGAGCGGCGCGAACACCGCCTGGGTGCCCTCGCCTGCCGCCGCGACGCTGCACGCGACGCATTATCACGCGGTCGACGTCTTCGCGCGGCAGGCCGAGCGGGCGAAGGAGCCGGTGGCGCCGCTCGACGCGCTGCTGACGCTGCCGGTCTCGCCCGGCACCAACTGGTCGGACCGGGAGATCGCCGACGAACTCGCCAACAATGCGCAGGGCATTTTGGGCTATGTGGTGCGCTGGGTGGAGCAGGGCATCGGCTGCTCCAAGGTGCCGGACATCAGCGACGTAGGCCTGATGGAGGACCGCGCCACGCTGCGCATCAGCGCGCAGCACATGGCCAATTGGGTGCTCCATGGCATCTGCACGCCACCACAGGTGGAGGCCGCCTTCGCGACCATGGCCGCCAGGGTGGACGCGCAGAATGCGGGCGACCCGGCCTATGTCCCCATGGCCGGCAATGCCGCGAGCCTCGCTTTCGATGCGGCGCGCGCACTGGTGTTCGAGGGGGTGGACCAGCCCAATGGCTATACCGAGCCCCTGCTGCACGCCTATCGGGCGCGGGCCAAGGCACGGATATAGAGGGATCCGCTAGGGAAAAACCGTGTTCCTGCGCAGGCAGGAACCCAGGCGAAAGAACGCGGCGATCAACCAGCGCACGGCCCCGCCCCAACCCCATGGAGACGTGCCCATGACCCAGCTCATCCTCACCACCTTCGACTGGGTGCCCGATCTGCCGCGCGGCTATGTGCGCGACCTGCGGGTGCGCTGGGCGCTGGAGGAAGCGGGCCTGCCCTATCGCGTCGAGAGCGTGCCCTTCCGCGATCGCACGGCCGCGCATTTCGCCCATCAGCCCTTCGGCCAGGTGCCGTGGCTGACGGATGGGGACCTCTCCATCTTCGAGAGCGGGGCGATCCTGCTGCATCTGGGCGCGCGCAGCGAAGCCCTGGTCCCCGCCGAACGCCACGCCCGCGCCGCGGTGCTGGAATGGCTGTTCGCGGCGCTCAACTCGGTCGAGATGGCAAGCCTGCCCTGGGCGCTGCTCCGGTTCGCCGGCGAGACCAGTGACGCGGCCGGCCCGAAGATCCTCGACGATTTCCTGGCCGCCCGGCTCCGGCACATGGAGGCCGTGCTGGGCGGGCGCACATGGCTGGCGGGCGGCTTCTCCGTGGCCGACATATTGATGGCGGACGTGCTGCGGCTGGTCGAGCGCTTCGACGGCCTCGCCGCCTATCCCGCGTGCCGCGCCTATGTCGCGCGCGCCACGCAGCGCCCCGCCTTCGCCACGGCCCTTGCCGACCAGATGGCCCATTTCGCGGCGGCCGACCGCCCGGCCTCCTGACGGCCGCTTGCCCGCCTGCCCGCGCCGGGCAATAGAGGCGCATGGTCCTGCATCTCCTCCACGGCGCGCCGCCCGCCGGCCTGGCCACTGTGCCCCCGGACGCGGTGCAATGCGCCCCGCTGGTGCCGGGCGCGACCTTACTCGACGCGGTGGCGCCCGGCAGCGCGGCGAGCATCCACATGGTCGTGCCGCCGGGCACATTGGAGCGGCGCCATGCGCTGGCGCTGGCGCTGCGCGCGCTGGCACCGGGCGGCGCGCTCGTCGCCATGGGGCCAAAGGACAAGGGCGGCGCGCGCATCCGCAAGGAGTTGGAGAGCTTCGGCTGCCATGTCGCCGAGGATTCGCGCAATCACTGGCGCATCTGCCGCACAACGCGGCCGGACGCGCCGCAGGGGCTGGACGCGGCCATCGAGGCCGGTGCGCCGCGTCACGATGCCGCGCTCGACCTGTGGACGCAGCCGGGCATCTTCGCCTGGGACCGGATCGACGAAGGCTCGGCGCTGCTGCTGGACGCGCTGGGGCCGCTCGCCGGCCATGGCGCGGATCTGGGCGCGGGGCTGGGGCTATTGAGCCGGGCCGTGCTCGCCCGCAATGCGGCGGTCACCGCCATCGAGGCCGTGGAGCTGGACGCGCGCGCCGCCGCTGCCGCGCGCCGCAATCTCACTGACGGGCGCGCCAATGTTCACTGGCTGGACGTGCGGGCGGGCCTCCCTTTCTCCGGCCTCGACTTCGTGGTGATGAACCCGCCCTTCCACAGCGGCGGGGCGGACGATGTGGGGCTGGGGCGCGCCTTCCTGCAACAGGCGCGCGCCGTGCTGCGGCCGGGCGGGCTGCTGTGGATGGTGGCCAACCGCCATCTGCCTTATGAGACGGAACTGGCGGGCCTGTTCTCGACATCGGAGACGATTGCGCAGAATGCCCGCTTCAAGGTCATCCGCGCCGTGGCGTGACTAGCCAGCAACCGGCCTCTGACTGAATGACTCCGTCATTCCCGCGTTCTCCGGAATGACAATGGGAAAGCCGCAAGGACCACGCCCACCGCCGATCGCATCCCCCCGATCTCAGTCGGCGTCGATCATGAACAGCGTGTTCTCGCGATATTTGGCGTCCATCCGGTCGAACAGCGGATGCACCTCGAAGCCGTCCTCCAGCACGACCACATCGGAAAGGCCGGCGAGATTATAGCTGCCCACCTTGGGTTCGCGGGGCGCGACGCCGTCCCGCAGGATGGTGATCGCGTCGATGAAGTAGCTGTCGTTGCGCTTGTAGAGGACGTGCGGGGCCAGAATGAGGTCCAGCTTGTTGTAGCGCGCCCCCAATTGACGCCGCAGAGCGATAGATTCGAGAATCCGGCTGTTGTCCATGGCGCCGGGGCTTGGCTGGTTTTCCGCCAGTTTTCAAGGAAAATGCTGCGCCGCACGATGCCATGGCCCGGCAAAGGCAGGCATATCCGCCGACAAATTTTGTTTGTAGGGCATCGCCCGACTTCATGGCATGGCGGTCGGCACTCGCGAATCCGGTTTGCGGGTGTCGCGATTTTTCCGGGAGCGGGCGGGCAGACCATAGCATGGATTTGATACACGGACTGTCTGGCTTCCTCGTCGGCGTGCTCGTCGGCGTCACGGGAGTCGGCGGCGGATCGCTGATGGCGCCCATCCTCATCCTGCTGCTCGGCGTCTCGCCGACGACCGCCGTGGGCACGGACCTGTGGTTCGCCGGCATCACCAAGATGGTGGGCGGCGCGGTGCACCATTCGCTGGGCGAGCCGGACTGGCAGGTGGTGAAGCGGCTGGCGCTCGGCAGCATTCCGGCCAGCATCGCCACCAGCTTCGTCCTCTCGCGGATGAGCACCGTGCCCTTTCGCGAAGGGCTCATCGTGAATGCGCTCGGCATCCTCCTCATCGGCACGGCGCTGGCGACCTTCTGCTGGAACCGCGTGCAGCATGTCGCGCTCGGCTTCGACCCCGAATCGGCGCGGCGCTATCGCCGCTACCAGGCGCCGGTCACGGTGCTGGCGGGCGGCGTGCTCGGCATATTGGTGACGCTCACCTCCATCGGCGCGGGCGCGCTCGGGGCCGTGATGCTGATCGCCCTCTATCCGCTGCGCATGTCCGCCCAGCGCCTGGTCGGCACGGATATCGTCCATGCCGTGCCGCTCACGCTGATCGCGGGCGTGGGGCACCTCTGGATGGGCAATGTCGATTTTCTGCTGCTCGGCTCGCTGCTCATCGGCTCCATCCCCGGCATCATCATCGGCTCGGTGATCGCCACGCGCATCGCCGGCGCCTATCTGCGCCCGCTGCTGGCCGCCGTGCTGGCCGCGACGGGCATCAAGATGCTGCTCTCCTGATGACGTCCTATGCCGCCCTGCTCCGCGCGGTGAATGTCGGCGGGACGGGCAAGCTGCCCATGGCGGACCTGAAGCGCATGGCGCAGGACGCCGGCTTCGAGGCGGTCGCCACTTATATCGCAAGCGGCAATCTCGTCTTCCGCAGCGCGCTGGGCGAAGCGGCCGTGCGGGCGGCGCTGGAAGATCGCCTCGCAGCCTATGCGGGAAAGCGCGTCGACGTCTTCGTGCGCACCGCGGGGGAACTGGCGGCGCTGGCGGCGCGCAATCCCTTTGCGGGCCGTGCGCCCAATCGCGTCGTGGCCCTGCTCCTTCACGAGGCGCCGCCCGCCGATTTCATGGCGCGCGTCACGGGCCAGGATGCGGAGGAGATCGTGCCCGGCGAACGGGAGATCTTCGTGCATTATGGCGAGGGCATGGCCCGCTCCCGGCTGCGCATTCCCGTCCAGTGCACCGCGCGCAACATGAACACCGTCGCCAAGCTGGCCGCGCTCACGGCAGCTCTGCGAGGCGCGCGCGGGCGAGCGCATAGTCGCGCGCCAGCCGCTCGATGAGCGCGGCCGCCGGCTCGACCGCGCGCACCGCGCCCACGCCCTGCCCGGCGCTCCACACGTCGCGCCAGGCCTTGGCCGCGATCACCGAGCTGAAATCCATATTCTCCTTGCCGCCCGTGGGCAGATGGTCCGGATCGAAGCCCAGGGCGCAGAGCGAAGCACGCAGATAATTGGCGGGAAGTCCGGTGAAATGGTCCCAGCTGACGATGTCGGCGGCGGCCGCCTCCACCACCGCCTGCTTCTGCGCCGCGGACGCATTGGCCTCCGTCGTCGCGATGAAGGGGGAGCCCACATAAGCGAAGTCCGCGCCCATGGCCTGAGCGGCGAGCACGCCTGCGCCGGTCGAGATGGCGCCGCCCAGTGCGATCGGCCCGTCATACCAGGCGCGCGTCTCGCTCATCAGCGCGAAGGGCGATTGCGGCCCGGCATGGCCGCCCGCGCCGACCGCGACGAGGACGAGCCCGTCCGCGCCCTTTTCCACGGCCTTGCGGGCGAACAACTGGTTGGTGACGTCATGAAAGACGAGCCCGCCCCAGCCATGCACGGCGGCATTCACATCCGCGCGGGCGCCGAGCGAGGTGATGACCAGCGGCACCTTGAAGCGCGCGCAGATGGCGAGGTCTTCGGCGAGGCGCGCGTTGGAGCGGTGGATGATAAGATTGATCGCATAAGGCGCGGCGGGCCGGCCCGGATGCGCGGCGTCATGAGCGGACAGGGCCTGCGTGATCCGGGTCAGCGCCTGCTCCAGGCCGGCCGTGTCGCGGGCATTGAGCGAGGGCATGGCGCCGATGATGCCGGCCGTGCACTGAGCGATCACCAGATCGGGATTGGAGATGATGAAGAGCGGCGCGCCGATGATCGGCAGCCGCATGCCGCGCCTGAGTTGCGTAGGTATCGTCACCCGGAAATCTCCCCGCGCGGGGGGTCGCATGCCATGACGTAGGCGTCAATGCACAGATGTCGTTACCGTCCTGTTTACCCTGTGCTGCTAGGCCCGGCGCGGACACAGCACAGCAGGGGACGCGAGGAGATGGCCGGGGCGCTCAGAGTGACATGGTTCGAGCGGTGGGGCAGGCGCCGGACGCGCACGGCCACGCGGCCCAGACCGATCGTGGCGAGCCGCGACCTGCCGCCGCTCGACCCGACGACGCGCCTGCCGCTGCCGCGCTCGCCCGAGCCGCTGCCGGACGAGGCCCTGCGCTTCGCGCGCCACGCCGCGCGCGCGCAGACGGACCGCCCGGCCGAACCTGAAGACGCGCCGCCTCTCTCCATCGCCGAGGGCGCGGACCTGCGCGCCCTGCTGGACCGTTTCCGGCAGGCGAGCCGCCGGCGCGAGGCCCTGGACCAAGCCTACCGGGCGCGCAGCCGCATCGTCGAACAGCTGGCCGGAGGGAAGTCCGCCACGGCCGCCCGCCCGGCCCTCGAACTGGTCGGCGCGCGCGCATCGCGCCCGGCGCCGGACAATGACGCCCGCCTCGACCAGGCCATGGAAGACGCGCTCGCCGATGCCCTGCACATCCTGCGCCGCCTCGGCCGGCCACAGGCTTGAGGCGCGGACGCTCTACCAGTCCTCGATGGTGAGCACCGCCATCTCGATCGACCATGTGCCGTCTTCTTCCCGGCGCACGGCATCCAATGCCAGATCCGCGACGACATGGCCGGCGACGCGGATCTCCGCGTCCGGCAGGCGGGCGGCCAGTGCCTGCGCGCGCCGGGCGGCGTCCGGTCCCGCGATTTTCAGCACGAAGCCATGCTGCGCGCCGATGAAGGTCGCGCTGCACCAGGGGCGGAAATGCGCGTCCGCCATGATCGCCTGCGCGCCCGCAAGGTCCAGAAGCGCGGCGCTCAGCCGGCCGTGGCAATCGCGCCGTTGCGGCCTGGGCGTGGCGGGGCGGATGGATTCGCTCGGGCGGCGCAGGATGCGCAGCCGCCGGCGCGGCGCGTTCGCGGCGGAAAGGCTGGCGCTCATGCCGCGTCTCCCTCATATATGTTCATGAAATGTTCTATTCTGCGCTGCATGCGCGCCGTGGGTTCGCGGCCATTGCGCATGTCGAAGACGAGGCGTGGATCGCGCACCGCTTTGCGGCCGAACGCGGTCGGCGCCATGCCGGTTTGTTTCAGAAAATGTTCGATGCTGCGCAATGTGGACATGATTGGACTGGCTCCCTTGTCCGGCTCGGTGGATGATTCGAGATAGGATTTTTCCTATCTTCTATGTGAAATCCTACATGTCGACGGAAAGCACCCTCACTCTGGAGTCCGATATGGATGGACGCGACGCGCGAGCGAATCTGGACCGGCTGATCCGGGAGCGGGGCGAGACCTATGGCGCCATCTCGCGGCTGATCGGGCGCAATGCCGCCTATATCCAGCAGTTCGTGAAGCGGGGCACGCCGCGCAAGCTGGACGAGGCGGACCGGCGGCTGCTGGCGCGCTATTTCGGCGTGGACGAGCGGCTTCTGGGCGGGGCGCAGGACGGGCCGCGCATGCCCGCATCGCGCCGGCTGAGGGAGCCGGGCGGGGGGCCGGAACTCTGCGTGGTGCCGCGCCTGGCGCTGGGCGCCTCGGCCGGGCCGGGCGCGCTCGATCAGAGCGAGGCGGCGGCGGGCGCGCTCGCCTTTGACGTGCGCTGGCTGCGCGCGCTGGGCGGCCGGCCGGACATGCTCTCCATCATCCGCGTCGACGGCGAATCCATGGCCCCCACGCTCAATGACGGCGACGACATCATGGTGGACCGCGAAGATGGCGCGGCGCGCCTGCGCGACGGCATCTATGTGCTGCGCATGGACGACACGCTCATCGTGAAGCGCATCGCCCTGACGCCCCGGCGCGGGCGGATCGCGGTGCGCAGCGACAATCCGCTCTATCCCGCCTTCGAGGATGTGGACCCGCGCGGCATCGTCATTGTCGGCCGCGTGATCTGGGCCGGGCGGCGCGTGGGCTGAACCGGCGGCGCCGACCGCCGCTCAGGCGTCGTCCCGCGCCGCGCCGGTGCTGGCAGGCTGCGGGCGGCGCAGGCGGCAGGGCACGATATGGTCCGGCGCCGCCGGCTTGCCCGCGCCGGGCACGAAGCGCGTGAGGTAGCTGCCCCCCGGCCGGGTCGCCACATCGAGCTGGACGAAGCCGATCGCCGCGAATTCGCAGCGCAGCAGCTCGGGCGGCGTGCCGTGCTGGTCCGTCGGCCGGTCGCTTTCCAGCACGATCACTTCGCCCTTGGCCTTGAGCGCGGGGTAGAGATGCCAGAGGAAGGCATAAGGCTCGGCGATCTCGTGATACATGTGCACCAGGAACACCCGGTCGAAGCTGGCGGCGGGCAGCTTGGGATTTTCCGGCGTGCCAAGCTTGACGCTCACATTGTCCCAATTCTCGCGCGTGACGCGCCGGCCCAGCGCATCCACCACCTCGCCCACGATATCCTCGGCGAGCACGCGCCCCTCGGGTCCCACGCGCCGGGCCAGGCGCACCGTATAATAGCCCTCGCCCGCGCCGATGTCCGCCACGGTCATGCCCGGCCGCACGTCGGCCCAGTTCATGACCTGCTCGGCCTCGTGCAGGCGGTCGCGCGCTTCCTCGGTCGCCCAGCGCGTCGAGATGATCGGGGAGACCGGCCGGTCGGCGCGCGGGAAGCCGCGCGCCTCGGCGGGTCGACTGTCCCCATCCGGGGACATGCGCTCGCATCCCGCCAGGCAGGAGAGCACCAGCGCCGCCAGCAGCAATTTGCCGGCGCGGCTGCGCATCAGTCGACATCCTCCACGTCGACCTTCTCGCCCGTCACGCGCTGCGCGAGCGCGGCGGCCATGAACGGATCGAGCGCGCCGTCCAGCACGTCGTCCGGTGCAGTGGAGGTGGTGCCGGTGCGCAGGTCCTTCACCAGCTGATAGGGCTGGAGCACATAGGAGCGGATCTGGTGGCCCCAGCCGATCTCGGTCTTGGCGGCATAATCGGTCGAGGCCTCCTCCTCGCGCTTGCGCAGCTCGGCCTCGTAGAGGCGGGCCTTGAGCATGTTCATGGCCGTCGCGCGGTTCTTGTGCTGCGAGCGGTCGTTCTGGCTGGCGACGATGATGCCGGAGGGGACATGGGTGATGCGCACCGCCGAATCGGTCGTGTTGACGTGCTGCCCGCCCGCGCCCGATGCGCGATAGGTGTCGATCTTGAGATCGGCCGGATTGATCTCGATGTCGATATTGTCGTCGATCACCGGATAGACCCACACGGACGAGAAGCTGGTGTGCCGCCGTGCCGAGCTGTCATAGGGGCTGATGCGCACCAGCCGGTGCACGCCGCTCTCGGTCTTGGCATAGCCATAGGCGTTCTGGCCCTTGATGAGGAGCGTCGCCGACTTGATGCCGGCCTGCTCGCCGCCCTGATAGTCGACCAGCTCCACCTTGTAGCCATGCTTCTCCGCCCAGCGCTGGTACATGCGCTGGAGCATCTCGGCCCAGTCCTGGCTCTCGGTGCCGCCCGCCCCGGCATGGATTTCCAGATAGGTGTCGTTGCCGTCCGCCTCGCCGGAGAGAAGGGCGGCCACCTTGTCGCGGTCCGCGCGTTCGGCAAGCGCGGCGAGGCCGGCAACGCCCTCCGTCACCAGATCCTCGTCGCCCTCCGCCTCGCCCAGCTCGATCAGCTCGACCGTGTCGGTCATGTCCTTCTCGATGGCGCGCGTGGCGGAGATGGCTGTATCGAGCCGGGTGCGCTCGCGCATGACCTCCTGCGCCTGCTTCTGGTCGTTCCAGAGCGCGGGGTCCTCGACGCGGGCATTCAGCTCGTCCAGCCGGCGCAGTGCGCGGTCCCAGTCGAGGAAGCGGCGCAGCAGCGCGAGCGCGGCCTGGATATGATCGACATGGGATTGCGCTTCGGCGCGCATGGGAAGTCTCCGTCAGATGCGTCTGATACCCCTATAGGGCCAAGCGCCGCCCGATGCGATGCCGCGCGGCGAAGGTCAAGGGCACAGGGGCGATGCGCGGTGTTGCGCGGGGAAAGCGGCGGGTCGGAAGGGCGTTCATGCCCGGCGCCTGGCGAACGGCCGGATTTGGGTGGAAGCGGCCAATCCGCGCGCTTCGCTCTCCATTCTCGGTCTCGACAGACCCGCGCCCTCAGGGCCGCTGGTCCCGCCAGATCCAGCGCAGCATGTCGGGGAGGATGGCGCCGCCATGCTGGTCGCTGTGGGCGCCGTCGCCCCAGACATGGGTCACGTCGTAGCGCGGCCCCTTGTCGCCCTTCGCGTCGGCATTGGCATTGGCCCAGTTCAGCGCCGCCAGCATCTGCTGGTTGGCGAGGAACCAGTGGCCATGCGCATTGTCGAGATCGTTGCTGCCGTCCTGCAGGAAAATGCGCAGCGGCCGGATGGCGCTGCGGCGGATGAGGCGCGGATAGAGATCACCGGCCGGAACCGGCGGCCCGGCCGGATCGGCATGCTGCGCGGCGATGGCGGTGTAGCTGCCGATCATCGAGAGCACGTTGCGGAAGGCCTCCGGATGGCGCCAGGCGACAGTGAAGGCCGCGATGGCGCCGCTGCTCGTCCCGCCGATGGCGCGGCGCGCGGGATCGTCGGTGAAGCGCCAGCGCTTCGCCACTTCCGGCAGCAGCTCGCCGAGCAGCATGGCCGAATAATCGTCGTCCAGCGCGTCATATTCCTGCCAGCGATGGTCCGGATTGCCCATGCCGAGATCGTCCGGATAGCGATCCGACAGATTGCCGGGCGTCACGAACAGGCCGAGAGTGGGCGGGATGGCACCTTTGGCGATGAGATTGTCGAGCACGGTCGGGATGCGCAGCGATCCCTGCGGGTTGGTCGCGCGCTGCCCGTCCTGGAAGACGAGGAGATTGGGCGCGGCGCCCGCATCGGCGCGATAGCCCGCCGGCTCATAGACCCAGTAGCGCCGCACGGTGCCGGCGAAGACCGCGCTGCGCAGCGCGAAGGGGCCGTGCAGCGTGCCGTGGGCGATGGCGGGGTCGGCCTGCGATTCGGGGCCCAGCGGATAGTCGCCGGGCTGGCGGCCGGGCTGCTGCCCCATGACCGGCGCGCAGAGAATGAGGACGGCGAGCAGGGCAAAGGCCGGCGTTGGAGGCGGCAATTGACGCACGAGAACGATGGCCAGCAGCCGCCGCCAGAGGCCGCTCCTTCCACCGCCCCTCCCCGTGACGGCGTGCCCGGCGCCAAGCCTGGCCGCTCCGGACCGGGCATCGCACGCAGGGGGCTGCGCTCGGGTGACGTCGCGGAACGACCCCGCCACCGTTCAGCTCAGCCGCTCGATCGTCTCGCGATCGAGGCCGCCGGGAATAATCATGACCGGGCAGGGCAGCGAGCCGGCATCCTGCCCGGCGAAATGCGCCACGAGCACGCCCGGCGCGCCTTTGGGCGCGGCGCCCAGCACCAGGGCGGCAATGTCGGGCTCTTCGGAGAGCACGGCCTTCACGGCGGCGACCGGATCGCCCGTGCGCACCGTGATGGCGGGATGCACGCCGGCCTCGGACATGAGCGTGCCCGCCGCGCTCATCACCAGCGCCTCGGCGCGGGCGCGCGCCTCTTCTTCCATCGTCGCCTGCACGGCGCCCCACTGGACGAACTCGGCCTTGGGCACGAGCGCCAATATATGCACGCCGCCCCCTGTCTTGACGGCGCGGCGCGCGGCGAAGAGCAAGGCGGATTCGGCTTCCTTGCTGGCGTCGACAACGACCATATAGGTGCGCTTCATGGCCCATATCCCCTCATTGGCGGGCCGCGTCCCCCAGCCGCGCATCTTGTGGCCCGCAGGTCCCGATCATGCGGAAACCGCCATCAACTGCGGGAAATTCGCCTCCGATGCAAGCGACAGCCTTGACCCGCGCAGGCAAAGGGTGAAGGTGGCAGGCGATTTCGTCCCACCAGAAAGTCAGGAAAGCCGCTCGACCCATGGCGATCAACATCCAGATGCCCGCTCTCTCGCCGACCATGGAGGAAGGCACGCTGGCCAAGTGGCTGGTCAAGGAAGGCGACACGGTGAAGTCCGGCGACGTGATGGCCGAGATCGAGACCGACAAGGCGACCATGGAATTCGAGGCGGTCGACGAGGGCGTGATCGGCAAGATCGTGGTGCCCGAGGGATCGGACAATGTGAAGGTGGGCGCGGTCATCGCCGTGCTGGTCGAGGAGGGCGAGGCAGTGCCCGCCGATACGCCAGCGCCGAAGGCCGAAGCGGCGCCCGCGCCGAGGGCCGAGCCGGAGGTCGTCAAGGCGGCCGCCGCGGCGCCGGCACCCGTTGCCGCGCCCGCTCCGGCCGCGCAGTCCACCGGTGATCGCGTCAAGGCGAGCCCGCTCGCCAAGCGCCTCGCCACGCAGGCGGGCATCGACCTCTCCGCCGTGCCCGGCACCGGCCCCGGCGGCCGCGTCGTCAAGGCGGACATCGAGAGCTTCAAGCCCGGCACGGTGATGGCGGAAAAGACGCCCGCCGCCGCGCCCGCGCCGAGCGCCGCGCCCGCCCC
>CBIMKI010000002.1:0-31932 GCA_966244395.1 uncultured Sphingobium sp. | reverse complement strand
GAGCAGAAGGCGCTGCTGCTGAGTCTCATCCTCGCCCATGCCGAGATCGCCCGTGCGCCCGGCCGGCCGCTGCTCATCCTGCTGGATGAAGTGGCCGCCCATCTCGACCCCGTCCGCCGCGCCGCCCTGTTCGAGCGGCTGCGCGCCACAGGCGGACAGGTGTGGATGACGGGCACCGAGCCCTCCCTGTTCGAGGGGCTGGGCGAGGCAACGAGGCTCCATGTGGCGGGCGGGCGCGTTGAGCGGGCGTGAGGCGCACGGCGGCGGGCGCGCACCGGCCGGCTTCGACGTCAGGCGGGGCTGGAGAGCTTCATGAGCAGCAGGCCCGAGAGGATCAGCAGCGCTGCGAGGATGCGCGGCAGGCTGGCCGCCTCGCCGAGGGCGATGATGCCGACAAGGAAGGCGCCGACCGCGCCGATGCCGGTCCAGACCATATAGGCCGTGCCGAGCGGCAGGCTGCGCATGGCCCAGGCGAGCAGGGCGAAACTCGCCAGCATCGCCGCGAGGGTGAGCATGGTGGGGCCGGGCCGCGTGAAGCCGTGCGAATATTTCATGGATGTGGCCCAGACGATCTCGAACAGGCCGGCAACGAACAGGGCAATCCACGGCATGACAGTCTCCTTTGATGAAGGCTGCCGGGCCGTCCCGGTCTTGAATGTCCCATGTCTGGGCGCAGAAATGGGCGCGAGAACGTGGTCGTCGCGCCGGCTATCTAGGACCGCGCGCCGGCTCTGGCAAGAAGCGGCAGGGCGGGGCGTGGATCAATGGCGTCGCGCTTTGGGGGAGGGCGGTTGTTACGGTCCGCCGATGGATATGCCTATGAGTGTAGGAAACCAGTTTCGGCCTCTGCCCTTGTCACTGGATTGCCTTTGGCGAACTGACGTTTCCCGCGTTCGCGGACATGATGGGAAACGTGCAGGAAAAATGGAGCGACGCGCTGAGCGGTGTCACTCGCCCGGCTGGTCGGTCTTCGTGTCTTCGAACCAGGCCTCGACCTCGCCGGAGAGCTTGATGGTGATCGGATTGCCGAAGCGGTCGCGGCTCTTGCCGGCGGCGACGCGGACCCAGCCTTCAGACACGCAATATTCCTCGACGTCGCGGCGCTCCTTGCCCTTGAAGCGGATGCCGATGCCGCGCTGAAGCAATTCCATGTCGAAATGCTCGCTGCGCGGATTGACGGAGAGGCGGTCGGGCGGTGTGTCACTCATGGGCACGCGGCCTAAACATCGGCCCCCTCCCCGTCAATCGCTCAGCGGCAGTAGCGCACCTTCACGCGCGCATCGTAGCGGCGGTCGTAGCGCCACTCGGTCCAGCAGCGCTTGCCGTGGTTGCGGGGGTTGTAATAGCGCCGGTCGTGGCGATCATGGCCGCGCCAATGGCGGTCGCGGCGGTCGTGCCGGTAATCGCGATAATCGTAGCGGTCCCGATCATGATAGGCGATGGTGACGCTGGTTCGCGCCATGGCGGGCGTGGCAGCGAGGCCGGTCAGGGTGATGGCGCCGGCGAGCGCGGCCAGCGCGAAACGGGGGGCAAATCTCATCGCATCGTCTCCTGTCGTCGGGCGGCGAGAGGGCGCCGCCCATGGACAGAAGAGCTACGCCGCCCGCGCTGAACGCGGCGCGAATGCGACGTTCAGCGGCGAGACAGGGGCACATCGCGGGTGCTGGCCTGGAACATGGGCCGATCCGATTGAAGCGGACCATGCCCTCCATTTCCTTGATGGCCGCATTTTCCGAGGCGCCAGGCGATGCCGCCTGACTTGAAAATGCTTTAGGCCGCTTCCTTCGAGCGCTTGGCCTTCTTGCGCTCGTTGGGATCGAGGATGGCCTTGCGCAGGCGGATGGACTTGGGCGTCACTTCCACCATCTCGTCCTCGTCGATATAGGCGATGGCCTGCTCCAGCGTCATCTTGCGCGGCGGGGTCAGGCGGATGCTGTCGTCCTTGCCCGAGGCGCGGAAGTTGGTGAGCGCCTTGGACTTCATCGGATTGACTTCGAGATCCTCGGGCTTGGCATTCTCGCCGATGATCATGCCCTCGTAGAGCGCTTCGCCCACGCCCACGAAGAGGATACCGCGCTCCTCGAGCGGCCCGAGAGCGTAGGCGACGGCCTCGCCCGCGCCGTTCGAGATGAGGACGCCGTTCTTCCGGCCCTCGATGCGGCCCTTATAGGGGCCGTATTTCTCGAACAGGCGGTTCATGATGCCGGTGCCGCGCGTGTCCGAGAGGAACTCGCCATGATAGCCGATGAGGCCGCGCGACGGGGCCGAGAAGGTGATGCGGGTCTTGCCGCCGCCCGAGGGGCGCATGTCGGTCATCTCGGCCTTGCGGACGTTCATCTTGTCCACGACCGTGCCGGAGAATTCATCGTCCACGTCGATGACGACCGTCTCATAGGGCTCGGTCCGGCCGCCCTGCTCGTCCTCGCCGAAGAGCACGCGCGGACGGGAGATGCCGAGTTCGAAGCCCTCGCGGCGCATGGTCTCGATGAGCACGCCGAGCTGAAGTTCGCCGCGCCCGGCGACTTCGAAGCTGTCTTTGTCCGCGCTCTCGGTCACCTTGATCGCGACATTGCTCTCGGCTTCGCGGAACAGACGATCGCGGATCATGCGGCTGGTCACCTTGTCGCCCTCGCGGCCGGCCATGGGCGAATCATTGACCGCAAAGCGCATCGAGAGCGTCGGCGGGTCGATGGGCTGGGCCGTGATCGGCGCCGAGACGGCGGTATCGGCAATGGTGTTGGAAACGGTCGCGACGGTGAGGCCGGCAAGGCTGATGATGTCGCCAGCGCGGGCTTCGTCCACGGGCACGCGCTCAAGACCGCGGAAGGCCATGAGCTTGGAGGCGCGGCCGGTCTCGAGCACCTTGCCGTCGGCATCGAGCGCATGGATCGGCTGATTGACCTTCACCGTGCCGGACTGGACACGCCCGGTCAGCACGCGGCCGAGGAAATTGTCGCGATCGAGCAGAGTCACCAGGAAGCTGAACGGCGCGTCCGCATCGAGCGAGGGCGGCGGCACATGGTCGACGATCTTCTGGAAAAGCGGTTGCAGCGTGCCGGCGCGAAGCGACGGGTCCTCATTGGCATAGCCATTGCGGCCCGAGGCGTAGAGCACGGGAAAGTCGAGCTGCTCGTCCGTCGCTTCGAGCGCCACGAACAGGTCGAACACCTCGTCCAGCACTTCCTGGATGCGCTCGTCCGGCCGGTCGACCTTGTTGACGACGACGATGGGCCTGAGGCCCAGCTTGAGCGCCTTGCCGGTCACGAACTTGGTCTGCGGCATCGCGCCTTCCGAGCTGTCGACCAGCAGGATGACGCCGTCCACCATCGAAAGGATGCGCTCCACCTCGCCGCCGAAATCGGCGTGGCCGGGCGTGTCCACGATGTTGATGCGGATGGGTTCGCTGTTGCCGTCCGGCCCCGCCCACTCGACCGAGGTCGGCTTGGCGAGGATGGTGATGCCGCGCTCCTTCTCCAGGTCGTTGCTGTCCATGGCGCGCTCTTCCACGCGCTGATTGTCGCGGAACGTGCCGGACTGGCGGAAGAGCTGGTCGACAAGCGTGGTCTTGCCGTGGTCAACGTGCGCGATGATGGCCACGTTGCGCAGCGCGGGCTGGCTCATTGGATGTCTTTCTGAGTTATATGTTGGCGACGCAGCCGTGGGGGCGCCCTTGAAGATCGGGCGCCCTTAGCGGAAAGCGGCTCATCGCGCAATGGCGGCACCTTTTCCGACAAAAAACTTTGTCTACCTTTTCGGAGGGGGTTGGCAGCGTTACATTGCCGCAATGCGGAGACACAGCCCGTGATCGCGCGCGGGGCGCAGGCACCGTACAGGCGGCGATGGCTTCTTGTCGCGGTGCTGCTTGCGCTTGCCAGTGCCCTGGTTCCCGCGCTGTTTCCCTCCGGTTCTCCCATGGCGCGGCCCCACGGCTCCGCCTTCGATCCCACCACGAGCACGGTCACGCTGCGCGTGCGGGACGCGACGCCGCGCCAGCTCGCCGCGCCGCCAAGCGACGCTCGGGCTCGCGCCCAGGCGCCGCAGGGACCGGCCGCGCTCGACGCCGCCTCGTTCGCGGCGACGGGATGGCTTCTCCCTGCCGCCGCCGCGATGGCCTATCCCGTCCATGCGGTGCCAGCCCCCCGGCACCCCCGCATCGGGCGCCCTCATGCGCGTGCCCCGCCTGCCCGCGACGCCTGACCCCTGAACCGGCCGGGCCTTTCGCGCCCCGCCTTTCGCTCCCCCCAGGACAAGAGGGGATGATAATGGAACGAGATGAGGCAAGCTCGCGGCCTCCCTGGTGGTTCCGGCCTCTGATCTACGGCGCCGCCGCGCTTGCCGGAATCGTCATGGCCAGCATCGCCGTCGAGGCTTGAGCGAGAGGCGCTGCCGGCCCGTCCGGCAGCGCCGCGTCTCCTGCCGCATCCGTCCCCATCTCCGCGCAGCAGCAGCAGCAGCAGGAAACAGCGCTCTCGATGCCCCATTACACGCCGCTCATCGCCACCATCGTCGCCGGCTTCGTCGTCGCCTTCATCATGGGCGCGATCGCGATCCGCCTGCGCGTCTCGCCGCTCGTCGGCTATCTGCTGGCGGGCGTGATCGTGGGCCCCTTCACGCCCGGCATCGTCGCGGACACCAGCCTCGCCAACGAGCTGGCGGAGATCGGCGTCATCCTGCTCATGTTCGGCGTGGGCCTGCACTTCTCGCTCAAGGAGCTGATGGACGTGCGCAAGATCGCCGTGCCCGGCGCAGTGGCGCAGATTGCCACGGCGACGCTGCTGGGCATGGGGCTCTCCTGGCTCATGGGCTGGGGCGCGCTGGCGGGCTTCGTCTTCGGCCTGGCGCTCTCCACGGCGAGCACGGTGGTGCTGCTGCGCGCGCTCCAGTCGCGCAATCTGGTGGAGACCGAGCGAGGCCGCATCGCGGTCGGCTGGCTGATCGTGGAGGACCTCGTCATGGTCCTTGCGCTGGTGCTGCTGCCGGTGCTTGCCGGGATCAAGGCCAATCCGGACGGGATGAGCGTCTCCACGGTCGTCCAACCCTTCATCTCCACGCTTTTCAAGGTGGGCGGCTTCATCATCTTCATGCTGGTGGTCGGCCGGCGCCTCATCCCGGCGGCGCTGCACTGGGTGGTGCACACCGGCTCGCGCGAACTCTTCCGCCTGTCCGTCCTCGCCATCGCGCTCGGCATGGCGGCGGGATCGGCCTTCATCTTCGACGTCTCCTTCGCGCTCGGCGCCTTCTTCGCGGGCATGATCCTGGGCGAGACGCCGCTCAGCCGCCGCGCCACCGAGGAGACGCTGCCGCTGCGCGACGCCTTCGCGGTACTGTTCTTCGTCTCGGTCGGCATGCTGTTCGATCCGCGCGTGCTGGTGGAGCAGCCGCTGCCGCTGCTCGCGACCATCGCCATCATCGTGCTGGGCAAGTCGGTCGCGGCCTTCTTCATCGTGCGCCTGTTCGGCTACAGGAGCGACACGTCGCTGACGGTCGCGGCCAGCCTCGCGCAGATCGGCGAGTTTTCCTTCATCCTCGCGACGCTCGGCACGGGCCTGGGATTGCTGCCGGCCGCCGGGCGCGACCTCATTCTGGCAGGCGCCATCTTCTCGATCTTCCTCAATCCCTTCCTCTTCTCATGGATCGTGAGCCGCATGACGAACGCCCTGCCGGTGGAGGAAATGGACGAGGCGCTGGTGGAACCGCTCCCCTCGGCCGAAGCGCGGCATATCGTGCTCATCGGCTATGGCCGGGTCGGGCGCATCCTGGGCCAGTCGCTGCGCGGGCGGGGCGAGCCGGTCATCATCATCGAGAGCGACGCCGAGCGCGCCAAGGAGGCCGAGGGCGACGGGTTCGAGGTGGTCATCGGCAATGCGGTCGAGCGGCGGATCATGGAGGCCGCGGGCGTGGAGCGCGCCACCAGCCTGCTCATCGCCATTCCCGAAGGCTTCGACGGCGGCGCCATCGCCGAGAAGGCGCGGACGCTCAATGTAGGTATCCGCCTCATCGTGCGCGCCCATTCGGATGGCGAGGTGGAGCATCTCATGAAACTGGGCGTGCGCGATGTCGTCATGGGCGAACGCGAACTGGCGCGCCGCATGCTGGAACTGGCCTTCGAGCGGGACATGCGCAACGCAGCGGCATGACGGCGCGCTGCGGGCTGCGCCGCTAGAACTGGCCGGTTGGAGCCTGCCGCCTTGTCCCGTGCGTCTGGCCGGCGCCGCAAAATATTTCCCCCGTGCCGTGATTTTCCGAGCCGCCGGGTGATTCCACACGGCGCGAAATCACTCTAGAAGACCGGCGAAACGAGCTGAGGAGACGAGCGATGAGCGATAAGGGCGAGGCGGAAATCCGGGCGGAGGACTGGTCGGGTGACATGGGCCGCACCTGGCTCGCCAATCTCGCCAGGTTCGAGGGCATGATTATGCCGGTGGGCGCGGCGCTCATCAACCATGCGGGCTTGCGCCCCGGCGAGAATGTGCTGGACCTGGGCTGCGGCGGCGGCGCCACGACCATCACCATCGCGCGCTGCGTCTCGCCCGGCGGCAGCGCCACCGGCCTCGACATCAGCCAGGACCTGATCGACCATGCCGGCGTGCGCGCCAGCCAGGGCACCCAGTCGCGCATCTACTGGGTGTGCGCGGATGCGGCGCGCGTGGTGCCCACCAATGCGCCGTTCGACCGCATCTTCTCGCGCTTCGGCTCCATGTTCTTCCCGGACGCCAAGGCGGGCTTCCGCAATCTGCGCCGCATGGTGAAGACAGGCGGGCGCATCGACCTCGCCGTCTGGGGGCCGCCGGGCGAGAATGCGTGGACGCAGATCATCGGCGCGGTCTCCGCGACCTATCTTCCCGATGCCCCGCGGCCCGATCCGCGCGCGCCCGGCCCCTTCGCCTTCGCGGACACCGATTATCTCGGCGAGGTGCTGGCGCAGGCGGATTTCGGCAAGATGGCGGTCACGCCCTTCGAGACGAAGCTCGCCATCGGCGGGGCGGGCGCGACGCCGGAGCAGGCGGCCGCGTTCATCGTCTCCAGCACGCATATGGGCAAGATGCTGCGCGATGCCGGCGAGGACCGGATCGAGGCGGCCACCGCCGATCTGGCCGCCGCCTTCGCACCCCATCATGTGCCAGGCAAGGGCACGCTCATCGGCGGCAAGGTGTGGCTGGTGACGGCGGTGGCGGTCTGACCGCACTGCCAACCGGCATCACGGCGACTTGTCATGAGCAATCAGTGCTCCCGCGGAGCCGAAGGCGGGCGAAGCCCAACGCAGGAGCCCAGGCAGCGTGGACACATTCGAACGGCGGCTATTCGCCGTGCTAATCGGGAGGCAGTCTGTCCGGACACGCCAACTTTGCGGACTTTCGATAACCGCTTTCGGCGTGCGGCAAGTCGAGCTTGGCCGAGAGTAAATTGAGATCCAACAATCTATATAAGAGGCCATTCAACGCTTGCTGGGTGATGAAGGAGGCTCATCTTGCTGAAGCGTCCAGTTCAAGCTTCCATTGGCCGTGCCGGCAAGAGGAGCGCCGAAAACATCGACCGCAGGTTCAAACCGGCCCAATTTCATCATGACTTCGCAAGTCGCATCGTCGAGCGAGATGGAGCCGGACGAGCGTCTAATCCTGCATGCGATTGGGCGCCCGTCCGCAGCTACGTCAATGTCAGCAACGACTCGTCCTGTTTCGTTCTTTTTCATAGCGTCTGCAGGGTATGAGAACTCCCCGGAGAAGGGAGGACTCGCCAAACGGGCTGCATGACCCGGGCGGGCGGGAACCACCTGCGAACCCGAAGCGCTCCAGACGAATTTGAGCGGCATAGCGGACGCGCCATATAGGCTCTTTTTATAGCGTGCGGTGTAGGCGGCCAAGCAACTTGCCTTGGCAAGATCCGTCGCAGTTGCAGGCGTTTTCACCTCGCAAGCCATGACTTTGCCTTCGGAATTGACGCGAAGATCGACTTCTACAACGCCTTCAACGACGCGCTCTCTCATTGTTTTGGTGTAGAATTTCGCGAGATTCGGCGCGCTTTCCAATTGAAGGACAACAGGCAGCAGCCAAGGCTCTGTACGCTCGGGAGGTGGAGGAGCGTATTGTGAAGAGGCCATCACAGGCATTGCCAAGATGGTCAATGCTACAAACCAACTCATCTTCATTCAGATCGGCCTCTCGGTGCTGGCGATCGCCTTTGGTTGCACGTCGATCCGATACTAATCGTTTTCGATAGTCAGGCAATTGTCCGCGCTCGCCGACATACCTGCCACGCAGCCGCCCAAATGCCGCTCCTTAAAGCGGACATCAGCACGCCATGAATTTGTCCATGCGAGGGCGGATATGTTGCGCCCTCGCGCCCTGGGTTGCTGCTGTCGCAGGCGCACTGCTCTCTAGCTAGGACAGGTTAGGTCGCCGCTTCCGGCTCGTCCTCCCGGCAATCCACCAGCGCGGCGACGAAGCGGTCGAGCCACCAGTTCACGTCCTCGCGGCGGATATTCTCCATCATCGCCTGCCAGCGGCGGATGCGCTCGGCGCGGGGCATGTCGAGCGCGGCCTCGATGGCTTCGGCCAGCTCCTCGGGACTGAAGGGATTGACCAGCAGGGCGTCGACGAGCTGATCGGCCGCGCCCGCGAAGCGGGAGAGGATGAGCACGCCGGGGTCTTCAGGGTCCTGCGCCGCCACATATTCCTTGGCGACCAGGTTCATGCCGTCGCGCAGCGGCGTCACCAGCGCCGCCTTGGCCGCGCGGAAGATGCCGGCAAGCTCGGTGCGCTGATAACCCCGGTTCACATAGCGCAGCGGCACCCAGTAAGCCGATGCGAACTCGCCGTTGATATGGCCCGAGAGCGTCTCCAGCGTCTGGCGGATGTCCTGATAGCTGTCCACCTCGCCGCGCGAGGGCGGCGCGATCTGGAGGAAGGATACCTTGTCGTGGAAATCCCGATGCTCGGCCAGGAAGCGCTCATAGCCCAGGAACCGCTCCTCCAGCCCCTTTGAATAATCGAGCCGGTCGACACCCACGATGAGCGAGCGCTCGCGCAGGCTCTCCAGCATGGCGGCGCGCGCTTCCTGCGCTTCGTCGCTGCCGGCGCGCTCGATGAAGTCCTGCGCGTCGATGCCGATCGGGCAATGGATGACACGCACCGTGCGCCCGCCGATGCGGATGGTGTCGTCCTGCGCCACGTCCGCCTCCGGGAAATGCTCGCGCACATAATAGAGGAAGCTTTCGATCCACGGGCGGGCCTGGAAGCCGATCACGTCATAGGCGAACAGGGCGGCCACGATCTCGCGATGGCTGGGCAGGGCCAGCAGCAGCCGGGCCGACGGCCATGGCGTGTGCAGGAAGAAGCCGATGCGGTTCGTGAGCCCGCGTGCGCGCAGTTCCTGCCCCAGCGGGATGAGGTGATAATCATGCACCCAGATGAGGTCGTCGGCCTCCACCAGCGGCAGCAGCGTGTCGGCGAAACGCTGGTTGACGCGGGCATAGCCGCCCTCGAACTGCCGCTCGAACTCGGCAAGGTCGATGCGGTCATGGAAGATCGGCCAGAGCGTGCGATTGGCGAAACCGTTATAATATTCCTCGGTGTCCTGCGGCTCCAGGTCGATGGTCGCGGTGGTGACGCCCTGCGAATTGTTGAAGGCGATCTGCCCGGTGAAGGTCTCGGTCTCCTCGCCCGACCAGCCGAACCAGATGCCGCCGCTCGCGCGCAGCGTGGCGGAGAGCGCGACGGCGAGGCCGCCCTGATTGCCCTTGCCCTCGCCGATGGGCGGGCTCACCCGGTTGGAGACCGCGATCAGCCGCCTCATCGCACACTGCTCCAGGGCTTGCTGAGCATCGCCGCGCAATTGATGACGCCGACCAGCGAATAGGTCTGCGGATAATTGCCCCACAGCTCGCCGGTCACCGGGTCGATATCCTCCGAGAGCAGCCCGGCCTGGGTGCGGCGGCTCAGCATCTCCTCGAAGAGCGTGCGCGCCTCCTGCGTCCGCCCGGTCACGTGCAGCGCCTCGATGAGCCAGAAGGTGCAGACATTGAAGGCGGTCTTGGGCAGGCCGAAATCATCCTCCGTGGCATAGCGCAGCATGTGGCTGCCCCGCCGCAGGCCTTGCTCCACGGCCTCCAGCGTGCCGAGGAAGCGGGGATCGCCGGGCGAGAGGAAGCGCAGGTCGAGGAGCTGGATGAGGCTCGCGTCCAGATTGTCGCCGCCGAAGGTCGCGGACATGTGGCCGTCCGCGCGCCAGGCCTTTTCCTCGATGGTCGCGCGGATCGCCGCCGCCCGCTCGTTCCAAAAGGCCGCGCGCTCGACGAGGCCCAGCGCGCTCGCGGCATTGGCAAGCCGGTCGCACGCCGCCCAGCACATCGCGGCGCTATAGGTATGGACGAAGCTCTTGGTGCGCAGCTCCCACAGGCCCGCATCGGCCTTGTCATGCACGGCCCAGGCGCGCTCGCCCACTTCCTCCAATGCGCGGAAATCGTCGATCCCGCCCATGCGGAACAGCCGCCGATCAAGGAAGCTGTGCGTGGAGGAGAGCACGATCTGGCCATAAGCGTCATGCTGGATCTGGGAATAGGCCTGATTGCCCACGCGCACCGGACCCATGCCGCGATAGCCGGCAAGGCCGCCCGCTTCCCATTCTTCCAGCCGCGCCTCGCCGCCCACGCCATAAAGCGGCTGGATGTGGCCGCCCCTGGCATTGTCGACGATGTTGCGCAGATATTCGAGATAGGTCTCCAGCACGTCGAGCGCGCCCAGGCGATTGAGCGCCTGCACCGTATAATAAGCGTCGCGAATCCAGCAGTAGCGATAGTCCCAGTTGCGCCCGCTGTCGGCATGCTCGGGAATGGAGGTGGTGAGCGCCGCCACGATGGCGCCGGTTTCCTCGTGCTGGCAGAGCTTCAGCGTGATGGCGGCGCGGATGACGGCATCCTGCCATTCATAAGGCGTGGCGAGCCCGCGCACCCAGGTCTGCCATTCGCGGATGGTGCGATCCAGCATGGTTTCGAGCGTGATGCGCAGATCCTCGGTGAAGCTCTCGTCGGGCCCTAGGAAGAAATGGAGCGGCCGCTCGACGCGGAACAGCCGCTCGTCCTCGATCCAGCCGATGGGCGCGGTGGTCGTGAGCCGCAGCGTCATGGTGTCGAGCAGATAGCGGATGTGGTTGCTGCCGCGCGTGCGGCCCGGATCGGCCCCGCCCCAGTCGCGCGCCGGGCGCAGCCGCACGCGGATGCGCGGGCTCCCCTCCACAGGGCGAACGATGCGCGCATAGCCGACGGGCCGATACATGCGGCCCGCGCGGCGATAACGGGGGCAGAAATCCACGACTTCGACGGCATTGCCGGCGGCGTCCAGATGGCGCGTCACCAATATGGGCGTGTTGCGGATATAATGCTGCTGCGTCTCGACGCAGTCCTCCAGGTCGATCTCCCAGAAGCCGCGCGCGCCGGGAGCGGCACGCGGGGCGGGATCGAGCAGGGACGAAAAGGCCGGGTCCCCGTCCACACGGGGCACGCAGCCCCAGACGAATCGGCCGGCGCGATCGACGAGTGCGGAAACCTGGCAATTGCCGATCGGCCAGAGGTCGAGCGTGGCGGTCATGCGGCGAAGGCCCCCCGCCAAGGGTGCACGCCCGCCGGATCGGGCAAGGCGCGCGGGGCGTGGGTCGGGGGGGGCGGGCCGACCAGCACGGCCTCGCCGCCCATGGAAACGGCGGCCGCGAAGCCTTCCTCGTCGGTCACATCGTCGCCCACGAAGACCGGCAGCGTGCCGGCCATGGGCGCGCGCTCCATCAGCCGACGCAATGCCGTGCCCTTGTCGCCGCCGGGCATGCGCAGTTCCACCATCTTGTTGCCTTCCTGCAGCTGAAGCGCATGGCGCGCCGCCTGTTCGCGGGCGACGAGATGCGCCTGCGTTTCGAGCTGCGGCGCCTGCCGATAGTGCAGCACCACGCCAAAGCTCTTTTCTTCCACGAGCAATCCTTCATGCCCGGCGGCGAAATCGCGGAAACGCGCCGCCACCTCGTCCAGCGCCGGCGGCCGCGCGGGGTGCGCCTCGACGCCATGCCAGCGATGCTCGCTGCCATGGCTCCCGGAGAGCGCCATGACCTGCGCGACATGGCCCAGGATGAAATCGATCTGCGCGAGCGAGCGCCCGCTGACGATGGCGATGCGCCCCTCCAGCCGGACGCGCAGCCGCTCCAGCAGCCGGCGCGTCGCCGCATCGGCCTTCACGTCCTCGGGCCGGTCGACCAGATCGAAGAGCGTGCCGTCGAGGTCGAGGAAGAGACTCTTGCCGTCGAGAAGAGAAGGGGACGGCGCTGTCAGTCTGGGGCCGTGCACGGGCTGCCAGTCTCCAATTGGTGGGTTTCGCAGGGCGGACCGGGGTCCGGAGCATCGAGAACGCACGAGGCGCCGGTTTGTTGCGTGAAACTTGCGCCGCGAAGCGCTTTGCGCGGCGAGCAGCCGGGGCCTAGACTGGCCGAAACGGAGAGGAGTCGGACCATGCTCACGCGCGATCAGAACGAGTTGCTGACCCGCATCGGCCCCGGCACGCCGATGGGCGACATGCTGCGCGAATATTGGGTGCCCGCCTGCCGCGCGGACGCGCTGGAGGCGGACGGCGCGCCCGAGCGCGTGCGGCTCTTCGGCGAGAATTTCGTCGCCTTCCGCATCACGGACGGGCGCGTGGGCTTCATGCAGGAGGCCTGCCCGCATCGCTGCGCCTCCCTCGCGCTCGCGCGCAACGAGGAAAACGGCCTGCGCTGCATCTTCCACGGATGGAAGTTCAGCGTGGAAGGCAAATGCGTCGACGCGCCGACCGAGCCGCTCGCGCAGCGCGCGCGGTTCGCCCAGTCGGTGCCCGTGCGCAGCCATCCGACCCACGAGGCGGGCGGCATCATCTGGGTGTATATGGGCAAGGCCGCCAGCCCGCCGCGCTTCCCCGACTATGAGTTCACCGCCCTGCCGCCTGCGCAGGTGCAGCCGACGCGCGGCATCATCCGCACCAACTGGCTGCAGGGTTTGGAAGCGCTGCTCGATTCCGCCCATGTCGGCTTCCTGCACTCGGCGAACCTGTCGAGCGCGGCCGGACGGGCGATCTTCAAGGATGAATCCGATTATATGCTCAATGACGGCGCGCCCGCCTTCGAGTTCGTGGACCAGCCTTATGGCTTTCGCGAAGGCGCGATCCGCGACGAGGGCGCGTTCAGCTATGCCCGCGTGCGCGAGGTTTCGCTGCCCTTCTTCTCCTTCATTCCCTCCGCGCCCACCGGCTCGCGGATCGCCTGCTGCTCCATCCCCATCGACGACGTCACCACGGCGCAATGGTATATCGCTTATGATCCGGACGCGCCGCTCACCTACAATATCCTCACCGATTTCGGGAAAACCTCGGGCGATCCGAGCTTCTTCAACAGCGACATGGGCGGGCCGGAGACGATGTGGAACCAGGACCGCGCCGCGATGAAGGCCGGGCACTGGAGCGGCATCACGGGGCGCGGCAATGCCTATGAGGACTTCGTGGTGCAGGAGAGCATGGGGCCGATCGTCGACCGCTCACAGGAATATCTCGGCACCTGCGACCGCGTCATCTACCGCGCGCGGCGCCTGCTGCTCGACGCGGTCGAGCGCTTCGCGGCGACCGGCGCGGTCAGCTTTGCCGACGCGGGCATCGACTTCGCCCGCATCCGTGCCGTCAGCTTCGCTTATTCCAAGGGCGGCGACTGGCGCGACATCGAGACGCATGTCGCCCAGGCGCAGGCGGCGGAGTAGGATCGGGGCGGCAATTTGCCGCCCCTCCCTCTCGTCAGGCCATCGCCGGAGCGGGCTTGCGGCGGCGCATCAGGCCGCCGACCATGGCGAGGCCGCCGATCAGCATCGCCCAGGTGCCCGGCTCGGGCACGGCAGGCGTCAGGGCAGCGGCGGCTTCATAGCCGTAGACGCCGTTGACCGGGGCAGTCAGTGAACCACTTTCGCTGGTCAGCGCCGCCCCGTTCGAGACCGAGATGCCGGTGACCTTCGCGGTGTTGAAAAGATCGATCGTGCCCTCGCGCAGATCATCGAGGAACAGGACGCTGGCCAGCGAGAAAGTCGAGCCGGCCGCCAGCGAGAAGTTGAGCGACAGGTCGACCCCGGGATAATAGCTGCCCGGGCCGCAAGCATCGCCGCCGCACATCACCGCCATGTCGAGCATGGAATAATTGGGCGGCAGGTTGGTGCGGACGGCGTTCATCATCGGATTGATCGCGTAATTCTGCGGACCGGACTCGATGCCGCCCTCGACCGTGGTGTAATAGCTGTCGTAGATATGAGCCGTCACCAGGCCGAACGGTCCGTTGACATATTCATAGACATAATAGCTGTTGCCGCCATTCTCGACATATTGGATGCGTGATCCGAAGGCGCCAGGTTCGCCCGGCTCCGTCGGATGCGGGTTGAAGTTCAGGAAACCGTCGAAATTGCGCGTGTCCATCTGGAAGATCTGGCCGGTTGGAGACACCTTCTCGAGAATGATGCGCTCGTAATTGTCGCCCCCGGCGAGTGGCGCATGGTAGAAATAGCCGCCGCCGCCAGAGAGATCGATGCCGCTCATCGTCCAGCCGTTGCCGCGCAGGGCATAGACGGCGAAGTTGAACTCCGCGTCGCCGCTGAACGCGGCCGTGCCGTCGATCGAGAAATTGAAGGTCACGTCCACCATCGTGCCCGCTGCGCCGTCCACCGTGTAGCTGTCGAGCCAGGCCGAGGTCGCATATTGTTCCGCGCCGCCATGACTGGCGGAATAGATCTTGTTGACGCCGAAGTCGGTCAGCGCGCGCGTATCAACGCCCGCCTGGGTCGTCGAGGCCAGCGATCCGCCAGTCGTTACGACCACCTTGTCCGTCGAGCCGTCGTCGGGCTCGGATTCCACCACGCTCAGGATTTGCTGGGCGGGCGCCGCCGATGCCGTAGCGACAAGTGCAAGCGCGGCCATGCCGGACAGGCAGCGCCTGGCCGTCAATCTGTCGATATTCATATGTCCACATTCCCCACGTCCGTTGAACAGAGCGATCTATCTGGCCGATAGCCATGGCGCTATGCAACAGAAATTAAATGAAAATTAACCTCCTTCTGTGCCGATATGGGCCTTGCGGGGAAAGGGCGAGGGCGCATCTTCGCCCGAATCAGAAACGCGCCCGGGCGGTCAGGAAGATGTTGCGGCCGGGCTCGGGATAGCCGTCCGACAGCTCGTAATTCTCGTCGAACAGGTTCCGCGCGCCGACGCCGATCTCGATCGTCTCGGTGAGCGCATAGTCGATGCGAAGGCCGACATTCACATAATTGCCGCCGCGATAATAGACCGGGGGACCGGCGACGGTCGGGGCACTCGCCAATGGCGGGGCGTAGGAGGCCAGCAGCGTGCGGTCCGACGCGATCTCGACATTGGGCATGATGTGCAGTCCGCCGACCGGCGCCCAGTTGGCATAGATGAAGGCCTTGTGGGTCGGCACGCCGGTCAGCTGGAAGGCGGCGGGCAGGATGCTGCCGGCCTGCGGGCGGATCGTGAAGGAGCGGCGGATGTAGCTGTAGTTCGCGCCCGCCAGCAGCGTGGGCAGGAGCTGCGCATTGGCCGAAATTTCCGCGCCATGATATTCGCCGTCGCCCAGATTCTCGCGGCGCGTGGTCGTCGCGCTGGCGCCGACCGGACGCACCGAGACGATCGCCCGGTCGACCTTGCTGTAGAAGACTGCGCCTTCGATCCGCAGCACGCCGAGCGCCTTGCGGCCGCCCAGCTCGACATTGGTCGCCCGCTCGGGCTCCAGGCCGGGATTGGACGCGGCGGTGCCGAACTGCGTGCTGAACCGCTCGAAGATGGTGGGGAAGCGCGCGCGGCGCGAGATGCTGGCATGGAGGGCGGTGTCCTCGTCCGGCGTCCAGTCGAGGCGGCCCTGCCAGTTATAGGCGCTGGCATTGGCGAGCGGATAGCTGAAGATCTGGTTCGCCGAGGCGCCCGGGGGCGTGCCATATTCCTGCGCCTTCTTGATGTCGCGCCAGTCGAAGCTCGCGCCCACCGTCAGGCTGAGCGCGGGCGCCAGCTGATAGCGGCCCTCGGCGGCGATGCTGTAGGTGTCTTCCAGATTTTCCTGTGCCGGCTCGGTGAAGCCGTCCGGATCGGCCGTCACATTGGGGAAGGTCTGCTGCGCCTCGACATGCTTGTCGCGGCGATAATGGAAGGCCGTGGCGAGATGGAAGACCGGGGAGAGGTCCACGGCCAGTTCGGCCGAACCGCCCCAGGCCTCGTCCCAATAAGGGCTGTTGAAGACGCGCGGCTGCGGGGCGTTCTGCGTCGTCTGCGTGCGATCGTCGAAGGACCGCAGCAGATTGTAGAACTTGCTGCGGTAGATACGGGTCTTGAAGGTCGCCTGGTCGCTGAGCGCAGTGGACGAGAGGAAATAGATGTTCTCGATGTTCCAATAAGGCCAAGACCAGTAGCGCGGCGTGGGATAGCCGACAGCGACCGGCGGGACGATATCGTCCGTGGTGCTGAGCGGTGCGTTCTTGCTGCCTTCCTGGCGCGTGTAGCTGATCGCATATTCGTCCGTCTCGTTGGGCGTGTAGCCGATCTTCAGGTTGATGCGCGAATCCTCGGTGCGGCTGAAGTCGCGCTGACCGCCATTCTCGTTGACGGTGGGCGTGAAGCCGCCCGGAAGATCCCAATGATCGCGGAAGCTGCGCGCGACGCTGGCCTGCGCATACCAATTGTCCTGCCGCGTGCCGACGAGGCCGAAGGCGGTGTAGCCGGCATAATCGACGTCGCGGCCCAGATCGAGCTGACCGCGCAGCTCGACTTCCAGCGCCTTGGTGGGCTTGCGGGTCACGAGATTGACCGATCCGCCCATGCCGCCGGGTCCGTCGAGCACGGAGGCATAGCCCTTGGCGACCTGGATCTGCGCCACGTCGGGCGTGAGGAAGCGGCCATAATCGAGCCGGTTGTCGGCGGGGAGGTAGACGCGGATGCCGTCGATGGAGAGCGGCACCTGGAAGCGGTCGAAGCCGCGCACGAAGAGCAGGCGCTCGTTGCGCGAGCCGCCGCTGTTGCCGGCCGAGACGCCGGGGATGAGGTTCGCGGCATCGTCCAGGCTGTTGCGGCCGAAGGCTTCGATCGCCTCCTGGCCAAGGCCGTTCGCGCTCACGACCGGACCCTGCGCGCGGCTGCCGGTGACGATGATCTCGCCCAGGCGGAAGCTGTTGTCGGCGCCGGCCGCATCGTCTGCGGCGACGTCCTGCGCGCAGAGCGGCGCGGACATGAGGGCGATCAGGCTGGCGGCGGCAGAGTGGCCGATGTTCACGTCTCTTCCCTTCTTATTCTGTGCTGATGGACAGCAAGGTCGGCGGCATATAGGGAAGAATATAGCGATCTGTATATCATGAAATATAGCGATTGATGCGAAAGGACCCTCATCCGATGCGGAAAAGCCTCACTCTCCTTGCCGTGGCTTTTGGCGGCGTGCCGGCGGCGCTGCCCGCGCAGGGCATGGCGGAACCCGAAGCGGCGTGCCCGGCAACGCCCGCGCCCCTGCCGCCGGAGCTTGCCGGCTGGGCTGCGCCCGCGCCGCTGGCCGCCGCGACAAGCGCGGATGCGACGGCCGCCGCGACGGTGACGCCGGGCAGGGCCGTTGAACTGGCGCTCAAGCCCACCCCGCAGATCACTTATGCCAAGCGTCCCGAGCAGCCGGGCGGCTCGGTCAGCCATGGCGGCATGGTCGCGCTCGATGTTGCGCGCGCGGGCGTCTATCGCGTGGCGATCAGCACGGGTGCCTGGCTGGACGTCGTCTTGGGCGGCGCGGCGCTCCAGTCGGTCAATCACGGGCGCGGTCCGGCATGCTCGGGCGTGCGCAAGATGGTCGACTTCCGTCTGGAGCCGGGCCGCTACATCGTCCAGATCGCGGCCAATGGCACGCCGTCGATCCGCCTGCTGGTGGCCGCGCTGCCGGAGGCATGAAGCGCTTCTGGCTCCCTATGGCCGGGGCGGCGAGCGTCTTCGCGCTGCTTCCGGCCGCCGCGCCCGCGCTCGATGCATCGCCCTCCGCGGCGATGGCGCAGGCGCGCGCGGCGCTCGGGCGGCGGCTCTTCCATGATGGCGACCTCTCGCTCGACGGCTCCATGTCCTGCGCGAGCTGCCATGGGCAGCGGCGCGGCTTTGCCGAGGGCAATCGCGCGCATCCCGGCGTGACCGGCGAGGCGGGGCGGCGCAATGTGCCGGGCCTCGCCAATGTCGGCCGCCGCATGGCGCTCAGCTGGGCCGATCCGGGCCAGTTTCCGCTTGAAGTGCAGGCGCTGACGCCGATCACCGGCACGCATCCGGTCGAGATGGGCATGGCGGGAAAGGAGGCCGAGCTGACTCGCCGCCTCTCGGCAAATGCTTGCTATCGCGCGCTCTTCCGCGCCGCCTATCCGGGCGAGGCGATCAGCCTGCCCACGGTCGCGGGCGCGCTGGCCGCCTTCCAGCGCACGCTCGTTTCCGATCAGGCCCCCATCGACCGGCTGCGCGCGGGCGAGGCCGTTGCCATGACGCCGCAGGCGCGCCGGGGGGCGGCGTTGTTCGAGCGGGATTGCGCCGCCTGCCATAGCGGGCCGGACTTCACTGACGATCGCTCTCACCGCGTGGCCGCGCCGATGCCGCGCGACCTGGGCCTCGCCGAGATCAGCGGCAAGGCCGAGGATGAAGGCCGGTTCCGCACGCCCAGCCTGCGCAACGTGACCCTGAGCGCGCCCTATTTCCACGATGGGGAGAGCCCCACGCTCGCCGCCGCTATCCGCCGCCACGAGGGCCGCGTGCCCGATGCGGAGGACGAAGCGGCGCTCATTGCTTTCCTCGATCTGCTGACGGACCACGCCTTCGTCACCGATCCGCGCTTCGCCTATCCCGACCAGCCCTGCGAAGTAACGCCGGACTGATCCGACCGCATCTGCATATATCGCGCGAGACAAAGCCGCGCGGCCTCGCTAGGGTCCGCGCCATGAGGGGATTGGGGCGGCGCGTCGGCGATGGAATCACTGTGCTGGGCATCGCGCTCATGCTGTCGTCTTGCGGCGGCGGCGGCGGCACGACCAGCGGGAGCGGAGGCACCGGCCCGGTCGTCGTCACGCCGACGCCGACGCCAACACCCACCGCCTCGAATGCCTGCTCGCTGCGCGCCCGGCAGGACTGGGTGCTCGCGCAGTTCGACGAATGGTATCTCTTTCCCGAGACGATGGCCTATGTGAACCCGGCGGGCTTCTCCGACCTGCTGGACTATGTCGACGCACTCGCCGCCGGTGCCCGCGCGCAGGGGCGCGACCGTTATTTCTCCTATGTGACCTCCATCGCCGCCGAGAACGCTTATTACATGTCCGGCGAGACGGCCGGCTTCGGCTTCCGCCTTTATACGGACGCGGCCGCGCGCCGGCTGTTCGTGAGCGAGGCGTTCGAAGGCGCGCCGGCCCTTGCGGCGGGAATCGACCGGGGCGCGGAGATCCTCGCCATCGGCACCAGCGCCGCGACGCTGCGCAATGTGAGCGACATCATCGCCGCGCAGGGCGACTATGGCCTCTATCTGGCGCTCGGCGCCGATCTCGACGGCACCCGGCGTTTCTTCCGCATTTCCGATGCGGGCGGCACGCGCGTCGTCGAACTGGCCAAGGCGACCTTCGAGATCGATCCCGTCTCGCCGCGCTACGGCGCGCGCATCCTCGACCGGGGCGGGCGCAAGGTCGGCTATGTGAACCTGCGCACCTTCATCTACACCGCAGAGGCGCAACTGCGCGCCGCCTTCGCCCAGCTCAAGGCACAGGGCGTGGAGGATGTGGTGGTTGACCTGCGCTACAATGGCGGCGGCGCGCTCTCGGTCGCGCAGACGCTCGGCAGCCTGCTCGGCGGCGCCCGCTCGTCCTCGGACATCTTCACGCGCCTGCGCTTCCGCCCGTCCAAGACGGCGGAAAACGAGGATTATCGTTTCCAGCCCGAAGCCAGCGCCATCGCGCCGCGCCGCATGGCCTTCATCACCTCGGAAGGATCGGCCTCGGCGAGCGAAATGGTCGTCAATGCCTTCCGGCCCTTCATGCCCGACGCCATCGCGCTCATCGGCGAGAACAGCTACGGCAAGCCCGTGGGCCAGATCGCGCTCGACAAGCCGGAATGCGACGACCGCCTGCGCATCATTGCCTTCGCGGTCGAGAATGCGGCCGGCGAAAGCAGCTATTATGGCGGGCTGGCGCCGCTCATGGCCCATAGCTGCCGCGCGCGCGACGAACTGGGATATGGGCTCGGCGACGCGGACGAGGACATGATGGCCCGCGCGCTCGACTTCATCGAGGGACGCAGCTGCACGCCGATCTCCGGCACCGGCATCGCCCGCACGGCGAGCGCCGCGGCCGACCGCACGGGGGGCGCCGCGCCGCCGGTCCTCAAGCCGCTCGTCCCACCGCAGCCGAGCCAGCCCCAGCGCGACATGCCGGGCTTCTTCTGAGCCGCCCCTCGATGCAGCGGCGCCAAGCCCCCCGGCGCGGAAGCGGCCGGCCGGGATGGGAGGACAGGACAGGCTTCGACAGGGTTGACGCTGTGCCCGACGCTCGGCGTTCCAGCCGGCATCCGGCTGCGCGGGTGGCTTAAGCATTGCGCAACCGGGATTTCATATCATGCTAGGAAATCCCGGAGTTGAAGGTCATGCTCAACCGAATCATCATGGACGAGAGCGGTGCGACGGCCATCGAATATGGGCTCGTCGCCGCCTTGATTTCTGTCGCCTGCATCATGGGCTTCTTCATGCTCGGCCTCAATCTCGTCGACATCTTCGACAAGGTTTCCGACGCGCTCGGCTAGGCCGAGTTGGGAAGCGGTGAAGCGCTAACCTAAGTCAAGATCCTGAAAATAACTATCATTCTCGAATATCGGGTCCCGCGAGACTCCCGATCGGAATATCCTTCCCGCAAGACTAACCAATTTTTAGGCGGCGCCACCCTATCGAAGCCATCTGTGTCGCCTAGTGAAGAGAATAATCATGCGTGAGACCGGGAAGAAGCCGCTTGCCGCGATGCTGAGCAAGCGCGGTGCCATTGCCGTTGCCTGTTTCGTCAGCCTGGGATCAGGCATCACCGGCATCATGCTGGAGCGGTCGGCCGAGAGCCGCGCGCTCGAAACCGGCCAGATCGTCGCGGAACAGGTCGCGGCGGAGATCGTCGCCCAGTTCGAGCGGCCCATCGGCATCACGCAAGGCATGCGGGACGCTATCGTCGCGGCGCGCAGCGCGCAGGTGACGAACCGCGCGGTACACGACCGCATCCTGCGCGGCACGCTGGAAGCCGCGCCCGAACTTATCGGCACCTGGACGGGCTGGGAGCCCAATGCCTTCGACGGACAGGACGGCGATTTCGCCAACGCCCCGGGCCATGACGCCACGGGCCGCTATGTGCCCTACTGGCACCGCTCCGGCGAGAGCGTCGCGGTCGCGCCGCTGGAGAATTACACCCAGCCGGGCGCAGGCGATTTTTATGTGCTCGCCCAGCAGTCCGGCAAGCCGGTGATGCTCGAACCCTATGAATATGCGGTGGATGGCCGCAGCATGCTGCTCACCTCCGTGGCGCTGCCCGTGATCGAGGATGGCCGCGCGGTCGGCGTCGTCGGCACCGATCTGGCGCTCGACGAACTCCAGCAGCGCATCGGCGCACTCAAGCTGCCGTTCAACGGCACGGTCGCCTTGCTCTCCGGCACGGGCAACTATCTCTACAACAAGAACAAGGCCCTGCTCGCCAAGCCGGACCAGGACGCAAAAGCACAGAGCGCCGTCGGCATCTTCGACGACGCGCAGCTCGGCTCGGTGATCCGCGTCGACCAGCCGGTGATGCTGGAAGGCTTCGAGACCGGCTGGAGCGTGCGCGTCAAGCTGCCGCTCTCCGCCGTTCTGGCGGATGCGCGCTGGGCCGAGCTTTCGCTGGCCCTCTCCGCGCTCGCCATGATCGCGGGCCTGGCGCTCATGCTGCGCCGGAGCGCCAACAAGGTAGTGGGCGCCCCGCTCGACGCGCTCTCCGGCGAGATGAACCGCCTCGCCGCCGGGGATCTTGCGGCGCCGCATCGCGAGCCAACGGCCGCCATCGAGATCGAGCAGATGCGCGAGGCGGTCGACGTCTTCCGCGAAAATGCCCTCGCCAAGCGCGAGGCCGACGCGCAGCAGCAGATGGTCGTCGAGCATGTCGCCGAAGGCCTCCAGCAGCTTGCGGCCGGCGATCTCGCCACGCGGATCACGGCGCCCTTCCGGGGCAGCTACGAGCGCATCAAGGCCAATTTCAATGCCGCCATGGACCGCATGGAAGGCGCCATGTCCTCGGTCTCCGGCACGGTCCATGACGTGCGCCACGGCTCGGACGAGATCCGCTCCGCGTCCGACAATCTCGCCCGCCGCACCGAGCAGCAGGCCGCGGGCCTGGAGGAAGTCGCCTCGGCGATGACCCAGATCACCTCCGGCGTCAGCCAGACGGCCGCCGCCGCCGTGCAGGCCAATGGCGTGGTCAGTGCCTCCCGGCAGGAAATGGAGAATGGCAGCGTCGTCATCCGCCGCGCCATCGACGCCATGGGCGGCATCGAGCGCGCCTCGGCCGAGATCGGCGACATCATCGCCGTGATCGACGGCATTTCCTTCCAGACCAACCTGCTCGCGCTCAATGCCGGCGTGGAAGCCGCGCGGGCGGGCGAAGCGGGCAAGGGCTTCGCCGTCGTCGCATCCGAGGTGCGGGCGCTGGCGCTGCGCTCCTCCGACGCGGCGCAGGACATCAAGACCAAGATCCTCGCCAGCTCCGACCAGGTGAAGGCCGGCGTCGAGCTGGTCAGCGAGATGAACGAGGCGCTGGAGCGCATCACGAGCCGCATCACGGAGATCAGCGCACTCGCGGCGCAGATCGCCGAATCCGCCGAGCGCCAGTCGGCCAGCCTCGCCGAGGTGAACGACACGGTGCTGCAGATGGACATGTTTACTCAGCAGAATGCCGCGATGGTTGAAGAGAGCGCGGCCGCCGCGCGCAACCTGGCAGACCGCTCCAATGTGCTTGCCGAGATGATCGGCCAGTTCCGCCTGAGCGCCGCTCAGTTCGCGGATGAGCAGGCGCGCAAGGCCGCCTGATCCGCAGGACCTGCCAGCCGGGCGCCGCCTGCCTTTCCGGCGGCGCGCCCGGGTTAAGGTTGCGGTAAGGCGTGGGGCGTAGAATTTCCCGTAGTTCACGGGAGTTCCGCTCATGTTGCCCCGGCTTTTCAGCACTGGTCTTCGCACGCGTCTGCTCGAATTTGGGCTGCTCGCCCTGCTCGTGGGCATTGCAGGCGGTGTCGCGCTGCTCACTTTCGGCCCCGGCGAGCCGCTTTAGGAGCCGGACGCGGCAGTGCAAACGAACGCTGGCGAAACGCCGCGAAAAAGCTAGGCTCCCTTGGCTAGAAGCAAGGAGAGAATGGCATGTTCGTGAAGTTCACCAGCACGGATCGCGTCCCCGTCGCCGTCAATGCCACGCAGATTTCCTTCATCTCCTGTCATTCGGAGGGCACGCGCATCCGCTTTGGCGAAGGGCGCAGCGTCACGGTCGTGGAGCCGCTGGACGAGGTCATGGATCGACTCAATCGGACCAACCGGCTGCCGGACGGTTGAGGGCGTGCCTATATCTTGAGTAGATCGAGCAAGGGGTCAAACGCATAAAGCGCCGCGCGGCGCCCGGCGGCAGGCTCGATCGTGCGAAGCAGGCCCGCTTCGACAAGCCGCCGCGACAATGAACGTTGGCAACAAAATGAGGCTTCATTCTGTCGTCAACGGAGGTTGCTGATAATGGGCTGCCATCAACGGGCGTTGGTGATAAGGCGGCGCCTTATCTTGTCATCAACCTGCGTTTTCGACCCGCCCTCAGCGCTTCTTCATGAACTCCGCGCGCAGGACGAGGCCCTTGATGCCGTCATAGCGGCAGTCGATTTCCTGTGGGTCGCCGGTGAGGCGGATCGATTTGATGAGCGTGCCGCGCTTCAACGTCTGGCCTGCGCCCTTGACCTCCAGATCCTTGATGAGCGTCACCTGGTCGCCATCGGCCAGCAGATTGCCGACCGCATCGCGCACTTCCACCGTGTCGGCGGACGCCTGCTTGGCGGCCAGCTGCGAGGCCGGCATCCACTCGCCGCTTTCCTCGTCGAAGACATAATCCTCCCCGGCGCCGCTCATCCCTCGTCCCCCATGCGCAATGCCGCAATGAAGGCCTCCTGCGGGATCTGCACGCTGCCATATTCGCGCATCCGCTTCTTGCCCTCCTTCTGCTTCTCCAGCAGCTTCTTCTTGCGGGTGATGTCGCCGCCATAGCATTTGGCGGTCACATCCTTGCGCAGCGCCGCGATGGTCTCGCGCGCGATCACCTTGGCGCCGATGGCGGCCTGGATCGGGATCTTGAAGAGATGGCGCGGGATGAGATCCTTCAGCCGCTCGCACATGTGCCGCCCGCGCGCCTCGGCGGCGCTGCGGTGGACGATCATGCTGAGCGCGTCGACCGGCTCGTTGTTGACCAGGATGTTCATCTTGACGAGATCGCCCTGGCGCATGCCGATCTGATGATAATCGAAGCTCGCATAGCCGCGCGAGATGGACTTCAGGCGATCGTAGAAGTCGAACACCACTTCGTTCAAGGGCAGCTCATAGGTGACCTGCGCGCGCCCGCCCACATAAGTGAGATTCTTCTGGATACCGCGCCGATCCTGGCAGAGCTTGAGGATGGAACCCAGATATTCGTCGGGCACATAGATGGTCGCCTCGATCCACGGCTCCTCAATGAAGTCGATCTTCACCGGATCGGGCATGTCGGCGGGATTGTGCAGCGCGACCATGCTGCCGTCGGTCATGTAGATCTCGTAGACCACGGACGGCGCGGTGGTGATGAGATCGAGATCATATTCGCGGCTGAGGCGCTCCTGGATGATCTCCAGATGAAGGAGGCCAAGGAAGCCGCAGCGGAAGCCGAAGCCCAATGCCGCGCTCGTCTCCATCTCGAAGCTGAACGAGGCATCGTTGAGGCGCAGCTTGTGGATGCTGTCGCGCAGCTTCTCGAAATCGTTGGCGTCGACCGGGAAGAGGCCGCAGAACACCACCGGCTGCACTTCCTTGAAGCCGGGCAGGGGCGCGGCCGCGCCATTCTTGACGGTGGTGATGGTGTCGCCCACGCGGGTCTGGGCGATTTCCTTGATCTGCGCGGTGATGAAGCCGATCTCGCCCGGCCCCAGCTCGGCGAGCTGCTCGATCTTGGGACGGAAGCAGCCGACGCGGTCGACCAGATGCTCGGTGCCGCCGATCATGAACTTGATCTGCTGGCCCTTGCGGATGGCGCCGTCGATCACGCGCACCAGGATGACGACGCCCAGATAGGGATCGTACCAGCTGTCGACCAGCATGGCCTTGAGCGGCGCGTCGCGATCGCCCCTGGGCGGCGGGATCTTGGCGACGATGGCTTCCAATATGTCGTCGATGCCGATGCCGGACTTGGCGGATGCGAGCACGGCCTCGCTCGCGTCCAGGCCGATCACGTCCTCGATCTCCGCCTTCACCTTCTCGGGCTCGGCGGCGGGCAGGTCGATCTTGTTGATGACCGGCACGATCTCATGGTCATGCTCGATGGACTGGTAGACGTTCGCCAGCGTCTGCGCCTCCACGCCCTGGGCGGCGTCCACCACCAGCAGCGCGCCCTCGCAGGCCGCGAGGCTGCGCGAAACCTCATAGGCGAAGTCGACATGGCCCGGCGTGTCCATGAGGTTCAGCTCATATTTCGCGCCGTCGCGCGCGACATAATCGAGGCGCACGGTCTGCGCCTTGATGGTGATGCCGCGCTCCTTCTCGATGTCCATATTGTCGAGCACCTGCGCGGTCATCTCGCGATCCGAGAGGCCCCCGGTGCGCTGGATCAGCCGGTCGGCAAGCGTGGACTTGCCGTGGTCGATATGGGCGATAATGGAAAAGTTGCGGATATGTGCGAGATCAGCCATCGCGCGCCGATAGCAGCAAGCTCGCGCGCGGCAAAGGCCTTCGCTTTGCAGTCGGTGCGGGGCCGGTTCGACCGCATGCGCCGCATCGACGGCAGTAGGCAAGTTGTCCCGCTTGTGATAGGGACGCGGCCCAAACGATAAATCGCGGTCGCATCTGAAAGAAGCGGGAAATTTCCGTGAGGGGGTAGTTCATGCGTAAGTTGATTTCCGTCATCGCCATTTCGTCCATGCTCGCATTCGTGCCGGCTGCGGCGTCGGCACAGGAAAAGGGCGCCTCGTCCGCGCGCAAGGCCCAGGCGAAGGGCACGGCCGAGATTCCGGTCTGCGGCAAGCGGATCGGTACCATCGCCATCATCGAGCCGGAGAACCAGTGGTGGCGCGAGCTGAACCTCGGCAGCCCCGAGGCGATCCTGCGCGTGTTCGTGCAGAAGTCCGGCTGCTTCGGCCTCGTCAATCGCGGCCGCTCGATGCAGAGCACGGCCATGGAACGCGCGCTGGCCGAGCAGGGCGCCTTGCAGCAGGGCAGCAATGTCGGCGGCGCGCAGGTGAAGGCGGCCGATTATTTCCTCGAGCCCAATATCGTCACCTCGAACAAGAATAGCGGCGGCGGCGGCATCGGCGGCGTGCTCGGCGGCATGCTGGGCGGCCGCGCGCTCGGCGCCATCGCCGGCGCGATCAACGTCAAGAAGAGCGAAGCCAATGTGACGCTCTCTATCGTCAATGCCCGCACCACCGAGGAAGAGGCGCTGACCGAAGGCTATGCCCGCAAGTCGGACCTGAGCTTCGGCGCGGGCGGCGGCGTGTTCGGCGGCGGCGCCTTCGGCGCGGCCGGCGGTGGCGGCTATCAGAATACCGACATCGGCCAGGTCATCGTGCTGGCCTATCTCGATGCCTATACCAAGCTGGTGAGCCAGATGGGCGGCCTGCCCCAGAACGCCGCCGCGGCGGCGCCGCAGACGGGGAACTGAGACAAGCGTTCGCGGGCGGGCGCCGCGTGCGTCCGCCCGCCGGCTTTCCGGCCCGCACGGGCTGGCGAACAAGGGCGAGCGCGCGAAAGTGCGGCTCGCCTTTGTCGTCATGAAGCCACCGCAGATGCGCCGATGCAGCCGGAGGGCGGCCGCGCGGCGCGGCGCTGGCGCCTGATGTCATGACGCCCGGATCGTCGCCATGGACCCCGGCCTGCGCGGGGCGCGAAGAGAGTGACGGGCTGGGGAGGGCTGGGAAGTGATCCGCTCAGCTTGCGCGGCGGCGCTCGCCCGGCGCGGTTTCGCTCTTCCTCACGGCCGGCTTGTCCGCGGCGCGGAGGCGCTCGACATTCATGGCGGTGTCGAACGCGATGCCCATCCGGTCGCCCTGCGACCAGCGGCATTGGCCCGAGACGCGCAGGCTGCCGTTGAATTCCACGGTGAAGGCAGTGCCCACCGGCACGTCGAGCACGCCTTCGATCAGCGCGCCGGTGGCGGAGATGTTGCGGATGCGGGCGGTATAGCGATCCTCGCCATGGAAGAGCGCAACGGTCCGCAACATGGTCATGCGCTGCGTGCGGCTGGCCTGGTGGCCCTTGGCGACGGCATGGCCGTCATGTTGCGTGAGCAGGGCCTGGCACGTCCCGGCCGGCATGGGGCGCCCATAGACGAACCCCTGCACATGGCTGCAACCGAGCGAGCGGATGAGATCAAGCTCGTCCATCGTCTCGGCACCTTCGGCCGTGGTTTCCATGCCGAGCGCCTCGGCCAGATTGACGATGGACTTGACGATGGCGGCATTGCGGCTGCCCTTGATGGCGGCTCCGCGCACGAAGCTCTGGTCGATCTTGATCTTGTCGAAAGGCGCGGTCTTGAGATAGCCGAGTGCCGAATAGCCGGTGCCGAAATCGTCGAGGGCGAGGCGCACGCCCAGTGCCTTGAGCTGCGCGAACAAGGCGTCGGTATTGTCCCGATCGGCAAGGAACACGCTCTCGGTGATCTCCAGCTCAAGCTGCTCGGGCGGGAGGCCGCTATTGGCCAGCGCACTGAGCACGATGTTGGGCAGCGCGACATTGGCGAACTGAATGGGCGAGACGTTGACCGCGACCCGCGTGCCGCGCGGCCATGCCTGCGCATCGGTGCAGGCAGTGCGCAGCACCCATTCCCCGATGGCGCCGATGAGTCCGGCATCCTCCGCAATGGGGATGAAGACCGCGGGCGAGATGAGACCGCGCACGGGATGCTGCCAGCGCAGCAGCGCCTCGAAACCGGCGATGCGCTCGCTCGCGGCGCAGACCACGGGCTGATATTCGAGATGAAGGCCGCCGGTGCCGATCGCCCGGCGCAGGTCCACCTCCAGCTGGCGGCGATCCTCCGCCTCGGCATGCATGGCCGGGATGAAGAAGCGGAACTGGCCGCGCCCCTGGCCCTTGGCGGTGTAGAGCGCGAGATCGGCATTGCGGATGAGGGTTTCGCTGTTGCCGCCATCCGCCGGGGCGAGCGCGATGCCGACGGACGCGCCGATGACGACCTGGCTGCCGTCGATGAAATAGGGTTCGGAGAGGCTGTGGATGATGGCATCGGCAAGCTTGGCGAGGGCCATCATCTCGACCATGCCGGGCAGCACCACCTGAAACTCGTCGCCGCCGATGCGGCCGACCCGGCCCTGCATGCCCACCAGCCGCTGGAGCCGCTGCGCCACCTGCTGCAACAGCGCGTCACCGGCCGGATGGCCGAGCGTGTCGTTCACTTCCTTGAAACGATCGAGATCGAGCAGGAACAGCGCGCATTCGCCCACCAGGCCGCGCTGCGTGGCCAAGGCCTGCTCCAGGGCCAGCGCCATCTGCGCGCGATTGGCAAGGCCAGTCAGCGAATCGACGCTGGCGAGCCGCGCGACCTCCGCCTGGCTGCGGCGCATCTCGGTAAGGTCCGAGCCATTGCCGCGAAAGCCGAGGAACTGGTCGAACGCGGTGACGACCGGCTGGCCGGAGAGGGACCACCAGCGCTCCTCATCCGCCAGCGCGGCGCGCACGGCAATGTCCGAAAAGCCTGTGCGAGCGGAGAAGTGGAAGCCCAATGTGCGCTGGCTCTCCCGCTCGGTGCCGGAGCCGGCGGCGATGAGGCTGGTGAAGGGCGTGCCGACCAGATCCGCCACATTGCGGCCGAGCGTCGCGGCGAGCGTGGCCGAGACATAAGTGAGCTTGCCGGCGCGGTCCGTCTCCCAGAACCAGCCATGCCCCGATCGCTCGAAATCCTCCAGCAAGGCCATGGCCTGATCGCCGCTGAGAGTGCGCCCGGCCGCCGGGCCGTGCGGGGCGGCGAGGGGCGCGCCCCCCCAGTGGCGGCGCGCGAGCATGAAGCCGAGACCGGCCAGCAGGACAGCGAAGGGCGCGGCGAGCAGGGGATCGGGAAAGGCGGCGAGCTGCCCGATGGCCGCGCCCGCGCCAAATGCCAGACCGAGCGCGCGCAGCCGGCCGAAGAGCGCCAGCGCGAGCATGGCCGGCGCCAGCGTGGCGATGAGCTGGGCGGCGGGCTGCGGCGCGAGGAACAATGCCGCGCAGGCGCCGAAACCCGCCGACGAAAGCCCGGCAAGCGCGGCCGTGGCCAGCAGGCGGCGATTGGGGACAAGGCGGGCGTAGGGGGGCAGGCGGTGCAGGGCGAGGATGGCGAGATCGCCCAGCAGCCATGCGGCCAGGCCGAGCTGCACCGGCAACCGCATCATGCCGCCGGTGAGCGCGCCTGTTCCCGCGAGCAGCAGCAGCAGCGCCAGCCGCGCAGCCAGCACGACCGCCCAATCGCGGCCGATCTGGTGCAGCGCGCCGGACAGGGCGGCAATCGCGCGCCCATCCTGATCGTCGACGGCGCCGAGCGTCGCCGACCAGCTCGGGCGGGAAACGGGCTGGGGCGCCGGTTGCGGGCGGACGAACACCATGCCGTCTCTTGCCATCGCGGCATTGAGGAAGGGTTACTCCGCATGTCATTCCAGCATCATCCGAAAGGCGCTCGATCCACTCGCCGACAGTGGCTTGCGCCAGCCGCAAGGCAGGCTAGGTTCATACGGAAGCCGGGCGCCGCCATGCGCGCAGAAGGCGGCGCAAAAAGGCGGCAAAGGGAGATAGGGTCGATGCGGCATATCGCGATCATCGGTTCGGGCCCGGCGGGCTATTATACGGCGGAGGCGTGCGCCAGGCAGTTCGGCGAGGCGGTGCGCGTCGACATATTGGACCGGATGCCCGTCCCCTTCGGCCTCATCCGCTCGGGCGTCGCGCCAGATCATCAGTCGATCAAGGCCGTCTCCAAGCGCTATGAGGCGATCGCGCTCACCGACAATGTCCGCTTCGTCGGCAAGCTCTCGGTAGGGCCGGACATTTCCATCGCCGAGCTGCTCTCGCTCTACGATGCGGTGATCCTCGCGACCGGCGCGCCCGCCGACCGGCGGCTCGGCATCGCGGGCGACGACCTGCCCGGCGTGCTCGGGAGCGCGGCGTTCGTGGGCTGGTATAACGGCCATCCCGACCATGCCGATCTCGATCCGCGGATCGACGGGCAGGACGTGGCGATCGTCGGCAACGGCAATGTCGCGCTCGATTGCGCACGCATCCTCGCCAAATGCCGCGACGAGTTCGAGGGCAGCGACATCGTCGCCCATGCGCTGGAGCGGCTCGCCGGATCGCAGGCGCGCTCGATCACCATCGTCGGGCGGCGCGGCCCGCACCAGATCGCCATGACGCCCAAGGAACTGGGCGAACTGGGCAAGCTGCGCTGCGCCTGGCCGCGCGTCGACCCGGCCGACCTGCCGCCCGAGGCGAGCGACCAGGCGCTCGAGCCGGGCCAGCGCAAGTCCGTCAATCTGCTGCGCGACTTCGCGGGCGCATCGGACGGCGTCGGCATGCCCATCCGCTTCGATTTCTTCGCCCAGCCCGTGCGCATCGAGGGCGAGGGGCGGGTGGAGCGGCTGATCGTCGAGCGCACGCAGCTGGGCGCGGACGGCGCGGCAGTGGGCACCGGGGAAAGCTATGCCATTCCCGCCGGGCTCGTCATCAGCTGCATCGGCTATCGGACCTCGCCGATCCCCGACGTGCCCTATGACGAGGCGCGGGGCCGCTTCGCCAATGAAGAGGGGCGGATCGCGCCCGGCCTCTATTGCGTGGGCTGGGCGCGGCGCGGGCCGACCGGCACCATCGGCACCAACAAGCCCGACGGCTTCATGATCGCCGAGCAGATCGCCGCCGACCAGCCGGCGGGCGGCGGCGGCAAGACGGGCCGCGCGGGGCTGGACGCGCTGATTGCGGCGCGCGGGCTCGACATCGTCACTTTCCGCGACTGGCAGAAGATCGACCTCGCCGAGATCGAGCGCGCCCGCGCCGGCGCGCCGCGCGAGAAGTTCGTGCGGGTGGATGACATGGTCGCGGCGAGCCGGGATTAGGCGCCGCCATTCTCCCTCTCTCTGTGGGAGAGGGCTGCGCCGCGCTCAGCCGTCCAGGCGCTTGCCGAGGCTCATGCAGTCCGTGTCGGCATAACCCAGTGCCGCGTAGAAGCCGATCACGGCCGCATTTTCCCGCCGCACCAGAAGGTTGAGCTTGGGCACGCCCTGCGTCCGCAGCCAGTGCTCGACGGCATCCATCAGGCGGCGCCCGAGCCCTTGCCGCTGCCGTGCCGGATCGACCGCGAGATAATAGAGTGCGCCGCGATGCCCGTCATGGCCGACCATGGCGCTGCCGACGACGCGCCCGCTCTCGCGCAGCACGATCACGGTGGAGGCCGGGCCGGCCAGCGCGAAATCGAAATCGGCGGCCGCGTCGTTCCACGGCCGGGTGAGGCCGCACGTCTCCCAGAGCGCGATGACGCAGGCGCGCTCCGGCGGCGTGGCAATCGTGCAGACGGGCCGAGCGGCGGCGCCGCTCACACCCGCATCGGCATCAGCACATAGAGCGCCGGGGCCTTGTCGCTTTCGCGAATCAGCGTCGGCGCGGCGGCGTCGGCGA
>CBIMKI010000001.1:0-33159 GCA_966244395.1 uncultured Sphingobium sp. | reverse complement strand
CGCGGTCGACATAGACCTCGACCTCGTCGCCGACCTTCAGGTCAGCCTTCTGGCCGGCCGGCGCGAACTCGCGCAGCGGCACGCGGCCTTCGCTCTTGAGGCCCACGTCGATGACGGCCATGTCGTTTTCGATGGCGGTGATGGTGCCCTTGACGACGCGGCCTTCGAAGCCGCCATCTGCACCACCGAGAGAATCGTTGAGAAGCGCGGCAAAATCATCGCGCGAAGGGAATGCCGTAGAGGCCATGGATAGAGTTCCTTCAAGTCGTTGCTGGCCAGCCGGTTGTCTCCGGCGGTCTTTGGCCAAACCGCCCGCACGGCCGCATGCCGCACGCGCATCCGCCCACGATCACCGCAAATGCCTGCCTGTGCTGAAAAGCGAAAAGGGCGCCCCGCTCAGCGAAGCGCCTCGGCAGAGCCGTCTAGTCGCGGCTCTTCAAGCGAGCATCCACGAGCGCGATCGCGCGCTGGACGGCCGCGCCTATACTCAAATCGCTCGTATCGAGCAAGTCCGCATCGTCAGCGCGTATCATGGGCGCGTCGGCGCGCCCGGCGTCCCTGATGTCCCGCGCGACCAGATCGTCCCGCACAGCATTGGGATCGACAGAAGGATCGTCCTTTGCCAGCTCGGCGAAGCGCCGCTGCGTGCGCACGTCCACGCTGGCCATCACGAACAGCTTGGCATCGGCATCAGGCGCGATGACCGTGCCGATATCTCGACCGTCCAGCACAGCGCCGCCCGGTTGCGTTGCAAAGGCGCGCTGCCGCTCGAATAGGGCGCGGCGCACGGCCGGATGGCGCGACACGCGGCTCGCGAGCGCTCCCCCCTTCTCGGATCTCAGCGCCGGATCGGTGAGCAGCCCCGCATCGAACCTGCATGCTGCCAGCGCATCGGCCTCGCTGTCCGGATCGCCTCCCGCCCGGATAACGCTCACGCCCACGGCCCGGTAAAGCAACCCGGTGTCGAGATGTGGCAGGCGGTAATGCGCCGCCAGCGCCCGCGCGATCGTGCCCTTGCCGGACGCGGCAGGTCCATCGACGGCGATAATCATCGGAATACCCGTCCGCGTCCTCGCCAGGCGCCGGGGCGACGCGGCGACTTGCGCCTCACGCCTCGCCTTTCAGCGTGCGCAGCAGCTCCGTGAAGCCTGGGAAGCTGGTCGCAACGGGACTCATGTCATCGATGATGACGCCGCCCGCGGTTGCCTGGCCAGCGACGGCGAAGCTCATGGCGATGCGGTGATCCAGTTCCGCGTCGATGACGGGCGCCTTGTCTCCGCCGCCCAGCGGTGCGCCGTCCGTGCCGTCGATGATGAGGCCGTCCTCCTGCTCGGTGACGCGTGCGCCGATGCGGATCAGGTTCTGCGCCATGATGGCGAGCCGATCCGATTCCTTGACGCGCAGCTCGTCGAGGCCGCTGGTCCTCGTGCGGCCCTTGGCGAAGCTCGCCGCCACGAAGAAGACGGGGAATTCGTCGATCATGCTTGGCGCGATGTTGGGCGGCACGTCTATGCCCGTGAGCGTGCTGTGCCGCGCGATGAGGTCGGCGACCGGCTCGCCGCCCACGTCGCGCGTATTGGCGATGGTGAGATCGGCGCCCATGGCTTGCAACATCGTGAAGATGCCCGTGCGTGTGGGGTTCATACCGACATTCGTTACGGTCACTTCCGATCCCGGCGTGATGAGCGCCGCGACGATGGGGAAGGCGGCCGAGGAGGGGTCGCCCGGCACAGTCAGTGTCTGGGGCTTCAGTTCCGCCTCGCCATGCACGCTGATGATGCGGGTGCCGTCCGTTTCGGTTTCGATTCGCAGGTCGACACCGAAGCCCTTGAGCATGCGCTCGCTATGGTCGCGCGTCGGGATCGGCTCGATCACGCGCGTGATGCCCGGCGCGTTGAGGCCGGCGAGCAGCACGGCACTTTTTACCTGCGCGGAGGCTACCGGCAGGCGATATTCGATCGGCACAGCCGGCGCCATGCCGGTCATGGTCAGCGGCAGGCGGCCGCCCGGCGCGGTGGTGAAGCGCGCGCCCATGAGGCTCAGCGGATCGGTGACGCGACCCATGGGTCGCTTGGAGAGCGACGCATCACCGATGAATGTGGCAGTGAGCGCATGGCTCGCCAGCAGGCCCATCAGCAGGCGCGTGGAGGTGCCGCTATTGCCCATGTCGAGCGCTTCTGCAGGCTGTACGAGGCTGCCCACGCCCACGCCATGGATGTGCCAAACGCCGTCAGCGCCGCGCTCGATCTGCGCGCCCAGCGCCCGCATGGCCGTAGCCGTGGCGAGGACGTCCTCGCCCTCCAGCAGCCCAGAGACGCGGCTTTCGCCCACCGCCAGCGCGGAGAGCATCAGCGATCGGTGGGATATGCTCTTGTCGCCCGGCACCGTCACGGTGCCGCGCAGCGGCCCGCCCGGCTCGAACAGCATGGCTTTCGCGTCCTTTGTCATCAGTCCTGATTCCGGCCGTGCCGCATTTCCGCGCGGATCGGCTCACCCCTTGGAGAAAAAATGTCGGGCGGCTTTTGACAGCGCGGATCGGCTATGGCAAGGCGCGCGGCACTTCGCGGAAGGCATGTCTGTCCGCGCCGTCATCATTTCTTCTGGAAGGACATGAGGCATCCCATGGTGAAGCCTGAATGGGGAACGAAGCGGACCTGCCCCAAATGCGCCACGCGCTTTTATGATCTGGGCAAGGACGAGCCTGTCACCTGCATCGAGTGCGGGAATCTCTGGACGCCCGAGCCGGTCCTGAAGTCCAAGCAGCCGCTTCCCTATGAGGAAGTGCAACAAAAGCCTGCGGCCGGAGAGGCCGCCGTCGACACGGCTGCCGATGACGACCTCGACATCGACATGGACGTCGATGATGGCGAGGGCTCGCCAGATAACGACGTGGATCTGGGCGGCGACGACGATCTGGGCGTCGACGCCGGCGACGAAGGCGACGAAGAAAATTAAGTCTTCGCCTATCGATTTTCGCTGCATAAAAAATGCTCTTGCGGTGGGGCCATTGCTGACCTAAAGGCAGCGCCTCGCCGCGAGGGACCCATCCCGCGACAAGATATTTAAGGGGCCGTAGCTCAGCTGGGAGAGCGCTACACTGGCAGTGTAGAGGTCAGGGGTTCGATCCCCCTCGGCTCCACCATTTCCTGTAACACCCTGATGTTACTGGAAATTATTGGAAAAATTAGGTTTTTGACGGGCGTCTGTTACATCTGTAGCAGGAGCACGACTATGTATAGGTACCTCGCCAAGCGCGGCGCGACCTGCTACTTCCGCCGCCATCCCGATCGATTTGCGCTCCGCCATGTACGGCAAAGCCGAGTCATGGTGTCGTCTATAAAGCCTACGATGCCGACCGCATCCGTGAACTGATTCAGGATCAGGGTGCAACGCACAATAACCCGCCAAAGAGAACGGGCGCTGGAAGCCGTGCTTCAACAAGCGTCTTTATCGCGAGCGCAACTTGATCGAGCGGTCTTCTCCAAGTTGAAGCACTTCCGCCGCGTCGCCGCCCGCTACAACAAGCTCGCCGCCAATTCTTCGCCATGGTCCAGCTCGCCTCAATGCAGGCGTGGCGCCGGGCTTATGACTCTGGAGTCCAGCATCCATAAGGGGCGCGTTACGAGATGATGCCCCCATTGCCATTCTGGGGACGTCTGGGACCCGTCACAGAATTGACGCCAAACTGGTCCATACCAGTTAGATGGCATTTGCTTCTGCTCTAGCTCAATCTCCACGCGACGCTCGCGCGCGAATAGCGGTTCTTGTCGCTGGAGGGCTGGCGGCATTCGCGGCCTATTTCGCAATGTATGCGTTCCGAAAGCCTTTCGCTGCCGGAATCTATGATGGGATGGGGCTCCTGCCCTTTGGGTTGGACTATAAGACCGGGCTGCTCATTGCACAGGTGATCGGTTACGCTCTCTCCAAATTCATCGGCATACGGGTCATCTCAGAGTTTGGGCGTCGCGGACGTGCACTGGGCATTCTCGGGCTGATCGGCACATCATGGCTCGCATTGGTGCTTTTTGCGCTGCTTCCTCCGGGTTGGGGGCCGCTGTGTCTGTTCCTGAATGGGCTTCCGCTCGGCATGATCTGGGGATTGGTCTTCTCCTATGTGGAGGGCCGCCGATGCTCTGATCTGCTCGGAGCGATGCTGTGCGCGAGTTTCATCATGTCCTCCGGCGCAGTAAAATCGGTAGCCGTCTGGCTGATGCAGCTGGGGGTCAGCGAGAATTGGATGCCGGTGGCGACCGGCGCCTTTTTCATCCCCGTTCTCGTCGTGTCATTGTGGTATCTTGAGCGACTTCCACCACCCGATTCGCGTGATGAAGCCGAGCGCATGGCGCGTGTGCCGATGGGGACGGAAGATCGCGCGGCCTTCTTGCGGGATCACGGCCTTACGATGACGTTGCTGGTCGCCGGCTATGTGTTGTTCACTGCGCTGCGCGATCTGCGGGATAATTTCGCAGTCGAGATCTGGACGGCGATGGGGCTGGGCGATGTCGCGTCCATCTTCTCGCAGAGCGAGCTGCCTGTGGCGATGATCGCGCTGGGCGGCCTTGGCATGTTGATGCTGGTGCGGAACAACGTCCATGCGCTGCTTGCCATGCATGGCGTGATTATCTTTGGTGCTTTGCTGCTTGGCGCATCAACGCTGGCATTTCAGGCCGGTCTGCTAGAGCCGTTGCCCTGGATGATCCTGAGCGGGGCCGGACTTTATCTTGGATACACGCCGTTCAACGCGATGCTGTTTGATCGGATGATCGCCGCGCTGGGGCGGGCCGGGAACGCCGGCTTCCTTATCTATATTGCTGATTCCTCTGGCTATGTTGGGAGTGTTGCTCTGCTTCTCTATCGCAGCTTTGCGGTGCCGAATATCGATTGGCTCCCGTTCTTCATCACTGGTGCTTATGTGACGGCCGTTGCCGTGAGCATGTTGACGTTCCTCTCCGCGCTCCAGTTCCTTGGGCGGGGCCGGCAGAAGAGGGGGGCGGTTCATGCATGACGTTATAGTGGTGGGTGCGGGCATCGTTGGCCTGGCCCATGCCCTGGCCGCGGCGCGCCGCGGCAAGCGCGTGCTGGTTCTGGATCGCGACGCGCAGGCCAATGGCGCATCGATCCGCAATTTCGGCTTTGTGACGGTGACGGGGCAGGAACGCGGCCGCGTGTGGCATCTCGCACGGCGCAGCGCTGCGATCTGGCGGGAGGTCGCCGGGCTGGCTGGCATCCGCATCGAGCAGGAAGGGCTGCTGATGATCGCCCAGCGTCCGGAAGCGGTGGATGTGCTGGACGCGTTTCTGCAAACGGAAATGGGCGAGCACTGCGAGCGATTGACGGGGGCTGAGGCGCTGCAGCGCAATCCGATGATCAGCTCGGCCGCCGCGGCCTTCTTCAGCCGTCATGATTTGCGGGTGGAATCCCGCACGGCCATTCCGCTTCTCGCAAAATGGCTGGAAAGGGCGCATGGGGTTGAGTTCCGGCGGGGCATTGCAGTGCTCCATGCGGAGCAGGGCGCCGTCCATACCGCGAGCGGTATCTATCGAGCCGAGCAGATCATCCTGTGCCCTGGAGACGACGGTGCGACCCTATATCCCCAAGTCTATGCCGAGGAAGGGATTGTGCGGTGCAAGCTCCAGATGCTGCGGCTCGCGGCGCCGGGTTGGAGGCTGCCTGCGCCGGTGATGAGCGATCTCAGCCTGGCGCGCTATCTGGGCTATGCGGCGCTGCCGGAAGCGGAGGCTCTCAAGGTCCGGCTCCACAGCGAGGCGCGCGAGGCGCTGGAACATGGCATTCATCTGATCGTCGTGCAGAGCGATGATGGCAGCCTGATCGTAGGGGATAGCCATCATTATGCGCCGACGCCCGATCCTTTCTCGATCGATGCCGTCGATGCGGAAATCTTGCGCCAATATGAGGCCGTTCTGGGCTGCGCGCCCGCCATATTGGAGCGCTGGGCGGGCACGTTCGCGTCCGCGGCTGGACATAGCATTGTGCGGCACCCGGCAGAGGGTGTGGCGCTGGTGGTGGTGACCAGTGGGACGGGAGCGTCCACGGCATTCGCTCTGGCTGAGGATGTAATCAGCCAAGTCTTTGATTGAAGGAGGGAATGGGATGACTGCAGCGCTTAAGGCGGTGGTGTTCGATTGGGCGGGGACCATGATCGATTTTGGCTCTCGCGCGCCGGTCGTGGCGTTGTGCAAGGCGTTCGAGGCGGCGCATGTGCCCATCAGTGAGGCTGAAGCCCGCGTGGATATGGGGATGGCGAAATCCGACCATATCTCCGCCATTCTGGCAACGCCGCGCGTTCGCTCGGCATGGACGGCAGTTCATGGCAGGGCGCCAGCTGAAACGGATGCCGCTGCGCTCTTCGACTCCATTGCGCCGATGATGCGTGAGGCGGCCCGCGAATGTGCCCAGCTCATTCCCGGCGCTGCCGATGTCGCGGCACGGTTGCGGGCGGCGGGCGTTAAGATCGGCTCGTGCACAGGCTATACGCGCGAGATGATGGCGGACATTCTGCCGCTGGCTGAGGCGCAGGGCTATAAGCCCGATATGCTGGTCTGTGCCGGAGAGACCGCTGCCGGGCGACCCTCGCCGCTGATGCTGTGGAAGAATCTGGTGGAGCTTGGTGTCTGGCCCGCCACATGTTGCGTCAAGGTGGATGATGCCGAAGTCGGCATTGCAGAAGGCCGCGCCGCCGGGGTGTGGACCATCGGAATTGCCGCCAGCGGTAATGGCGTGGGACTCTCGCAAGAGGCGTTCGAGGCGCTCTCTTTGGAGGAGCGGGCCGCTCGCGTAGGACAGGCTCGCGCGGCGCTTGAAGCCGCTGGCGCGCATCTTGTCATCGACACGGTGGCAGATCTGCCGAAGGCGCTCGAGACGCTTTCACTCGGTTAAGCGTGGGGCTGAGCGTGCATCTCAGGGGAACCTGGATGCACGTTCAGATCGACATGCACGCGAATGGCGTCGTGCCGCCAATATTCCTGATCATATTCAACGACCCGTCCATCCGCATCGAAACTGGTGCGCACCACCAGCAGACCGGGCGTGCCGGATTTGACGCCCAGCGCGGCCGCCGTATCCTTGATCAGCGCGCAGGGGCGCATATCGACCCGGTTGCGCGTAACGACCACGCCGAACTTCGTCGTCAGAATGTGCGTTAGCGAGCCATCGAGCGAATAAGAGAGCAGGTCCGGCGCATAGGCGGGATCAACGATGATGTGCTCCAGAAGAACGGGCCGTTCATCGATGGTCCGGCGGCGCTTGATGATATGCAGGGTCGTCCCTGGCGCCTTGCGGAAAATGTCGGCAATGGCGGGGCTTGCAGGCGTGCTTTCCTTGCTGAGGGTTTCTGTTCCAGGCGCGCGCCCCTGCTCAGTCACATAGGTCATGAACCCTGCCCAGCGGCGGGGATCGTACGTGATTGCCGGTGGTGACACATACCAGCCGCTACGCTCGCGGCGGTAGATCAGCCCTTCTGCCTCCAGCTGGAACAGGGCTTCGCGGATCGTACCGCGCGCCATGCCCGACTCGGTTTGAAGCTGCCGCTCGGACGGCAAGCGTGCGCCCTCCGGCAAGTTCCCCATCTCGATGTTCAGGGCAATCTGGTCCCGCAGGGCGAGATATTGTGGCCCTTCAGAGGCCGCGCCATGTGTGCGTGTCCAAAGCAGGGGCTCAGATTTTGGGCGCATGACTTTCCGGGCTGGAAACAGGATGACCGCTAACGGCCAGTCACCCACCTTGGCAGCGGTGGCGCTGCGTGGTCAATGTAGAAAGACGCGCGGGGTCAATTGGCGTACCCGAAGGGTGTCAGGTGAGATCGGGGCGGAGCAGCGAATTGAGCAAGGGCCGGTAGCTTTCCAGTTCTGGAACGGCCCAATCCTGCTTCTTGCCCATGTCGTCATAGCGCCGGAGGCGAAGCGCATCGCGGGCGGCGGGGAGAGCGAGGAATGCTTCCGCCTCCTGCGGACTGTGAGGCCCGCCCTGCAAGTCCAGACTGATCGAGGATGCGCGGCTCAACGTCGCATGATAGCCGGGTCGGGTCGCGCACAAATAACGCTTAGCCTCGACATGCAGGCGCACCGGCTCTGTTACGCTCTTCGGAAAATAGGCGGCAAGATAGGCCGCGCCCGTCTCTTCATGACGCGCATCGATGCCCAGTTTTTCCGCGGCATGACCGGCATCATCGATGAACTGACCGATATCGTGCAGCAGCGCCGCAGCGATCAGTGCATCAGAGGCACCGTCAGTCCGGGCGAGGTGGCCGCATTGCAGGATGTGCTCCATCTGGGTGACATCTTCCCCATAGCGGAGGCTGCCGAACGTTCTGAAGATGGTGAAGATCTCGTCGATTGGGTCGGCCGTCATACGATCACACCTCATGGCATTTGGGGGCTTGTGAAGACAGGCCAGCCAGCTCCGTCATCTCCTTGTCGCATGAATTTGGTATAGACCATTAACGCGTCAATCAAGTGACAAGGTGTGCCGGGATGCAAAAGACAATGGCCGCACTTGCAGCAATCTTCCTTTGTGCTGCCAGTGCTCATGGCGAAATGACGAGATGCGATCTCACGGCGCCCGATGCTCGTAGTGCCGGGGCAGGGTGTGAGCGGGCCTGGATGGACGCCCATCTCAAAATCAATGATCTCGTCGCTGTGGGCACGCACAACAGCTATAAGCTGGAGTTGCCTGCCAAGGTAAAGACGCTCGTGCGCGCCGCCAGGCCGGAATGGGCGGATGAGATCGACTATCGACACCGGCCTCTCTCGGAACAACTGGATGCGGGCGTTCGGCAACTCGAGATCGACATTTATAACGACCCTGAGGGCGGGCGCTTCCTTGATCCGGCGGGACTGCGTGCTGCGGGCCTCGCGCTTGATCCCGCCCGCCGCGCCGCGTTCGCCGAGCCGGGCTTCAAGGTCATGCATGTGCAGGATTTCGATCTGTTCAGTAGCTGCGCTACGCTGAAATCATGCCTCGGCATCGTGAGGCGCTGGTCGCTCGCCCATCGGGATCATGCGCCGATCCTGATCCTGATCAACGCGAAGACGGGACATGCGCCGCATCCCGGAGGCGTGGACGCGCTGCCCTTCGACACCGCCGCATTCGATGCGCTTGATCGTGAGATCGGGGCGGTGTTCCCGGTGGATGCGCTCATCACGCCGGACGATGTGCAGGGCAGCTATCCAACGCTGCGCGAGGCGGTGCTGGCTGGCGCCTGGCCAACGCTGGGTAAAGCGCGCGGGAAGATCATGTTCGCTCTGGATGAAGGGCCGGACAAGGTCGCGGTCTACCGCGGAAATCGGCGGTCGCTGGAGGGGCGGGTGCTTTTCGTCAATGGCGATGAGGCCTCACCTGCAGCGGCCTATCTGACGCTCAATGACCCCGTTTCTCAAGGTGATCGCATCCGCAAGGCAGTGGCGGCAGGCTTCATCGTGCGTACGCGCGCGGACGCCGAAACCGTGGAAGCGCGTGCGAACGATACAGGTCGTCGCGCCGCCGCTCTCGCCTCTGGCGCGCAATATATCTCGACCGATTATATCTGGCCCGAGCCACGCTGGGGCACGGATTATCAGGTCCGTCTACCGGGCGGCGCTGCGGCGATGTGCAATCCTGTGCGCGGCGCAGGCCGCTGTGGAGGGCGGGCGATCGAAACAGTCGGGCCTGCGGGGGAAGGCTATCTCACGCCGGAAATAGCGCCCGATGGGGTGCAGATCCTTCCGCCCCCGCCATCACCGGGCGGTCCGCTGGCCATCGCGGACCAGCAACTCTTCCAAGCGACCCGCGCTCTGGAAGGCACGCCGCGCTGGCAGTTGGCGACATCCGATGTGGATACCGACGCGCTTGAGCATTTTGCCTGCGCGATCGGGGCTCAACTGACTGCTGACAATGTGCCTGCCTTGGCGCGGCTGCTCAACCGGGCGGGAACGGCGCGTATCGTGGACCCGGTGAAGCATTACTACCATGTGCCGCGGCCTTATATCGGGCGACCGGAGTCGATCTGTCAGGCCAAGACGGACCATCTTGCGAGCAACGGCGATTATCCGTCTGGCCACACGGCAAACGGATGGATGGAGGCGCTGCTGCTCGCCGAACTGGTGCCGGATCGCGCGACGGAGATTCTGGCGCGTGGGCGGGCCTTTGGTGAAAGCCGGATGATCTGCGGCGCGCATAGCCGCAGCGCCGTTGAGGCCGGATGGCTGGCGGGGGCGGCGGCGACCGCCGTTCTGCACGGGTCGCCAGCGTTTCGCGCGGATCTTGAGGCTGCTCGCGAAGAGATGGCGCGCGTCCGCAAGGCCGCGCCCGCGCCCGATCCAGCGGTCTGCCGTGCCGAGGCGACTGCACTCGCGACTCCCCTCTATGGATCGGCCGAGCGCCAATAGGAGCGGCTGATGAGCGTCGGCGGGCTTGCGCGATCATGTCGGTCTTTTGCTCGCACATGCAAAAATATCTGTCCTTCGACCGCATTTTGGACCGCTGTGTAACACAGGTGTCTCGGCAATCTGCTTCTCATAACTGGTCCATACCAATTCATCAGGGGAATCACAATGAACCGACGTACCGGGTGGGCCATGCGCCCGAAAATCCGCAGTTTGCTGCTGGCTGGTGTTGCTGTCTCGGTCGTGGGCTTTAGCTCGCAGATGGCAAAGGCAGAGGAAGTGTCCGCAGAAGCGGGCGAGACGATCATTGTGACCGGCTACCGCAAGTCCCTCAGCGACGCACGCGACATCAAGAAGGAATCGGTCATCCAGAAGGATGTGATTGTCGCGGAGGACATGGCGAAATTCCCGGAACTCAACCTCGCTGAATCGCTGCAGCGTCTGCCGGGCGTGCAGATCACGCGTGAGGCCGGTGAGGGACGCCGCATCTCCTTGCGCGGCCTTGGTTCGGATTTCGCCCGTGTTCAGCTGAATGGCATGGAGGTGCTGGGGAATGTCGATTCCGCGCAGGATAGTCGCGGGCAGCGCACCCGCGATCGCGCGTTTGATTTCAACATCTTCGCCTCCGAGTTGTTCCAGCGGGTAGAGGTCGAGAAGACCTTCCAGTCCGCACAGAAGGAAGGCGGCATGGCCGGCACGGTCGGTCTCTTCACGGGTAAGCCCTTCGATTATGGGCAGGGCGGCAAGGGTGCCATCTCGCTCAAACTGGGCACCAACCAATATACAGACGATGCGCAGCCGCGTGTCGCCGCCATGTATAGCTACAATTGGGACGATGTGTTCGGCATCGCCTTCTCGGTGGCATATGGCAAGCGCGAGACGACCGAGCAGGGGCACAATACCTACAATTATTCCCGCCCAAGCGCGGCGACCATGGGGGACCTTGTCACTCGGGGGCTGGACATCTCCAGGCTGACAACTGCTCAGCAGCAGAAGCTGCTCTCGGGCGATCTTTACTTCGCGGACGGAAACCGCATCTCCTCCTGGAATGCCAAGATGGAACGGCTGGGCCTGACTGGTGCGGTGCAGTGGCGCCCAGCGGATAATCTGAAACTGACGGTGGATGGTCTTTATGGCCAGTTCACAACCCATCGCAGCGAGTTGCATCTGGCAACGCGGCCGCTCTCTTCGTCGGGTTCCGTCGCCTTTGATACGCCCGCAGGTGGCGTCTGGCCTGCGGTTTTCCAGACCGCGTCAGTCATCAACAACCTGGCGTGGGATAGCAGCAATTATGTCACCCTGACGGATGTGACCGGCACCACGTTTGGCAGTGAAAACCGGCGGTCGCTGAACAAGAACCGCTTCTATCAGGGCGTGCTGACCGCAGAGTGGGACGTTTCGGATCGCCTCACGGTTGATGGCCTGTTCGGCTATGAGAAATCCACTTACGATACGCCCTATGACGACAAGTTCTACATGCGCGCCAAGGGCAACCTGATCGCCAATTACGGCGCAGATGGGCGCTCAGCTTCGTTCGCCTATCCGAACTGGGACCCGACCGACCCCGCCGATTATGCGATGGACGACTTCTACTATCGCGGCTTCAACAATGGCTCGACGCTGTGGCAAGGCGGCCTCAACGCCCGTTATGAGTTTAACGACACCTGGACGCTGCGGTTAGGTGGCGCCTATCATCGCTTCCAGCAGGACGGCATCGACCTCTTCTACGACGGCAATGTCAACGGCACCCGCCCCAAGACGCGAGGCACGTCGGTTGCCGATATCACCACGGTGTTCACCAACAGCTTCGGCTCCTGGCTGATCGGCGATTATGACCGTGGTTTTGCCAAGTATAATGAATATCACCGCTTCGAGCCCAATCGCGATGGCGCTGGCGGCGAGATTCAGGACATCGAGAACGTCTATACGACAACCGAGGAGACTTTCTCGGAGTATGTGCAGGCGGATTGGGACAGCGAGCTGTTCGGTGCGCGTTTCCGGGGCAATATCGGCCTGCGCGCCTATCAGACGAAGACGCACAGCACGGGCTGGATTCAAGGCGATAACTACGCCTATCTCGGCACGACCGACGTGGGAGGCAGCTATTCGGGCGTGCTCCCGGCGCTCAACGCCGTTCTGGAAGTGACGCCAGACGCTTTGCTGCGCTTTGGCGCGGCACAGAACCTCAACCGGCCGGGCCTTGGCTCTATGGCGGCTCAGGGCAGCGCATTCCTGAACGAGGATAACGGCGAGATCACCGCCTCGCGCGGTAACCCCAATCTCAAACCCTATAAGGATATCACCCTCGATTTCTCCGCCGAATATTATTTCGGCCAGGTGGGGGTGATCTCCGCGAGCGTTTTTCAGAAATGGATCAAGAATTTCATTGGCTCTGAGACGCTTGAGAACGTCCCCTTCAGCGAAACGGGCGTGCCGCACACCACGATCCCGGGCGCCACGCCCAATTCGATCGTGAAGGAGTTCAGCATGCCTGCGAACGTAGCGGGCACGAAGAGCCTGACCGGTATTGAGCTGGTGGCGCAGAGCCAGTTCTCCTTCCTGCCCGCACCATTGGACAATCTGGGTGCGGTGGTGAACTTCACCTATGTGGATGCCGACGAGGCGATCACCGGCATCTCCAAAACCAGCTACAATGCCACGCTCTATTATGAGACGGAGCACTGGGGCGTTCGCGGCTCGATGAGCCACCGCAGCGGCTGGTACAGCGGCAAGAATGCGTCAGTGATGAGTGCCAGCACGCGGGGCTTTGAAGGCACCACCTATGTGGATGCATCCGCCTTCGTGAACGTGACCGATCGCCTCCAGCTCTCGGTAAACGCGATCAATCTGACGAACGAGAAGGAGACGCAGTTCTGGGGCCAGAACCGCTATCTCTACAACCAGACCCAGAGTGGCCGAACCTATATGGCAGGGCTCAGCTACAAGTTCTGAAGATCATCCCTCCCCCTTCCGCCTTTGGGTGGAAGGGGGATTTCCCTTGCGGGACTGAATATGATCATCTCTCACGCCCATCGGTTCATCTTCGCCGCCGTACCCAAGACCGGCACTCATAGCGTGCGCCGGGCGCTGCGGGAGCAGATGGGAGAGGAAGACGTCGAGCAGGTGAGTCTGTTCGTGGATAAGCGCTTCCTATGGCCCGATCTTGCCGTGATCCGGCACGGGCATCTCGCGCTCCGGCAGGTGCGTCCGTTTTTGGGGGCGCAACTCTTTGACAGCTACTTCAAGTTCGCCTTTGTCCGTAACCCGTTCGATCGCTTCATCTCCTACTGCGCCTTCATGCTGCGTGGCGGCGACGTGTTTCGGGATCGGCCGCAGGATGTGATGCGCCACTTCCTGTTCCGCGATCCGCCGGAGCAGCACATCCTGTTCCAGTCTCAAGCCTCGTTGCTGGTCGATGAGGACGGCAAGACCTTGCTTGTGAACGGCATTGGCCGGGTCGAGGACATGCAGCATTCCTATGATGCGATCTGCGGGCAGATCGGCATCCGTCCGTGCCTTCTGGAACGGGTGAACGGCAGCAGACACGGGGATTATCGTCATTACTATAATCGCGAACTGATCGATGCCGTCGCCGCGCGTTACGCGCAGGATCTGGAGTTGTTCAGCTACAGCTTTGACGATGCAGGCAACGCCAGCCTCGCGGCGGAGGCGCGCGGCTGATGATGGCGCCTCAGCCTGATGAGCGCGAGGCGCTGCTCCAGCAGGCAAGGGCGCTGCGAGCAGAGAAGCGGGCGGCGCAAGCGCTCGTCGTGCTGGCCCGGCTCCGGTCCCTGCATCCCGGCTTCAGCCGTGCCTATCATGAGAGCGGCCAATGCCACATATTGCTCGGCGATGCCCCGGCCGCGATAGCGGCGCTGCGGGAGGCCGTGCGCCTCAATCCGACGATGCCTGCGAGCTGGAACATGCTCGAGCAGCTCTATCGCAGATCCGGCGACGTAGCGCAGGCGGAGGCCGCAGCGCACAATCTCGCAATATTGGAGCAATTGCCAAGGCCACTGGTGCTGGCGAACAGCCTGTTTGCCGATGGCGATCTGGCGCTCGCCGAGCAGATCGTTCGTGACTATCTGGCGCAGGACGAGGGAAATGCGGGCGCGTTGCGGTTGCTGGCGCGGATCTGCATGGAGCGCGGCGCACTGGCCGAGGCGCAAGTGCATCTGGAGCGCGCGGTCCACCTTGCGCCGGATTATCATGACGCGAGGTTCGATCTCGCGGCAGCCCTTTTGCAGCAGCAGAAGCATGAGCAGGCACGAATCCAGACAGGGCTTCTCCTCACCCGTGAACCCGCCAACCGTGATTATCTGAAGCAACATTGCGCCGCCTGCATCGCGCAGGGCGATCATGAACCCGTCATCGACCTGTGCGCAAAGCTACTGGCCAACCCGGCTTTGGCAGCCGCCGAAATTGCGGATCTACAGATGTGGCGCGCGAATGCGCTGAAGGTCACCGGCCGACAGCAGGAGGCAGTGATGGGCTATCACGCATCGCTGGCAGCGCGACCGGATCATGGTGTGGCATGGTTCAGCCTCGCCAATCTCAAAGCCTATCGCTTCACCGATGATGAAATCGCGCGGATGCGTGCTGCTGAAGCGCGGCCAGATGCTCAGGAGATGGACCGTATCTATCTCTGCTTCGCTCTTGGGCAGGCGCTGGAGGAGCGAGGTGATTATGCCGGATCGTGGGACTATTATGAGCGCGGCAATCGAATGCGCCATCGCATCGCTCGCTACAGACCAGAGATAGCGGACGCCTGCGCGGCGCGCGTAAGGCATCAATTCCATGCCAACTTCTTCGCGGCACGATCAGCGTGGGGCGTGGATGACGTCGCACCGATCTTCATTCTGGGCCTGCCCCGATCGGGCTCGACGCTCATCGAGCAAATCCTCGCCTCCCACTCTCAGGTGGAAGGCACGCAGGAACTGGTCGAAATCGGTCGCTATGCCAATGAGCTGTGCGGGCGTGACCCAGACTGCGATCTGCCGCTCGCGCTGGAAGCCATGCAGCGCCTGACAGAGACAGATGCCCGCGCACTTGGCGAGCGCTTCCTTGCGGAAACCCGCGCCTATCGCCGCCTCGGTCGGTCCCTGTTCATTGACAAGATGCCGAACAATTTCTGGCATGTCGGCCTGATCCACCTCATCCTGCCGCGCGCGACGATCATCGATATCCGCCGCGAGCCGATGGCCTGCTGTTTCAGCAACTTCAAACAGCTCTTCGGCACGACCAATCAGGAGTTCAGCTATCGCATCGAGGATATTGCCCGCTATTACCGGCTCTATCTCGATCTCATGCGGCACTGGGACGATGTGCTCCCCGGGCGGGTGCTGCGTATCCACTATGAGGATGTCGTCGCAAATCTGGATGAAAGCACGCGGCGGATGCTGGCGCATATCGGCTTGCCCTTCGAGTCTGCCTGCCTGGCTTTTCATGAAGCCCGGCGCAGCGTGCGCACGCCCAGCTCCGAGCAGGTGCGCCAGCCGATCAACCGGGACGGTCTTGCCCAGTGGCACCGTTTTGCGCCTTGGCTGAATGATTTGGGCGCGCGGCTCGGCGATGCGCTGACCAGCTACCGGAGTTGATGACGTGCGCCTTTCGCGACCTTTCATTCAACTGCCCATTCTTTTTGATGTCGAGCGGTTGCAGGCCGAGGTGGCTGCGCTGCCGGCGGAGGCGTGGGTCGCACATCCTGATGGGCTGGCCGGGAACAGCGCCGCGCGCCTCATCACGCCCGGCGGTGAGGAAACAGACGGCGTTCATGGCCAGATGCTGCCCACGCAGTGGCTCGCTGCGATGCCTTATCTGCGCCAGTTGCTCGCGGCTTTTGGGGTGGTTTGGGGGCGCTCACGCCTGATGCGACTGGCGCCGGGGGCGGGTGTGCCTGAACATGCCGACATCAACTATCATTGGCATACGCGCGTTCGGCTGCATGTCCCGATCTTCACCTCGCCAGAGGTGAGTTTTTACTGCGATGGCCAGCGCGCGCACATGGCAGCGGGCGAGGCTTGGCTCTTTGATAATTGGCGACGCCATCATGTGAAAAACAAGGCGACGACGGCGCGCATCCATCTGGTGGCAGATACTTCCGGCACAGCGGCGTTTTGGCGCCTTGCATCGGGGAATGCGCCGCCGCGTGAACAATGGCGGGTGCTGGCCTGGAATCCGGCGACGGAAGGCGGGCTGCTCACCGAGTGCAACCAGCGAGTGCCGATCATGCCGGCAGCCGAGGTGCAGTTGCTGATCGGGGATTTGTGCGCGGAACTGGACTGCGCTGCAAACGGTGTTGAAGCGCAGGCCCGGATGGCCCGCTTCTCCTCGCTGCTGGAAAGCTTCTTGTTCGACTGGCGGCAGCTTTGTGCGTTGCATGGCATCAATGGCAGGGGGCGAGCGGACTTTGAGCACCTCGCCGCACGCCTGCGCGAGGCAGGGATCCCGCTGGCGCAGGGACTCATCATGCGCACCAATGGCGCGAGCGCGCTACACGTTCTGGAAAAGCGCGTCCTCCATCATCTGATCGCAGACATGTCGCAAAACTGAAAAGCTGTGCGGGTAATTGGTACAGACCAGTTTCCGCAGGAGCGTTCAATGTCTCGTCGAATCCGCAGCGTCTGTCTGTGCCTCACGCTGACCATTTCGACACTGTGGAGTAACCCCGCCAGCGCGGAAAGCGGGCAAAGGGCCCGACATGTGATCGTCATCGGCGTGGACGGGCTTAGCGCTGACGGCGTGCGGAAGGCGCAAATGCCTAACTTGCACACCATGATGGAGCAGGGGAGCTGGACCTTGAGTGCGCGGGGCGTGCTTCCCACCAGCAGCTCTGCCAACTGGGCCTCCATCCTCACCGGCGTGGGACCTGAGCAGCATGGCGTGACGAGTAACGACTGGCGCGTCAGTGAGTTCAATTTTCCCACCGCCGTCATCGGGTCCGGAAACTTTTATCCGTCCATTTTCCAACTGCTCGCTGATCAGCGACCGGATTGGGAAGTTGGCTCAATCTATGAGTGGGAGGGTTTCGCTAACCTGTATGATCGTCGGTTCGTTGACCATGACGCGCACGGCGCCAGCGAGGAAGAAGCCACAAAGCTGGCGGTCGACTATATCCGCTCAAAGAAGCCTGATTTTCTGTTCGTGCATCTGGATAATGTCGATCATGCCGGGCATGGCGAGGGCCACGGCACGCCGCAATATTATGCGGCGGTGGCGCAGGCAGACAAGATGATTGGCCGCATCCGTCAGGCCACGATCGATGCGGGCATCGCTGATGAAACGGTGATCCTCGTCACCTCAGATCATGGCGGGGTCGGCAAGGGGCATGGCGGTGAGACGCTCGCCGAGTTGGAGATCCCGTGGGTCGTCTATGGCAAGGGCGTCAATCCCGGCGCCCGGCTCGATCTGCCAATCAATACTTATGATACGACCGCGACGGTCGCCTGGCTGCTTGGCGTCGAACCGCCCTACGCCTGGCTGGGGCGGCCCGTGCGGTCCGTGCTGAGAGGCGAGGCCGCACCGGCTCAGGCCTATCGTGTGAGCAGCTCTTATGCCGCGCCGGTGATTGGGCCGGAGGGAGAGGGCAATGTGCCCTCTGGCGGGCTGTTCGTGAAGGGGCCGGCGCAGATGACGATCCGTAAACCCAACAGCGTGGGGGAGGTTCGCTACACGCTTGACGGCACGCCCCCTGCGGCGACGTCGCCACTCTATACCGGGCCGATCGAGATCAAGCACAGCACCGTGGTGCGAGCATCGCTTTTCGTGGAGGGGCGGGCGGTCAGCGCACCTGCGACGGGCTATTTCCGTATTCTGGAGCCGAATGGGGGCACGGAGCGCGGCGTTAGCTATCAGGTCTACCTGCTGCCTCAAGACACCGTGCGGTTGCCGGACTTCGCCCGACTGAAGTCCGTCGCATTCGGCACGTCTTACGAGTTGAGCATTGATGGTTTGAGCCTGCCGCGCAGGGACAATGTCGCTGTGGTGTTTGAGGGCTTCATCCACATCGCCAAGGCGGGCAACTATAGGTTCTCGCTGGCTTCGGACGATGGAAGCAAACTCTATATCAATGGCAAGGCCGTGGTGGACAATGATGGCGATCACGGTGTGATCACCGCCAGCGGCAGCACCCGGCTTGAGTCAGGCAAGCAGGCGATCCGCGTTGAATACTTCAATGGCGGCGGCGGCGCATGGCTGGGCGCCTATTTCGAGGGACCAGGCATCGCGCGTCAGTTCATCGATCCGAACCTGCTGACGCCGCGATAATGGCGGGTAGTTCGGATTCATGGCTTCGACTTTATTCAGAGCGAACAAGGGTTACTAGGGCTCATTCGAACGGACGGCGGTCAGGATGGTGAATTGCAGAGCATCTCGACCTGCGGTCGGGCTTTGCTCTCGGAGCGACTGCATAAAGGCAGGCACGCTTTCGAAAGGCATGGCATCAAAGTGATTATTGTCCCGCGGTGACGAGGAAGGCCTTTGCGGACCGATTTGAGAGTGGTTTGGAATTGCCGCCAGCCCTTGATATGCGCAAAGTCGAGCACGGCACCAACCCGCTGAAGGATGCGACGAGCGGTTTCGGGAATTCAAGCCAGATCGGCGATAGGGCATCGCGAACCAAGATGTTGTCGATCTGGTCAACGGGTTTGCTCCCGCAGGAAGCGGAGATTTGGTTTTCGAGGCTGGCAAGCCATGAATCTGAGTGCTTCTGGTTGCGCCAGCCTTTCTTGAGTTCTTCATGACAAGCTCGAGCCGCTTGGTCGAACGTAGGAATGACAGGGACAGCCTTGCTGCGCTCTGCGACGGGACCGATTCCGGATTTCACCATTCTGGCATACAGCTCCGCTTTCTTGCGTCCTCGGCGAGGGTGAGCTTGCGTCGCTCAAGGATCGGGCCTTGCGCGTCCAGTCGCTTGGCTTCGGCAGACCGGTCGGAGACGTCGGCGGCGCCCAAGCCGAGATCGCGACGTATCCCGTCAACCTGAATACGCAATAGCCAGGAACGGGCATCGCCTTCCTTGACGAGTAGATAGAGTCCCTCGCCATGCCTGCCCGGCCCCGCGCTCTTCACTTGCGCTGCAGTCAGTTCACCCGTTGAGCGTTCCCTCAGTTGTTCCCACACCGTATCGCGGCTCAGGGCGAACGGCAATGAACGAGTTCAAGCGGTCGATAGCGTAGATTGATGGTTTCTCTAGATATGCCGGTCAGTCCGCATGTGCGCGATCAAAGGTTAGACGGACCTCGGCTTCACCATTTCCTTTCCGGACAGCGGCTTTTGCACCTTTTTGGCGCGCTGCGAGGTCATGGACCTTAAGATTCGGTGCATGGGCGTTAGCCCCATCCATCCCGCCGATGGACGCCCTTCACTGCTGCAATTGTTGATACCTATGCCGGAGCGAAGGGTTCTTTCCTGCGCCGTGTCGCCCATGGTGTGATCAGCGCCGCGTCAATCGCGTTGCACGCCACCATGGCAAGTGATGTGCAATGAACTGATGCATTGCGATTTCCGATGGGCGGGCCGTGCGAATCGGAGGGGCCAGGCGCGCGCTTTCCAAGAGGAGAGCCTCCTACTGCCGAACATGGGCCATGACCGAAACTTTTTGAGGGACGCTCCAGCTCCGCCTCCCTCCGTTCCTGTCGCCCAGAAAATGCGACAGGCGTGCAGTAGGGAGGAGACTTGTGTTCGTCTAAACCTGTGCCCACTACCTTGCTACGGAAACTCAACGCTTGAGTTCTTCCGCCCGAGCCTTTTCGGCCTGACGGTTCACGCGCAGCAGCTTGGTGACCGCGGATTCATCGGGGCGTTCCCAATAGAGGCTGCGCAGATAGCCGATGTCGAAACTCGTCAGTTCGGGGACGCCGGTGCCCTCGCTGGAAAACAGCGCGAGGATCGTCGCCATGGGTTCGCCGCCGTTGGCTGGACGCATGGATGCAAGGCCGCGCATGGTGGCATAGTCGGCAAGTTGCACAAGTGTCATACCCATGACGGCCTGCTGGTCGAAGACAATGAACGACGCGATGATGTCTCGGTGAAATTTGACGAACCAGCGGTTGAGTGAGCCCCAGACGCTCGGCAGTCGCTCTTTGCCGTCGCGTGAGCGCTCTATTGGCCGGCCATAAGCGTCGATCGTCATGATGTTGCGCCACACGCGAACCGGCTGCTGTCCGCCCAGCATCGCATCGCGCTCTGCTGCCGGGATGAGGCTGGCCATCTCCGGCCGTCGTCGTGCCAGACCGGAAAGCAAAGCCTGCCCGACCTCTACAAGCGCGACGATCAGATTAGGTGAGCAGTTGCCTTTCGCTAATGGGACGCCAAGCCGCCTGGCGTTGAACCGAATGCGCTCCACGAGCATTTCGGCCGGTGCGCGCTTGAGGCCGATCACGCCAGGACAGACCGGGATCTGAAAGCGGGCGAGATTTTCGTCGTATTTCTTGCTGGCGCCGCTCAGCATGCGAGCCTGATCCGCAACCTCTCCGCGTGTCGGCGGCAGAACCTTGCCCTCGACGATAATCTCTTCGGCTTCGCTATTTTGTGCCATGGCCGGGCCGGGCAGGCAAAGCGCGATGCCGGCGAGGCGAGCGATGGCTTTCGCCGCGTTCATCCTACTCATAGCGCAGCGCGGCCACCGGTTTGGCGCGCGCGACCAGCACGGCATGCGCGGAGACCGTCAGCCAGGCAATGGCCACGGCCCCGGCAGCTGCGGCGCCGAACAGCCAGAGCGGGAGGTCGACGCGATAGGCAAAGCCCTTGAGCCAATGGTCCATGGCCCAGAACGCCAGTGGCCATGCAATGAGATTGGCCCACAGCACGGGCTTGGTGAATTGCCACAGCAGCAATCGGACGATGTCCCAAGTTTCCGCGCCCATTGCCTTGCGCACGCCGATTTCCTTGGTGCGCCGCTCGGTGGTGAACGCTGCAAGCGCGAACAGGCCGAGGCACGCGATGCAGATGGCAAGGCCAGCGCAGATGGCGAGCGCGATGCCCTGGGTGATGACGTCGCGGTAAAGCTCCTGCACGGCCTGGGTCTCGAAGATATAGTCCACTGCCCGGCCGGGCTCGGTGCGCTTCCAGATGCGCGCGAGGGCGTCGAGCGTCTCGGGGATCTTCGCGCCATCGAGCTTGGCGACGACGAGAGGCGCCGCGCTCGGCTCGACGAAATAGAGCGCGGGCTGCACCGGCTCGCGCACCGAGCCCAGCGTGAAATCGGGCACGATGCCGATCACGCGCGAGGCTCTGGCGGCCGGCAAGGCTCCCGGCGTCGTAGCCGCCGACCAGCGGGTCCAGGCGATGTTCTTGCCGACCGCATCCCGAGGATCGCCAAAACCGAGCTGGCGCGCGCCGGTCTCATTGAGGACGATCGGCGGCTGCACGTCCGCCGAAGGCGGGCCGGGACGGTCCAGCATCATGTCCGCGCCCTGCCTGCGCGAGAAGAAGCGGCCGGCGAGGGGCTTGAGTCCATGCAATTCGAAGAAGCCGGCGTCGATCGGTGCGTGCTGGAGCGCGATTGCGCGCCGGTCGGGCACAGTGACCATGGTTGAGGATTTGGCGCTGCCGATCGCCGGCGCGCTGGCGCAGGACATCGCCTTGATGCCGGGCTCGCGTGCCAGCTCCTGCGCGAGGGGCGAACGGCAGGCCGCCGGGATCAGCAGCACTTCCTCGCTATCGAGCCGCAAGGCGTCATGCAGCGCGAAATCGGTCTGCCGATAGATGGTGCCCGTCATCACGATGAGGCCGATCAGGATGGCGAACTGCACCACGACCAGTGCCTGACGCACGCCGGCGGAGCCGGCCGGCTGGGTCGCCCCGCCCTTGAGAGTCGCAGCCGGGCGAAAGGAGGAGAGCAGCAGCGCCGGATAGAGCCCGGCCAGTACGGCGGCGAGCAGCGTGGCGCCGACGATCGCGACCGCCACGAAAGGATCGGCGAGATAGGGAAAGGTCAGATCGCGCCCCAGAAAGGCATTGAAATGCGGCAGCATCACCTCAGCCAGCGCCACAGCCAGCAGCATGGCGATCACCACATAGATGAACGCTTCGCCCATGAACTGGAGAATGAGATCGCGCCGTCGTGCGCCCACGACCTTGCGCACGCCGACCTCTACGGCGCGCCGTGTCGCGCGGGCCGTCATCAGTGTCACGAAATTGATTGTCGCGATGAGCACGATGAGCACGCCGACGGTCGCTACGCCGGCGTCGACTGCGCTGTCGCCGGGCGGACGCAGCAGGCCGGGCATGCGGCACTGCCATATTGGAAGGAACTGAAGTGCAGTCCGGCCAGTGGCATCAGCTTGAACCACATGTAGCGGTTGGGGTAGCGTTGATCGGCGAAGCTCTTCAGCCGCTGGCGCACGCTTTGGGCCGTTATGCCAGGCTTCAGCTTCATATAGGTAAGCGTGCTGACGGAGAAGGGGGAGGGGACCTTGTCCTGGAACGCCAGAAACGAGTGCGCGGCGCTACCCGGCGCATAGATCTCGGCGCTCAAATGGCTGTTGGCGGGAATGTCCTTCAATACGGCCATGACGCGCATCGGATGCACGCCCTGGAGGAGCGCGAGCGCTTCGGGCTGCGTGTTTGGCGGTCCTTGCAAAGCCTGTGACGAGCCGATCGACAAGGTCTTGCCGATGGGCGCATCCTCGCCGAAATATTTGCGTGCGATGCGCTGGGTAATCACGATGCCGTCCGGTGCCGCCAGCGCGGCATCGGGATTTCCCGCCAGTATGGGGAAGCGCAGGACCTTGAAGAAATCAGGATCGGACCAGAGGATGAGTTCCAGCGTTTCAACCGCGCCGCGGCGGACCGGCAGCATGGTGGGCAGGGCGCGGGCGACATGCTCCGCCTCGGGAAAATCGAGCCTCGCATACTGGCCGACCGTGGAGACGGTCTGCGCCAGACGCCATGGTTTGCTGCCCGGCGCAAGGATTTCCGTCTCTATGCGGTAGATGCGCTCATGGTCGGGAAAGAAACGATCGAAGCTGTATTCGTCACGCAGGAACAGGCCGATCAGGACGGCGGCGGCGAAGCTGACGGCCAGGCCGAGGATGGTGATGCCGGCATAAAGCCAATTGCGGCCGAGATTGCCGAGCGCGGCGGCGAGATAGTTGCGGAGCATCTGCCTCCCCTCAAGCCGCCAATTGGGTTTCGGAGACGAGCCGCCCGTCGAGCAGCCGGATGGCGCGCTGTGCCTCGGCCGCGTGGGCCAGTGAATGGGTGACCATCACCACTGTGACGCCCTCGCTCGCGGCTTGCTTGAGAAGGCCCATGACGGCCTCGCCATTGGCCGTGTCGAGATTGCCTGTGGGCTCGTCCGCCAGGATCAACTGGGGTGAGGACACCAGCGCCCTGGCCACTGCGGCGCGCTGTTGCTGGCCACCGGAGAGCTGCTGCGGCCGGTGGCGGGCGCGGTGGGCGATGCCGACCTTCTCCAACGTGCTCTCCACCAGCCGCTTGCGCTCGCGTGGGGGCACGCCGCGATAGATGAGGCCGACCTCCACATTGTCGGCAATGCTGAGATCATCGATCAGGTTGAAACTCTGGAAGACAAAGCCGATATGGCTGCGCCGCAACCGGGTGAGCTTGCGCTCGGTCTGTTGGGCGACCTCCTCACCGAAGAAGTCATAGCGCCCGTCCGTGGGCTGATAGAGCAGGCCGAGAATGTTGAGCAGGGTTGACTTGCCGCAACCCGAGGGTCCCATGATGGCCACGAACTCACCCGGCCCAATCTCCATCGAGATGCCGTCGAGCGCGTGCGTTTCCACGTCGGCGGTTCGATAGACCTTGGATATATTGTCCAGCCGCAGCATGCTCTTGTCCCCTCATTGCCGAAGATCGACGCGGTCGACCTTCTCGAAACCCTGATAATCGGATGTGATGACGCGCTCGCCCGCCTGGATGCCACCGAGCACTTCCACCTGCTCGGTATTGCGCCGTCCGAGCTTGATCCGGCGCCGTTCGGCACGGCGCCCGTCCGGCGTCACCACGAAGGCATAATCCCCGCCCGAGCGCTCCAGAAAGGCCCCGGCGGGCAGCAGCAGCCCCGTCCGGTCCGCGCCCAGCGCGATCTTGCCCTGCACGGCCTGGCCGGGCAGCAACCCGGCCGGCGGCGCTCCCCTAAAGGCGAGATCGACCGTGAAGACGCCGTTTTGCACTTCCGGATAGATGCGCTCGGCCACCAGGCGGATGCTGCGCCCGTCGAGATCGATGGTGGCGAGCAGCCCCGCGCGCACGCGCCCGAGATAATATTCGTCGACCGAGGCGGCGATCTTGAAGCCGGTATCGCGCGTAATCATGCCCAGACGGTCGCCATGATTGCGGTTTTCGCCCGGCTGCAGGCTCATGGCCGTCAACTGGCCGGAGACCGGCGCGCGCACCACCAGATCGCCCAGCTTCGCACGGGTGAGTTCCAGGCTCTGCTGCAGGCCTGTCAGCTCTGTGCGTATGCCGGGCATCTGGCGCATGCGCAGGGCTTCCTGGCGGCGGTTGGTCTCGGCCTGGAGCGGAAGAAGCCGCTGGTTGTGCGCCAACTCGTCCTCGATCTGCTCGCTCTGCTCGCGCGGAATGTAGCCCGCCGCCACCAGCGGCGCGCGACGCTCCGCCATCCGGCCGAGCCGCTGGATGTTATAGTCGATCTGGGCGAGCGTCTTTTCATTCTCCACCCGATTCTGTTCAAGTTGCTTCTCGAAGCTCTGGAGTTGAGTTATGGATTCGACCAGTCGCGCCTCGCGCTCCATCACATTGAGTTCCAGCTGGGTGTTGCGGAAGACGATGAGCGGCTGGCCCGCCGTGACGCGGTCGCCGGCATGGACCAGCACCTTCTGGACCTGCCCGCCTTCCAGCGCATCGAGATAGACGACATCGCGCGGCACCACCTTGCCCTGGAGCGTGGTATCGTCATGGAAGATACCGCGCTGGACGGTGTCGATGGTGACGGTCGCGGCGCGCACGCGGATGGATCGTTCGGCCGGCCAGAGGAACAGACCGAGGAGGACGAGCGCCACGACGCCCACCGTGCCGCCCCCGGCCATCGCCGTGCGTCGCCTGTACCAGGGCCGGTGTATCGCCCGATCCATTTCACTGGTCATTGCCCCTCCTTGCCCGCAGATTATATGTTGCGCGGGCGCAGAGAAGAACCGACGCAAGATCAACGGCTTGATGCCTAGCCGGAAGGGAAGGACGCCGCCCCCGTGTGCGAAAATGCTCGGCAACGACGTCCGCGAACCGGGCGGATGAGGCCAAGCCATTGATCTCGTTCCTTTTCCGCAATCGGGCAGATCATTCTATGCTGCGTCTATGAGCAGAATCGGAACTCTCCTGATCCTGGACGACGATCCGGACATATTGAAAGCCGCCACTATCGCCCTTTCGCGCGATGCGCAGCGCATTGACCTCATCTTCGATCCCGCCGACATCGATGCCATGTTGCGAGACCGCATCTATGATGTGCTTCTGCTCGACATGAACTTTGCGCCCGGCGAGCAGAGGGGCCAGGCTGGGCTGGATGTGCTCGACCGGATCCTGACATTTGATTCCACGCTCAGTGTCGTCCTGATGACCAGCTATGGTCGCGTGTCGCTGGCGGTCGAGGCGCTGAAGCGCGGCGCTGTCGACTTCGTGCTCAAGCCTTGGCGCAACGATGCGCTGCTCCACGCGCTGGAAGCCGCCACTGCGCTCAGCCGATCACGCCGCGCGGAGCGTGACGATTTCAGTCTGGATACGGCGGAACGGCAGATGATCGCGCGCGCTCTCCAGCGCCATGACGGCAATGTCAGCCATGCGGCCACCGCGCTCGGCCTCACGCGCTGGGCGTTGACACGCCGCATGGCGAAACATGGCCTCTAACGCGCGAGCCGTTTCGCGCTTTGCCCTCGTGGTGGCGCTGAAAGCCGCCCTCATTGGGGCTCTGGCATTCGCCGCATTTCTCGCTTTATCCCGCGCGCATTATTATGCGACGGCGCTGATCCTGCTTGCTGCGGCGGCGCTTGTTGCGTTCAGCCTGTTACGGACGGCTCGAACCGCCGACCGCCTCTATGCCGATTTCGTCGATTCGATTGCCGCTGGCGCATTCGATACGCCGACGACGGCGGCAGCGCGCCACTTTCCGGCCTTGGGCGAGGCGCTGAACCGTGCCTCCGAGCGACTGACGCGTGATCGCCGGGGGCAGGCGCGACGAGCGCAGGAGTTGGACGCACTGCTCGATACGCTGGATGCCGCCTTGTTCATTGTGCATCCGGCCGGAGACGTGAGGCTGGCCAACCGGGCTGCACGCGCTCTGGCCGGTGAGGCAGTAAAGCGGCTTGCCGATGTGGCGGCGATCGGCCCCGGCGCGGCGGCACGGCTGACAGATCTCGGTGTGGGCGCGCGCGAGATCGTCCTTCTGGCCGATGGCCGGCGCATGCTGGCGGCCGTGGCCTTGTTCCGCGGCGCCGAGGACAGGCCGCAGCGGCTTATTTCCCTCCAGAGCCTGTCCGGCGAACTCTCCGCGGTCGAGAACCAGGCCTGGCAGGATCTGGTCCGCGTTCTTTCGCATGAGATGATGAACTCGCTAACGCCGGTGGTCTCGCTCTCAGAGAGCCTTCAACGGCTGCTGGCGGCTCCGGCCCCGCGCGCATCGCAGGAGGCGCAGGTGGCTGCCGATGTCATCGCCCGCCGCAGCGCCGGCCTGATGCGTTTCGTGGAGCGCTATCGCCGCATCGCCGAAATTGCCGAGCCACAGTTGAGGTGTCTGCCACTCGACCCGCTGCTTGGTGAACTCGACCGGCTCGTCGTTGAATATGCGGGCGGCCGCATGCTGGCTTATCATCGCAATGTTGACCCTGCGAACCTTACGGTTCGCGCCGACCCGGATCTGTTACAGCAAGCTCTCATCAACCTGCTGAAAAATGCCGTTGAAGCCGTTGCCGACACGGTCGACCCGCGGATTGACCTGAACTGTCACGCACAGGGTCACCGCATCCTGATCGACGTGTGCGACAACGGCACCGGCCTGCCGGAACACGGGGCCGAGCAGGTGTTTACGCCCTTCTTCACCACCAAGACCGAAGGTTCGGGTATCGGCCTCGCTGTGGCCCGTCAGATCGCCATTGCCCATGGCGGCGAACTGACCGCGCGACGGCTTCCTCAGGGCGCGATATTCCGTTTGGCGTTGCCTCTTGGCGATCGTGACCTTCGCTTCTCTTAAGTTTGGATTCGGCAAATCGGCTTTGAGCGTGGGCGCGACGAAGAGGGAAGGACAGCCCCAGTCCGCTGCAAGATCAATCTGGGGCTGACCAAGCGCTTTTTATCGCATATGAGGCTCACCGGACATGTTATGAATGCGGCGGTCAGCATGATATCGCTCCGCCGGTCGGAAGATGAAGCAATGACAGCCGCATGTTGGCGGGCGGAAGCACTCAGCGGTTGCCGGCATCAAGGGAGACGGTGGTGAAACGGAATGTCATCAAATCCTTCGCGATGGTGGGCTTGGCGTTCGGCCCGCTTCTTCTGGCAAGTTGCGGACCGAAGAAGATCGAGGTGCCGGTCGTGTCTCTTCCGCCGCCTCCGCCTCCGCCGCCGGTCATGATCCCGCTGCCTCACATCGAGCTGGCGCCGACATTGATCGGCGAGAGCCGGGAGGAAGATCTCTGGCATCTGCGCTCCGCGCTGAACGTGGCCGTCCTGCTCTGCCGGGATGCCGACCGGGAGGTCATGATCGCGAGCTACAACCGCTTGCTGACGCAGCACAAGCCGTTGCTCGCCGCAGCCAATCAGGCGGTGGTCGATCGCTACAAGCTCACGGGCGGGAAGACCTGGCAGGACGCCTATGACGACCATATGACCAGGGTCTACAATGGCTATTCGGGCACGCTGACTCGCGAGCGCTTTTGCGCCATCTCGCGCACGATCCTGGCCGAGGTGGAAGCTGCGACAGCAGACATATTGACCGGCCGTGCGACGACCCATCTTTGGGAAATCAACAAGGCGGCGGGGCTGCGGGATCCGGATGGCGCACTCGCGCGGGCCGCCCGGACGACCGCTGCGGTGTCGACCGTGCAGTTGACGGGCGCTGCGGCCAGCATGCCCACGGGCAATCGCTGAAGGGCAGGGCTGGGCCTTTGAGAGATAGAGAGGAGCCGGGACTTTTCCGCGCCTTTTAGGGCAATTATCTCGGCGAGGTTCCGGCTGCGCAGTTAAAGGGCGATGCCTGCCTGCGAGCAGATTTCGAGCAGGTCGCGGACTTCAGCTTCCGGTCGTCCTCCATCCCGTCCGGCGGCAGCGCGTCCCCTGATAGTAGGCAGCGCCGGTGGCGTGATGTGATGCCGCGATCTTCCGAAATATAATGCAGGGCCATTGTCGTTGGCACCGCTCACGGCATGTGCGTAAATGCGCGCGAAACGACGGGGTCAGGCGGGCGCCACGCCGTCCGCCTCGATCAGCCTCTCGGCGATAAGAGTGCCGGTCACCCGCACGCGCTTCTCCACATGGTCGACCGGCACGCGGTGCAGGTGCAGATGGTAGATCGCGCCACGCTCCGCCCGCAGCGCGAATCCCGCGCCATCGCGAATGAGCGTGCCTTCCAGCGTAATGATGTCGCCGTTCTCAGCCATGATCCGCGTTGAGAGCCTTTGTCTCGCCCAAGTCAAGCGCCGCCACGCCTTGACCCCGATCAATGCGTCTGCTCGCCAGTCTGGCAGGCTAGACACCGAGATGATTCCGTTGCCGGGAGAGCAAGCATGTTCAGGCTCACCATGTTGTTGTTCAGCTTCGTCGGGCCGATCCTGATGGGGATGGGCATGATTGTCGTTCTCGCCGTGGGACTCGATACGGGCTGGCCGATCCTGCTTGGCGCGGCCGCCGGCGTTCTGCTCGGCCTGCCGGCAAGCTGGCTGATCGCGCGGCAGATTCGTGGGCTCAAGGGCGCCGAAACGCTCATCTGATCGCACGGGCGCTTGCATTGACGGGCCTTGGCGCGCCAAGAAGGACCGACAATGAGATGCGCGGGAGAGAGCCATTGCAGAGCCTCGATGAGCTGATCGACGATCGTCCGGGGGACGGCGTCTTCCGCATCCACCGCGCCATGTTCGACGATCCGGCTATTTTCGAGCTGGAGATGCGGCACATCTTCGAGGGCGGGTGGGTTTTCCTCGGTCTCGAAAGTCAGGCTGCCGGTCCCCATGATTATTTCACCGTCAATATCGGTCGCGTGCCCGCGTTGGTGATGCGCGGCGGGGACGGGATGCTGCGCGGTTTCGTCAACAGTTGCCCGCACAAGGGCGCGAAAATAGCGCATGCCGGCTGCGGCCATGCGCGCCAGCTCGTCTGCCCCTATCATAGCTGGTCGTTCGACAGTACGGGCCGCAACAAGGGCATCAAGTGGAAGCAGGGCGGCTGCTATACGCCCGGTTTCGATGCCGACAGCCACGATCTCGCGGCTCTGCCGGCCTTCGGCGCCTACAAGGGCTTCGTGTTCGGCAGTGTCACGGCCGATGTGCCGCCGCTCATGGACTGGCTGGGCGAGACGGCGATGCTGCTCGATCTCATCGCCGATCAGAGCGAGGAGGGGGTCGAGGCCATTCCGGGCGCCGTCAGCTTCACTTATGAAGGCAACTGGAAGCTCCAGCTCGAGAATTGCTCGGATAATTACCACTTCACCTCGGCGCATCCGAGCTACATCCGTCTGCTTGAGCGGCGCAAGGCGGCGCAGGCGGCCTCCGGCACCAGTTTCACCTCGGCCATGGATTCGCAGCGCCATTGGTCCGGCGAGGATGACGAGATCGTCTCGGGGACGTTCAGTTTCGCACACGGCCATGTGCTCAATTTCGGCCTTGCGGCGCCTTCCTCCGCCTCGGCTCTGTTCGAGCGGTCGGACTGGCTGGCGCAGAAGCATGGCGAGGCGCGGCGCGACTGGATGTTCAACATGCGCAACCTGACGCTCTTCCCCAATCTTCAGGTGGCGGAGAACGCCTCGAGCCAGCTTCGCGTCATCGAGCCGCTCGGCCCCAATCGCACGCGGATGCGCACCTGGTGCATCGGTCCCAAGGGCGAGAGCCTCGACGCGCGGCGCCAGCGCATTCGCCAATATGAGGATTTCTTCAATCCATCCGGCATGGCAACGCCGGACGACACGGTCGCCTATGAGGATTGCCAGCGCGGCTTCGCCGGGAAGGTCGCGCCCTGGCTGCAAGGCTATGCACGCGGCATAGCCAAGCGGCAGGAGGGGGCCAGTCCGCTCGCGCAACGCATTGGCCTTCGACCTGAATGGTCGATCGAGGGCAATTCGCGCCTGTGCGACGAGACGGTCTATCAGAGCTATTATCGCGAATGGTCGCGGCGGATGGCTGGAGCCTTCGCAGCATGAGTGCGCACCTGACTCGATCGGACGCGGAAGACCTGCTCTATCGCGAGGCCCGCGCGCTGGACGAGCGCCGCTTCGACGACTGGCTCGCCATGTATGCCGAGGATGTCGTCTTCTGGATGCCGGCCTGGAAGGACGAAACCACACCCACCAGCGACCCCGACACCGAACTCTCGCTCATCTATTATCAGGGCAAGCAGAACCTCGCGGACCGCATCTGGCGCCTCGGCTCTGGCCTTTCCAATGCCTCGGAGATTCCCGCTCGCGTCGCGCATCTCGTCGGCAATGTCATCGTCGAGCCGGGCGGGGCGGGGGAGACGGTCGTCCTCTCGTCGTTCACGGCCCACCATCATGATCCGCGCGCCGACAGAATCCATGTGTTTTTCGGGCATTATCGGCATGTCTTCAGGCATGACGGCAGGGCCTGGCTGATCGCCGCCAAGACCATCACGCTCATGAACGACTGCATCCCGACAGTGGCCGATCTTTATATGTTGTAGGGCGCAGTCCTATTCATCCGTCATTCCGGCGAAGGCGGGGATCCACAGGCGCCGCCTTCCGCCGGGATGACGAAAGGCGAGCGGGACGGGGCGAGACGCCTCAAATATAGCTGACGCTCGGCAGGCTGATTGCGCGGCTCATCAGATGATCGTCGAGCGGATCGCGGCGTGAGAGGCCGCGCATCAGCTCGATCAAGTCCTCACCGGACATGATGACGCGCCCCTTGTCGAAGCACGCGGCGGCTCCGCGAACGAAGGCCTGTTCGCAAATGTCGGCGCCCTGCTTGGTATCGCCGGAAAGGACGACCACGTTCATGGCATGCCAGTGCTCGTCGAGTTCCTCGAGGAAATCCAGGCCGTGCGTGCCGGGCATGTTGAGGTCGAGCAGCACGATGTCGGGCAACACCCAGCCGATATCGTCGCGCGCTGCATCAGCGCTCGCCGCGATCCCACAGACCTCGAAGGCCGGGTCCTGCGCAATCATGGTCTCCAGCATTGCCCTGAAAATCAGGGAATCATCGATGATGTATACCTTGGGCTTGTGCATCGGTGCGAATCCCTCATGTTCTGCAATCGCCTACCCACAGGATGCAGAACGGCACGGGACGCCCACAGCTTAGTGTTGAGCGTCCCTTAACCAGGAAATTTCTTGCTTTGACCCCGCAGACGGGCTCCGGCGGCCGGATCAGCTCTCGCTGTCCGGCGCATCCGTCACGGGCGCGTCTGCCATCGGCGTGTCATCAGTCGTCTCTTCGACCGCATCGTCCTGCGAACTGTCTTCGATCCGTGCGACGCTCACCACATGTTCGTTGTCGGCGACGTCGAACAGGCGCACGCCCGCCGAACCGCGACCGATGACGCGCAGGCTGGAGAGGCCGATGCGGATGAGCTTGGCCTGATCGGTGACGAGCATGAGCTGATCCACCTGATGGGCTGGGAAGCTCGCCACGACGAGGCCGTTGCGCTCGATATTGTCGATATTGGTGATGCCTTGGCCACCGCGCCCGGTCCGCCGATACTCGAACGCCGACGAGAGCTTGCCATAGCCATTGGCGCAGACGGTGAGGATGAACTGTTCGCGCGCGCGCAGCTCCTCGAAGCGCTCGGCGCCCATCACGGGCTCGCCTTCCTTCTCGGCTTTCCACGGGGCGAAGCGCAGATAATCCTCGCGCTCGTCCATGTCCCGGATGCCGGCGCGATGCAGGATAGAAAGCGAGATGACCTCGTCGCGTTCCTTAAGCGTCATGCCGCGCACGCCGGTGGAGTTGCGGCTCTGGAACTCGCGCACGTCGTCCGCGCGGAAACGAATGGCCTTGCCTTGGCGCGAGGCGAGCAGCACGTCGTCCTCCTCGCTCAGCAGCGCCACGCCGATCAGCCGATCATCCGCATCGTCGCCCTCAAACTTCATCGCGATCTTGCCGTTGGACGGCACGTTGGCGAAGGCGTCCATGCTATTGCGGCGCACCGATCCCTTGGCGGTAGCGAACATGACATGCAGGTTCGCCCACTCCGCCTCGTCCTCGGGCAGCGGCAGCACGGTCTGGATCGTCTCGCCCTCGGCGAGCGGCAGCAGGTTCACCATTGGCCGCCCACGCGTCGCCGGGCCGCCCTCGGGCAGGCGCCAGACCTTGAGGCGATAGACCTTGCCGTGGGTGGAGAAGAACAGCACCGGATTGTGCGTCGAGGTGACGAACATCTCGGTGATGATGTCCTCATCCTTCGTCGCCATACCCGCGCGGCCCTTGCCGCCGCGGTTCTGCGCGCGGAAGGTGTCGAGCGTAGTGCGCTTGATATAGCCCTGCATGGTCACGGTCACGACCATGTCCTCGCGCTCGATGAGATCCTCGTCCTCGATGCCGTCGTCGGCGGTCGCGATGGTGGAGCGGCGAGGCGTGGAGAATTAAGCCTCGATGGCGTCGAATTCCTCGCGCATGATCGTAAAGAGGCGCGCGCGGCT